>JANXSY010000166.1 GCA_025356435.1 Isosphaeraceae bacterium | reverse complement strand
GCCGAGTCCAGACCGGACATTTCGCGACACCAATAAGGGAACCACACGCACAGTCATTAGCCGCCTCGAACCGTCCGAATCGCAGTTCGGAGCGCAATCCGACCGAGATCCGTTGTCAGGATCTCACGCACTTTCGTGTGTCACGAGCGTGTAGAAATCGACCTGACCGCTCCGCGATCGAATGGATCGCCGCACGATTCTTGTCTTCATAAATGAATAGGTCGAGACCCAGCCTACAGCACTTGAACAATCCGCTTGTCTATAAAATCCGGGAAAAAAGAACCAGTGGCGGGCCTGAGAGGAGAGACTCGATACAGACCATCAGGTTGGCCAATTCGTTCGTCCTGAAGCTAGCCAACCGCTACATCGGCGTGAACGGCGGCTACCTCGGCGACTTCAGCTACAGGACCCACAAAGAGTTCTACGTCGAGTATTGCGATGTCGACATCAACCCGGACGACTTCAAGGGCACGACCCGCGAGCGTTTCATCGCGATCCTCTCCGGGGCCGAGCCGCACCTCCAGGCGAAGATCCTCCGGGGCGTGATCCAACGCTTCCCGGTCGGCAACCCCATCGCGCCTGAATCGCGTACCGTCGCCCTCCGCGAGCAGATCGAGGCGACGATCCGAGAATTGGAGCGGGGTCCAGAGCCCGAGTTCGACTTCCCGGTCTACAACGTCGAGATTGTCCATCGCGCACTCATCATGAACCCGCTTCGCAACCAGGCCAGCATGGCCCACCCTAACGAGGAGTTGCTAGAGCCCGCGGAGGCTTTGCTCGTCATCAACGTCTCGCGATCGATCCTCCATTACCTCGATACCAAACTTTCGGCAACCAGCACCGAATGAAGGCTTGCGGGGCAATCCCTGATTGAAGCGAAAACAGTCAGGGCGATCCCGGCGGAACACGCGATTTGCGCAACACCTTGCCCGATTTTCGCACTTTCGCTATGCTTATAGCACTTTGGACCGAGACGCTCTAAGCGAGATGCGGGAGCGGGTTGGTCACTCTCCAGCCAGGAGGTCGCGGGATGTCGACAGCGGAAGTGGGACGCGGGCGGATCTATGACAATATTACGCAGACGATCGGCAACACGCCGCTGATCCGGCTCAACCGCGTCACCCAGGGATGTGTGGGGCAGGTCGTCGCCAAGTTGGAGAATTTCAACCCGCTCTGGTCAGTCAAAGACCGGATCGGCGTGGCGATGATCGACGCGGCCGAGGCCGCCGGGCTGATTCACAAGGGCACGACAATTGTCGAGCCGACCAGCGGCAACACCGGTATCGCACTGGCGTTCACCTGCGCGGCGCGTGGGTATAAATTGCGGGTGACCATGCCCGAGAGCATGAGCCTCGAACGTCGCCGATTGCTCAAGGCGTTCGGTGCTGAGATCGTGCTCACCCCGGCTGCAGAGGGAATGCCGGGCGCGGTGCGTCGCGCGGAGGAGATTGTCGCCTCAACGGCCGACACCTTCATGCCGCAGCAGTTCAAGAACCCCGCCAACCCTGAGATCCACCGTAAGACGACCGCGATGGAGATCTGGAATGATACCGAGGGGAAGATCGATATCTTCGTCGCGGGTGTCGGCACCGGCGGCACGATCACCGGCTGCGGCGAGGTCTTGAAGCGGCTCAAGCCGAGCGTAAGAGTTATCGCGGTCGAGCCCATCAATTCGCCCATCTTGACCCAGCAACGCGAAGGCTCGATGCTCAAGCCGGGCAAGCACGCGATCCAGGGAATTGGCGCGGGGTTCATTCCTGACGTCCTCAACACCGAGATCATCGACGAGGTGATCCGGGTCCGCGACGAAGACTCGTTCGAGACGACGCGACGGCTCGCGAGGGAAGAGGGGATGCTCTGCGGGATGTCCTGCGGCGCAGCGGCCTTCGGGGCGCTCGAGATCGCCAGGCGGCCCGAGAACGCGGGTAAGTTGATCGTCGTCGTCCTGCCCGACCTGGGCGAGCGCTACCTCTCAACCCCGCTCTTTCCCGAGTGACCTGACCATCGACACCCGCCCCGATCCCCCCCCGTTCCGGCTCCAGATCCCGGCCAAGGTGCGCGACTTGATGGTCGCGCACTGCGTCCGGGAAGGCCCGCTTGAAGCCTGCGGGCTGTTGGGCGGGGTCAGGCCCGTCGTATCGTCGTTCCACCCGCTCCGCAACGGTTCGCGGAGCGAAGTCCGTTACGACGCCGACCCCGCCGACCTGATCGCCGCGATCCAGTCGATGCGATCGCAGGGCCAAGAGATCCTGGCGATCTACCACTCGCACCCCAAGTGGCAGGCTGTGCCAAGCCAGACCGACCTTCGCGAAAACCACTATGGCGACGTGCCCCGGATCATCGTCTCGCTGCTTGGGGAGGCTCCCGAGGTGCGCGTCTGGCGGCTCGATGCCGAGTCGTGCCAGGAGCTTCGGTGGGACGTGATCAGCGATGGGAACATAGGGCCGTCGGAAGCCTGAGGTTGAACGCAAGTCGAAGGGCGACTACACTTGCTGTCCGTTTCTACGGACGAAAATCCGACAGCCATGCCCGGTGGGAGAGTTCACGATCATGCAGCGCACCCTGGTCATCTTCAAGCCCGACAGCGTCCAGCGCCGACTCGTTGGCGCGATCCTCGCCCGTTTCGAGGCGAAGGGGCTCCGCGTCGCGGCCCTGAAGCTCATCCAGGTCGATAAGGCCCTGGCGGAGAAGCATTATGGCGAGCATCACGGCAAGCCCTTCTTCGGCGGACTGATCGACTTCATCACCGGCGGCCCGGTCGTCGTGGGTGTGCTCGAAGGCAATGAGGCGATCGCGGTCGTCCGCTCGATGCTGGGCGCGACCAACGGCGTTGCCGCCGCCCCCGGCACGATCCGCGGCGATTTCGCGATCAGCAAGCAGAACAACCTCCTGCACGGCTCCGACAGCGAAGAGTCGGCCCAGCGCGAGCTGGCGCTCTGGTTCAAGCCCGAAGAGATTGTCGACTACACGATTGTCGGCGACGAATGGGTGTTCGCCGGGGTCTGAGAATCCGCTCGCATCGTGGGCCTCGGCCCACCCTAATGGGAGGCTGATCTCTTGGCCGCGTCGCGCAAAATCGTCTATCCGAACCCGTTTTATGTCGTGCTCATGGTCGTCAGCGGGGCGTTCGTCTTGACGACGCTCGGCTGGCTGATCGCGCCGATGATCCAGCAGAAAGCCTTGCATCCCGCACCCGGCGCCACCCCGCCAGGCGCGGGGTCGCTGGCACTCGCCGCCTGGTTCGATCGCTGGAGCGTGCTCTTGCTCACGATCGAGCTGGTCTTGATCGTCGCCTCGGGCATTCTGGCGATGGCCTCCGACCGCTGGTTCCCCGAAAAAGGCCCGTCCGATGCCGACTGACATCGCCCGCGACGCAGCCAATCTGCGTGACGAGATCCATCGACATAACCGCCTTTACTATGTCGATACGACCCCTGAAATTACCGACAAGCACTACGACAAGCTCGTCAAGACGCTCGAAGCGATCGAGGCCGAGCATCCTGAACTGGTCACCCCCGATAGCCCCACCCAACGGGTCGGCGGCCAGCCCCTCGATGAGTTCGTCAGCGTCAAACATCGCACGCCGATGCTCTCGATCGATAACACTTACAATTATGATGAAGTTCGCGAGTGGGACGCCCGCGTCCGCCGCGCGCTGACGGCCGAAGATGTCGTTCATTACGTCGTCGAGCTGAAGGTTGACGGCGTGGCGGTCTCGCTCCGTTATGAGGACGGCCTGTTTGTGCAGGGCGCGACCCGGGGCGACGGCGAGCGCGGTGACGACGTGACGGCCAACCTTCGCACCGTCCGGGGCATCCCGCTCAGCCTCGGGGGCAAGCCTCCCTCGGTGCTGGAAATTCGCGGCGAGGTCTATATGACCAACGCCGAACTTGTGCGGCTCAACGAGCTTCGCGTCGCCAACGAAGAGGCACCGTTCGCCAATCCCCGCAACTCGACCGCCGGCTCGCTCAAGCTGCTCGATCCCAGGCTCTGCGGTCAGCGTCGGCTCCAGTTTGTCGCTCATGGGTTGGGAGAGGTCGTTGGCCTCAAGGCGCGTTCATACTGGGATATCCTCGCGTCGCTCAAAAATTGGGGGGTGCCGACATCTCCCTATAATGAACAGTTTGACACGATCGATTCCGTCATCCATCACGCTGAGACCTGGGCGACCCGCCGCAACACGCTCGACTTCCAGACCGACGGCCTCGTCATCAAAGTTGACGACCTCGGCCAGCGCGACCGGCTCGGGACGCGAAGCAAGAGTCCTCGCTGGGTCATCGCATTCAAATATGCGGCCGAACAGGCGATCACAAAGGTCCGCAACATCACGGTCCAGGTTGGCAAGACCGGCAAGCTGACGCCCGTAGCCGACCTCGACCCGGTCGCGCTCGCCGGCACGACGGTCAAGCGGGCGACTCTGCACAATGCCGATGAGATCGCGCGAAAAGACGTGCGGATCGGCGACACGGTCGTTATCGAAAAGGCGGGCGAGATCATCCCGCAAGTTGTCCGTGTTGAGGTGGAGGGGCGTGACGGGTCGGAACGTGAATTTGTGTTCCCCCATACATGTCCAAGTTGCGGCGGCCCGGTCCTCCGCGTGCAAGACGAGGCCGATTATCGCTGCCAGAACCCGCCTTCGAGGTGTCCCGAACAGCTCAAGGAGTTGATCCGCTGGTTCGCCCACCGAGACGCGATGGACGTCGAGGGTCTGGGCGAGAAGCTCATCGGCCAACTCGTCGACAAGGGACTCGTGACGAGCCTGGCGGACCTCTATCGACTCGACGAATCAACGCTGGCCGACCTCGAACGGATGGGCAAGAAGTCGGCGCAGAACCTTGTCGCGGGCCTCGAAGCGAGCAAGACGCGCACGCTCGACCGACTTCTCACCGGTCTGACGATCCGCCACGTCGGCACGCGCGGCGCGGAAGTGCTGGCCGAGCGGTTCGGCACGATCGATGCGCTCAAAACCGCGACGACCGAGGAACTCGAAGCCGTGCCCGAAGTCGGTTCGGTGGTGGCTGAGAGCGTCCATGCGTTCTTCGCGGTCGAAGAAAACCTCGCGACGATCGCCGACCTCGTCTCGGTGGGTGTCGCGCCCACCCCATTCCATCCGGCGACTTACGGTGCCGCGAACCTCCCACTTTCCGGCAAGACGATCGTCCTGACGGGTACCCTCCCGACCCGCACTCGCCCCGAAGCCGAGGCGATCATCAAGCGGCTCGGCGGCAAAGTCACTGGGGCAATCTCGAAGTCGACGAGTTACCTGCTTGCGGGCGAAGAGGCCGGCAGCAAGCTCACGAAGGCGAAGGCGCTCAACGTACCGATCGTCGACGAGGCGCAGCTCGATCGGTGGTTAGTCGACACCGAACTGTGAACACGGAGATCAGCATGCTCAAATCTCAAGGCAGATTATGAGTTCCGAACAGTTGGCTG
The DNA here is from genome assembly GCA_025356435.1 of Isosphaeraceae bacterium. Lineage (GTDB taxonomy): Bacteria > Planctomycetota > Planctomycetia > Isosphaerales > Isosphaeraceae > CAMFLR01. Next base: position 21,810 of record JANXSY010000166.1, on the reverse strand, counting down.
ATTTGACCGAAATGCTTATTGGTGTGACGCTGCTGCTTGTCGCCCTGAACTACACCCGGCAACCTTCCGCCAAGACAAAGGCCGATCCAGTCGCGCTGGATAAGTGGACGAAGAACGTGCCGAAGCTGAGACTGCTCTGCATTGCGGCCTTGGTAGCGAACGGGCTTCGTTACCTCGGAACGATGGTTATGTCTCAGTAAGACAATTGAGATATAGCTATTAAAATTTCACTCGGTTCTGTCTAACTATGAAGACAGTCTGTTGATCGCCTCGCGACTCGGCAGTGCCCCCTGAGCACCCGGCTTGGTGACGGCGATCGCCGCTGCGGCAGAGGCCCAACTTGCGGCCTCGTTGAGCGTGCGGCCTTCGGAGAGGGCCACGGCCAGTGCGGCGTTGAAGGCGTCTCCGGCTCCGACGGTGTCGACGACCTCGACTTGATGTGCGGGGATGATCGTGCGAGAGCCGGCCGTCACGACGAGGCAACCGCGACCGCCGAGTGTGATGACGACGGACTTCACCCCTTGGGCACGCAACGAGTCGGCGGCATCGTCGGGAGTCATGCCCGTGAGGGCTTCAGCTTCGGTCTCGTTGGGGGTCAAGACGTCGATCATCGGCAGGAGTCCGAGTTCGCCGAGTTGAGGATCGGCGGGAGCGGGGTTGACGACGACCGTCATCCCGCTGCGATGGGCACGTCGGATGGCTTGCGCGACGGCTCCGATCGGCACTTCAAGACTGACGAGCAAGACGCCACCCTGGTCGAAAACGTCATCCGGGAGTGCATCGATGTCAACGGCCCCGAGACTGGCGTTGGCACCCATCGCGACGCCGATCAGGTTATCGCCGTTGTCGCCGACGAGGATCAAAGCGACGCCCGAGGACGCGCCGGCGACCGTCTTCGCATAGCGGAGATCGATCCCTTCGGCTTCGTCGTGCGTGCGGATCTGGCGGGCGATGTCGTCGTCTCCGAACGCGGTCAGAAAGATGACGTCGGCCCCGGCCCTCCGCGCGGCGACGGCCTGGTTCGCCCCTTTTCCGCCCGGTGCATTGAAGAACGTGCCACCCAGCAGCGTCTCACCCGGCCGGGGCAGGCGTGGAAGACGAAGGTTCATGTCAGTCAGACTTGCACCCAAGACAACGACGCGGCCCATCGATTGACCTCATCCGGAAGAACGACAGGCGCGATTGGACAAGCGAGCAGCATAGACGCGAGTTAGGAGGAGTTCAACGTCTCCACCTGTTTTCGTGGGACGATGGCAAGTCTTAACTTTATATCAATGAAAGATACCGTGTCGAATGGCCCGACTCAGGCCACGGGAGACTGGCGACGCGTGCGGAGGTCGTTCCTCATCGGTTCAAGAACCGGGGCCACCCGAGATATTTACAGAAGTTTCTGACTATGCAATCCCCTGCATTTTCTCGGAGCGGCGTGGCCAACTCGCGGCGGGCGCGTTAAGGTGAGGGATCTCCCGTGAAGGACATGCGGGGCTGTCCGGCGAGGGTAGTGCGGGTCATGGCCGAATTCTTTGATCTTTCAGGACAGGTCGCCCTCGTCACGGGCGCGGGTCGAGGCATCGGCGCGGGGATCGCCGCCAGGCTCGCGGGGGCCGGCGCGAAGGTCGCTATCTTCGACGCGGTGCGTGACGCGGCCGAAGCGGTCGCCAACGAACTCGGCGGGCTGGCCGTGGTCGGCGATATCCGTTCGGAGGGGGACGTTGCGGCCGCGATCGCGAGGGTCGAGGAGGCGCTCGGGCCGCTCTCGATCCTGGTGAATAACGCGGGGATCACCGGCCGGACTGACCTGGGCTGGAACCTGTCGATCGAAGACTTTCAGTCGGTGTTCGACGTCAATGCGCTCGGCACGTTCCTTACCTGTCGCGCGGCGATCCCGGGGATGCTCGCGAGGGGTTATGGGCGGATCGTCAACGTCGCGTCGATCGCCGGGAAGGAGGGGAATCCCACTTTACTCCCCTATTCGGCCTCGAAAGCGGCTGTGATCGCGATGACGAAGTCGCTTGGCAAGGAGCTTGCAGGCAAAGGGGACGTCACCGTCAACGCGATCGCGCCGGCGGTGATCCGCACGTTGATGCTCGACGGTATGGCCCCGGCTACGGTCGAGTATATGATCGGCAAAATCCCGATGGGACGGACCGGCACGATCGACGAAGTCGCCGCGCTCGTCCATTACCTCGCCAGCCGCGAGGCCAGCTTCACGACCGGCCAGTGTTACGACATCAGCGGCGGCCGCGCGACCTATTAAAGGCCGAGTCTCGGTGAGGGCCCTTCCTTTGGAAAACCGCGAACAGACCGCGAGAGAAGACGACACCGCGCACGCGTCGGTCCAATATTGGCTGATCCACGCCAACGGTGGCCGTCAACTTATCGACGCCGACCAGTTCAACCTCGATAGCCTCGCCGAGCAGGCGAAGCGGGTCGGCGGTCGTCTCGTGGTCGAGCGATGGGTGGGGAAGAAGCCTGTCGCGGGTGCCCTCCCCGCCGTCCCGGCCCCGCAATTCGAGCCGCCCGCCTCAGCGCTCGGTCCGCTCTTTCGCGCCCGGCTCGATCGGATTCACACGAGCAAGGTCGACTTCACGACCGACGTCAACACCCGGCCGACCAACCGAGTGCTCGGAAATTATTACCGGACCCGCCGCCTCATCCGGATCTATTCGCACGACACCGAACTCGGCCGGCGCCCGATCGAAGAACTTTTCGACACCTATCTCCACGAAGTCGCCCACCACTTCGAATACACGGAATATGACTCGTTCGACGCCCGGGATTGCGGACGAGTCCGGGGCACGATGCACAGTCGTCTCTTCTGGAAGATTCTCGGCGAGTTGAAGACCCGATGGGCTGAGGCGGCATCGCGGCCGCTCTGGTGATTCGAAACGACAATCCGCGCCCGAGTGGACGCGGATCGGTCGAAAGGCGGCAGATTACTTGCCGGCGAGGCCGAGTTCCTTGAGCTTGGCGGCGACGTCGGGGGCCGCTTTCTTGGTGTTCACCTTCTTGTCGATCGCGGCGATCTTGCCCTCTTTGTCGATGTAGAACGTCCAGCGCTGGGCGAAACCGGCCCCCCCCAGCACGCCGTAGGCCTTGGCGACCGACTTATCGGGATCGCTCAAGATCGGATAATCGACGACGCTCAGCGACTTGGCGAAGTCGGTGTTCTTCTCAACCGAATCAACGCTCGCGGTGAAGTAAGCGACGTCGAGGCCCTTGAGCACCGAGCCGTCTTCCTGGAACGATTTGCACTCGGCCGTGCATCCGCCGGTGAACGCCTTGGGGTACCAGGCCACGACGACGGCCTTCTTTCCCTTGAAGTCGGAGAGGGTGTAGGTCTTGCCGTCAGAGCCCTTCATCGAGAACTCGGGGGCGGTGTCGCCGGCCTTCAATGCGTCGGCGGCCCGCGTGGGGGCGGCGAAAGCGAGGGCGAGAGCAAGTCCCAGGAACGTGCGGTGCGTCATCGGTCGAACTCCAGCGACTGCGATCCGGGTTAGGTTCAACGTCCCTTCAGGGACGCTCACGACCCGAGACTAGCAGACGCCAACCGAGACATCAATTGTTCAATGATGTCGCGGCTTATCGAATCAGCCGAAAGTCGGCCAGCAACCCGAGCGCCCGCCATCCGTGTTCCGCCTCACCTTCGCGGCCAGCGTTGCGAGTTGATCCTGGGAGTTGGTGAACGCCTCGTCCTATCGGCGATCGTCGTCGAGTTCTTCGAGGATGAGTGCCGCGAGCGCGTCCTGCTCGGCATCGGTCAGCTTGCGAGCTTCTCCGATCGCGTGTTCCAGGAGTTGGGTCATCCGTCGGACTCCGGGGGGAGCAGGGAGAGGATTCTGGTCGAGGACGTGGTCGTACACTTTGGCCGTTGTGGAGACCTCATTCAGTAAAGACCACTCATCCCACACGATCAAGAGAGATCGATCGAAAGTGCGTTACGACTCGCCTTATGGTCATCCGGTGGGGCCTTGAGGGCTGACCGAGAATCGTGAATTCCGCTAAACTAACTTCGACCCCCAAACCATCCCATCCACCGGGAGCCTGACGAGATGTCCGAGGTCGCCGAGGCACCGAAGGGCCGGACCCGCGCGGTGCCCAAAGCAGAGAGTCCTCGCGGGCTCTCTCGCCTCGCGGACGCTGGCTTGATCTTCTCACTGTTGGCTCTGACATTCTTACTCGGCGTCTTCCCGCTGAGGGATACGGACTTCTGGTGGCACCTTCGCACCGGCGACCTGATCCGCCAGACCGGCATGCTGCCGACTGTCGATACCTATACCTTTGGCGCGGCGGGACATCGCTGGGTTGACCTGCACTGGATTTTCCAGGTCCTGCTCAGCTTCGGATACCAGACGGTCGGAGTGCCCGGGATCAACCTGGCGAAGTGCGTTGTGACCTGTCTCGCGGTCGGGCTGCTCGTCACGGCGAGGAAGCGAGACTGGCCGGTCTGGCCGATGCTGCTGGCGTGGGTTCCCGCGTTGCTCGTCCTGAGCGGGCGAATGTATGTCCGACCCGAGACGCTAACGCTTCTCTATTTATCGATGGATCTGGCGATCCTCTTCCGGATCGGCGAACGGCCGAAGCTTGCGTTTCTCTTGCCCTTGGTCCAAGTGGCCTGGGTCAACACGCAGGGGCTTTTCGTGCTCGGGCCGGGGCTGATCGTCTTCGCACTCATCGCGGCGGCGGTTGAGCCCGGGTCGTTCGCGGAGGCGCGGCGAGGATGGTGGCGCACCGTGCTGCTCGCATCGGTCCTCACGGGGTTGGCGTGCTTCATCAATCCATATGGGTTCGCCGGCGCGTTCTATCCGCTCCAGCTTGCGGCGACGATGTCGAATCCGATCTTCCGCGACTCGATCGCCGAACTGGAGCCTGTTGGCCGCTTCATCGCCAAGAATGGGCTGACGGTCCTGCCGCTTCAGATTCAGATCGTGGCGATCGCGATCGGCGTTGCCAGCTTCTTGATCCCGATCTTCTGGAGGGTCGTCGATCGGGCGCGGACGCCGAAAGACGCGGCGGTCGCCGTCAAGAAATCCAGGAAGACGGCGACGAAGAAGGGCGAGACGACGGGGTCAAAGGGTCAGACCGGGCCGCTCGTGTTCCGGCTCTTGCTCTTCGTCGTCTTCACGATCCTGAGTTGGCAGGCGACGCGGAACAGTCATCAGTTCGCAGCGGTCGCGGGGGCGGTGACGGCCTGGAACTTCGGCGAGTGGGCGGCTGAGGTCGCGCGGAGTCGCCAGGCGCGGGGAAAAACGGGCTCGCCCGCGATCGGACGGTTGCTCACCTTCGGGGCAATCGCGGGGGTGATCGTGCTCGTTGCCTCGGGCGGATTTTATGCGTGGTCGGGGGAGGGGCGGACGATCGGGCTGGGCGAGGAGCGGCTCTGGTATCCCCACGAGGCAATCGCCTTCGCGGGCCGAGCCGACATGCCGCAACGGTCGCTCTGCTATCACGATGGTCACGCCGCTCTGTATGAATATGCGTATGCGCCCGATCGCAAGACCTATCTTGACGCCCGACTCGAAGTTGCCGGTCCCGAGATGTATACCGCTTACAATAAGCTGGGGCGGAAGCTTGCCACCAACGAGACCGGCTGGGAGGCCGACGTCGAGGCGCTGGGGCGTCCGCTTGTCTTGATTGATAACGTCCACGCCTCGATGGCGGGGGCAAACGTCTCGTTGCTCGCTTCGAAGCGATATCGCTGCGTCTGGTTCGATGCGATCGCCGCGTTGTATATCCACGAGTCCTATAAGGGGGCGGTGCAGGCCCACGCGATCGACTTCGCTGACGTTCATTTTCGAGACCGGTCGGGCCAGGCTGTTGACGTCACGGCCGAAGTGATGCTGACGAAGCAGTGCTGGAACCTCGTCTACAGCCTCCTGCCGACCGACCAGGCGGTGACTCGCCAGGGCTGGCGCGAGTTGTCCGGTAAGTTGATCTGGAAGGGGCTCGACCATGCCCGCGAGGTGCGCCGGCTTGACCCCTCATTGCCCGCGGGGTGGAAGTGGGCGGGGATGCTCGAATTCTTCCGCGATCCCCCCGGTTCGGGCGAGCCGATCCCGCGCTATCGGATGACGTTCGACCCGGTGTTCGACCTCTCTTCGGTCCGGGCGTCGTATCTCCTCCGGCAGACGCTCGACCGGTCGCCCGACGATCTCAACACGCTGAGCACGCTCGCCGGGCTGAACACCCAGCGCGGGCTGTTCGAATCGGCCCTGCCGATGTTCGACCGCCTCCTGAGTGGTTCGGGACTCAGTTCGCAGGAGGGTGGTCGCCAGAAGGTCGCCGAGTTGCAGAGGAACCAGGTTGTGCGTGAGCTTGGCCTGCCGCCGGAGTCGCTCAAATGGGGCAATCTGAGCGAGCTTGACCGCCTGATTACGAGCCTCTATCGCCAGGGCCGGGCCTCGACGGCCGCCGACGTGCTCGAACTCGCCTATCCGGTCGAGAGCCGACCCTGGGAGATCGCCGACCGAGTCGCGACGATCCGACTCCATCTCGGCCAGCCCGACCGGGCCTATCGCGCATGGACCGAGGCCAAGAATCCGCCGTCCGAGGCACTTCGGAACGCCCGGCAGGCCGTCGCCCTCTTTGCCAGGACCGATTTCGCGGCGGCACGCGAGGCGTATCAGGCGGCGATCCGGCTCGATCCGAAACTGTTCGAAGCCCTTTACGGCCTCGCGGTCTTCGACTCTGACCTCGGCCGGGCGAAGGAGGCGCTGGAATCGCTCCAGGCCGCCGAGAGAGTGGTTCCCCACCCGGCGGCCGGATCGGCGCTCGATCGGTTGAGGGCGATGGTTGCCCCTTACGCGCGTTAGCCCATCAGGGATCGAAGCGTTTTGATGTGGCGGGGGATCGCCTTCATCGGGTCTTCGGCCGCCTCATATTCAAGGACGACGTAACCCGAATATTTGGCCTCGCGGAGGATGTTGATCTCGCGTGAGAGATCAGCCTCGGTCTTCTTCTTGCCTGCCACGCTGATCTCGGTCTTGACCTGCACGTTGACCGCATAGGGGGCGATCTTTGCGAGGTCGCCGTAGGGGTCAGCGCCGTGGAAGTTGCCGGTATCGAGGTTGACGCCGAAGTTGGCCGAATTGACCCCGTTGACCAGTCGGAGCAACTGCTCGGGAGTGGCAGTGATCCCGCCGTGATTTTCGAGGGCGAGTGTCACGCCCTTCTCGATCGCATAGGGAAGGGACGCCTTGATCCCGTCGATCGTCAGCGCGACGGCTTCGTCCTCACTCTGGTCCCTCTTCTTCTGCCCGGCGAAGATCCGGATGACCGGAGCATCAAGGTCGGCCGCGTTGTCGACCCAGGTCCGCACGAGAGCAAGCTGTTTCTCGCGAGGCGGCCCGGCGGGGACGCAGAAGTCGTTGCCGACGGACGTGCCGGAGATGTCAAGGCCGAGGTTGAAGGCGTGCTGCTTGAGCTTATGGAGATAGTCAGGCTTGACGTTCTCGGGGAAGTAATAGGAGGTCAGCTCGACGGCGTCGAGACCCATATCGGCCGAAATATTGCAGAACTCGAACAGGTCCATGGAGGGCTTGCGGTCTTTGGTGCCCTTGAGGAAGTCTCGGTAGGAATAGGCGGCGATCGAGAGCTTGAGGTGGCTGGGACGGGTGCGGCCGATCGGATCGATCGCCTGCGCGACGCGGGCGAGGCCCAGCGGTGCGGCGGCGACGATCGCTGCGACACGCAGGAAGCCGCGACGGGTCTTTGGTTGCATCGGGTTCAGTCTCCGCAGGAGAGGGCAGGGGAGGTCGTGGCGGGGCCAATGTGCGGATCATAGCCCGCACGGAGACCCGACGCCACGGCCTACCTTCCTGTCACTCTTCGAGTTCGGAGAGCAGTTCGTTAATTTCGAAGTCGTCACTTCCAAAGCCACCGGTCCGCCTCGGCCGCTCGTCGTCGTCAATGAACGAGCCCATGTCGGCGGTGGGGTCGTCGCTCTCTTTGCGGGGGGCGTTCGGGTCGGTCTGCGACCGGGCGCGGAGATAGAGCTTGAGCGGGATATCGTGGAAGGGGAGTTGCTCACGGAAGGTGTTGAGCAAGTAGCGCTGATAGGTCGAGTCGAAGAGGGCCGGACTGTTGACGAACAGCACAACGGTCGGCGGGGCGACCCCGACCTGCGTCGCATAGTAGATTCGAGCGGCGCGCGACTCTCGCGACGACGGGGGATGGGCCTCGACCGCGGCGCGAAGCACCTTGTTCAGGGCCGACGTACCGACTCGCTTGTTTGCCTGCTTGAACATCGACTGCGAAAGGTTTAAGAGCGCCTTGACGTTCTTGCCTGTCTTGGCCGTGATGAAAGCGAGCGGCATGTAGGCCATGTTGCGGAACGAGTGCTGGACCGCGTTTGCGAACTTGCCCATCGACTCCTTCATGTCGACCTCGGGGTCGGTCGCGATCAGGTCCCACTTGTTCACGACGAAGATGCAGGGCTTGTATTCTTTGGAGATGTAGTCGGCCATCTGCTTGTCGAGCTTGCTGATCCCCTGCGTCGGGTCAAGGAATAGCAGCGTCACGTCGGCCCGGCGGATCGACCGTTCGGCGCGATGGATCGAGTAAAATTCGAGGTTGTCCCTGATCTTCGCTTTGCGTTTGATGCCCGCCGTGTCGATCGCGACGAACGGCAGGCCGTCGAGGTCGAACCGGACGTCGACGGCGTCACGCGTGGTGCCCGGCTTCTCGGAGACGATCATTCGCTCGGCCTGGGCCAGCATGTTGATGAAGGTCGACTTGCCGGTATTCGGCCGGCCGACGACGGCGACTTTCATCACCTCATCGGCGGGCTTGAAGCTGTCGGCGTCGGGAAGGCGCTCCTCGATCATTTTGAGGAGTTGCGGCTTGTTCCGGTTCTGATGGACCGAGACATAGACCGGCTTGCCGCGCCCGAGCTTGTAGAAGTCGTCTTCACGTTCTTCAAATTGCTCGGTATCGGCCTTATTGATGACGAGGATCACGGGGGTCGGCAGGGTACGGAGCCGCCTCGCGACCTCCTCGTCGAGCGGCATCCGGCCGTCGCGGACGTCAACGACGAACATGATGAGCGAGGCTTCGTCCATCGCGACGTTGATCTGACGATCGACGTCTTCGGACAGGTCGTCGCGGTCCACCATGCCGACGCCGCCGGTGTCAATCAGCTCGAAGAAGTAGGCGTCCGGCCCGTCTCCGATCGAGGCAAGGGCGCTGACCCGGTCGCGGGTGACGCCGGCCGTGGGGTCGACGATCGCGATCCGTCGCCCGGCGATCCAGTTGAAGAGGGACGACTTGCCGACGTTGGGACGGCCGACGATGACCACTTTAGGCAGAGGCATGACCGAATCCGCATCCTTTCCCCGCGTGCAACGCCCTCAATCCCGCGACCGAAGAAGGCCCGGCTCCTGGAACGGAGTCGAGACCGGCCGCCGAGGAAGACATCGCCTCGGGTCATGCCGTATTATAGGGGAGAGGCCGATCGGGCCACAATCGCGGCTGAGCGGACGGCAGGAGGATTGCAAAGGCATCGGTCCTGTGTCAGAAAGCGTTCTCTGGGGGCTGGCCCCGGTTTTCAGGCCCGGAACGTGAGGCAAGAGGAAACAAGACGCCCCAGTGAAGGTCGTTCGTCACCGGTGAAGAAACCGGTGCCAGCCGAGAGATTCCAAGGGTTTCTGACCCTGCAATCGTTCTGAACCGAGTGGGCGGGAGAATCTGACGTGAGCGACGTGCCGAAACGGGCCGGCGGGATCACCATGCTCGACGGTGGGGCGCTCGTCACCGGGGCGGCGGTGGCCTCGGTTCACTTTCGCGACCTCTCCGACAAGATGACCGACCTGACGCCCCTCGGCTGGCTCTTCCTCTCCGCCGCGTTTGCCTGGTTGGCCCTGACCTCTGCGGGTCCGTTCGTCTATCTCGTCCGCCGGATCTCCAGCCGACCCAGCGGCAACCCGACCGTGGAAGACCGACTCTGGATGGCTTTCGGTCTGCCCTGGCTGTTGACCGCGCTCTATCGATCGTGGACTGGAATCGCGACCAATTCGACCGATCGGGCGTACGAGACAGTCCTCTTCACCGGCCTCTTCGTCGCCTCCGGCCTCTCCCTCTGGAGGATCGCGCGGACCTGGTCAAGCGTTGACCTCACGACCGCCCCGAGAGACCGAAACGGCTCGTGGACCGACCTGATCGGGAGAGTCGTGTCGGTAACCTGGCCGCTCCAGCTTGGGCTCGGGTTCGTCGTGACGCGATGAGCGTTAGGCCGTCGAAAGAGGACATCAGACGCCGTTTGGAGCCGTCATCCCATGCCGGAAACCAATCCGGAATCGAAAGTCGCTGGCCTCCGACTACTCGACCTGGCGGGCTTGGTCGTCGGCTATAGCCTGGCCGCGCTCTTGGTTCGGTCGTTTCGCGTGGAATTCGAACCGCTCGTGATCGGCAAGGGGATTGCAGTCGGCATCGTGTTCGTCTGGATCGGCCTCGCGATGAGTGGGCCGGTCGTCTTGCTTTTCGACGCCCGCCGTCCTCGACGATCCCCGGCCCATCCGACGACTCATCCCCCGGGCCGCTATTCGGGTGCCGAGATGGCCTGGATCGGGATCGGCGGGTACTTCATCGCCCTGACACTTTTCGTCGTCCCCGCTCGAACGCGGGACGCTCCTTGGGGGCTGATCATCTTGACTCAGGCGATCGCCTCAGTGATCGTCGTCTGCCGACTCGCGATCGATCGGACGCAACGACCACCGGGATCGGGCGAGAAGACGCGCTGGACGAAGCCGGTGGCTAGCCTGCTCCTCGTGACGTGGCCGGTCGCGTGGGTTGCGCTGTTCCTGGTCTTCCGCTGATCCCCGTCACTCCTCGACCGATTCCTGTCCCTCTCCAAACTCTGATTCGACTCTTCCAACCGCGCCGTCTTTGCCGATGGCGAGAGCATAAGCGGTCGCGTAGGTCCGGCAGTGTGAGATCGAGATCATAATATCGACGATCCCTTTCTCGACGGCCGCCTCCTTGGCCCCCCCACAGACGTAAACCTTGGGTGCGCCTCCGGGCTGGTTGCGGACCTCGACATCGGTCCAGGCGATCCCTCGCGTCCAGCCTGTGCCGATTGCCTTGAGGATCGCCTCCTTGGCCGCCCATCGGCCGGCGAAGTGCTCCATGGCGTGCTTCCTCGCCTGGCAATAGCGGATCTCGCGGTCGGTGTAGACCCGCCGGAGGAAGAGTTCGCCGTGTTGCTCGATCATCATGCCGATCCGAGGGCATTCGATGATGTCTGTGCCAATGCCGATAATAACCATTGGGGAAGATGCCCGCGCTGCGTCTGGAGACTCGCCGACGGCCCGGCCGTCACGACCGTTCCAGTCTACTCGCGAGGCGGCTCCCGGCCAACCTCGCCTCGTAACCCGGCTTCGACGACCGGACTTCGATCGTGTAGACTAGGGTATCTCTCCACGTCGTCAGGGAACCCGTTTCATGGAATTGCTCGCCGACCTGACGCCTCCGCAACGCGAAGCCGTGACCACGATCGGGGGCCCGTTGCTCGTCCTCGCAGGGGCTGGCTCGGGCAAGACCCGGGTCATCACCCGGCGCATTGCCTATATGCTCAAGCAGGGGATCAAGGGCTCGAACATCCTTGCGCTGACCTTCACGAACAAGGCGGCGGGAGAGATGAAGGCCCGCGTCGAGGCGATCGCGCCGGGGTCAGGTGTCTGGCTCGGGACATTCCACAGCCTCTGCGCTCGGCTCTTGCGGACCTATGCCCCGCTCGTCGGCATCGATCGCGGCTTCACCATCTATGACCAGGGCGACCGCCTCCGCGCCGTCAAGGACGCCATGGAGCGGATGAACCTCGACGAGCTTTCGGTCACGCCCGAGAAGGTTGACGCGGCGATCAGCAAGGCCAAGAACGACCTGCTCACCCCCGAAGGACTAGCCAGGCGCGGGGGCGATCACATCTCGGCCGTCGCCGCCCAGGTTTACACCGCCTATCAGAAGCGGCTCCGCGATTCGTCGGCGGTCGACTTCGACGACTTGCTCGTTCACATGGTCACCATCGTTCGCGAACATAAAGACGTCCGCGCGCAGCTGGATGCGCGGTTTCGGTATGTGATGGTCGACGAATACCAGGACACCAACCTCGCCCAGTACGCGATCGTTCGCGCTCTCTCGGTCGACCATCCCAACCTCTGCGTCACCGGCGACCCTGACCAATCCATTTATGGATGGCGCGGGGCCAACCTGAGCAATATTCTCGACTTCGAGAAGGATTATCCCGGCACGAAGGTCGTCAAGCTCGAGCAGAATTACCGGAGCACGAAGAACATCCTCCGGGCCGCCGACAACCTGATCCGTCACAACCGCCGCCGCAAGCCGAAAGAACTGCTCACCGAGAACCCTGACGGCTCCGAGATCGAGTTGACCCTCTACGCAAGCGAGGCCGACGAGGCGAGAGGGGTCGCCAGCAAGATCGTCGAGAAGGTCCAACAGGGCGAGTATTCCTATCGGGACGCGGCGGTCTTCGTTCGGATGACCGCCCTGACTCGCGTGTTCGAGCAGGCGTTTCGCCAGGCCAAGATTCCCTATCAGGTCGTCGGCGGTGTATCGTATTACGAGCGTCAAGAGGTCAAAGACGTCCTCGCTTACCTCAATCTCCTAGCCAACCCCAAAGACGACGTATCGTTCGGACGGGTCGTCAACGTACCGCCGCGAGGCATCGGCAAGACCACACTTGAGCATCTGGCCGCGCGTGCGGAGTCGCTCAACCTGCCGATGCTGTCGATGGCCCGCGAGGCGGAGAACGTGTCGGGCGTGAAGGAGAAGGCCGCCCGCTCGCTCCGCGACTTCAGCTTCCTGATCGACGAGTTGACCGCCCTTCGCGATCACACGGCCGAGGAAGTCATCCGCCGCCTGCTCGACCTTACCGGCTATCGCAAGGCCCTCCAGGCGGAGACCGACGGCAAGGGCGAAGAGCGGCTCGCGAACCTTGACGAACTCATCTCGGCCGCCCGCGACTTCGACCGCGAGCACCCCGGCGGGACGGTCGTTGATTTCCTCGAAGAGGTCAGCCTGTCGTCGGCCGTCGACCGCTGGAAGGACGAGCATGGGGCTGTCACCCTGATGACCCTTCACGCCGCTAAGGGGCTGGAGTTTCCGTTGGTGTTCATTGTCGCCCTGGAGCAGGGGCTCCTGCCGCACTCGCGGTCGAAGGAGAGCGACTCGGAACTCGAAGAGGAACGACGGCTCCTCTTCGTCGGGATCACCCGAGCCGAGCGCGAACTCTTCCTGAGCCGGAGCCACGTCCGCGAGTTCCGGGGCCAGCGGCAAATGACGATCCCCTCGCAGTTCCTCGCGGAGCTTCCCGAAGACGGTATCAATGTCCGCGACCTTACCGGCGGCATGGCCTTCTCCGCTGTCGAGCGGACCCGCCGCCCCGACCCCTCAGCGCGGCCGACCGGCGCCCGGTTTATGACCGGCGCTGACCTCGCGAGACGTGCAAGCGGGGCCGTCGCTCCCGTCCTCCCGCCGATGGCGTCTGGCGACACCCTGAACGCTTTCCAACCGGGCGTGTCCGTCGTCCATCCCGAGTATGGAATCGGCCGGATCGTCGCCATCGACGGCGCGGGACCGAACCGCAAAGGGCGGGTCGCCTTCACGGTCGGCGGCGAACGCGTCTTTATCCTGGCGAAATGCCCCTTGCGGCCGATGAAACGCTAAGCATAAGACCGATGATCCTGAAGGCTCCCTTTGATGGATCTGATGGAAAGCATAGGACCGGATACAATTGCAAAGTTGGAGGCAGCGACCCCTGCCCGAAGCCCTCTGGTCCATCGTCAGAGAAATAGGTCCCGTCGACTCATGGGAAGGTCGGTAACATCGATGACGCTGCCACGCCTCGGAGTCAATATCGACCACGTCGCGACGCTCCGCCAGGCCCGAGGAGGTCGCGAGCCCGACCCGATCTGGGCCGCGGTCCTCGCCGAACTTGCCGGTGCCGAAGGGATCACGATCCATCTGCGCGAAGACCGTCGGCACATTCAGGATCGCGATCTAACGCTTCTCAAGGAGACCGTGACGACCCGTCTCAATCTTGAACATTCGATCGACCCGGCCATCGTCGCCATTGCGATCGGGGCCAGGCCTGACCAGGTCACGCTTGTCCCCGAACGGCGTGCGGAGTTGACGACGGAGGGCGGGCTCGACGTGGTCGGCCAGGGCGACCGGGTCGCTGAGGCGGTCAAGCGGCTCGTTGACGCAGGGCTCGAAGTCAGCCTGTTCATCGACCCCAGCCCCCGCCAGATCGAAGCTGCCGCGTCGCTCGGCGTGACGGCCGTCGAGCTGCACACCGGCCGCTATGCCGACGCCGAGCCGGGGCCGGCCCGTAAGGCCGAGTTTGAGGCGCTCGTCACGTGCGGAGCGGCCGTGGTCGCGGCCGGGATGGCGCTCCATGCTGGCCATGGGCTCAATTACATCAACGTCGGACCGGTCGCCGCGATCGCAGGGATGGCCGAGTTGAATATCGGACATAGCATCGTATCGCGATCGATCTTCGTCGGTTTCGAGGCGGCTGTCCGCGAGATGAGAGCGAAGATGGAACGGGCCTCCGCGTCGAGGTGAGCGAAGCGACATCTCTGATAGACGTTCAAAGTTTTGACAGTGCCCTCTTTCCATGAGACCGAGAATCCCCTAGAGTTCTTGGGGTAAACTCGCGAGGTGAGATGGGCGACTTCAAGTTGGGGAGACCGGTGATGGGTGCCAAGGGTCGAATGTTCGCAGGTTGTACGGTCGCCTTGGTGACCCCGTTTCGAGATGGAGAAGTCGACTACCCCGCTCTCCGGCAACTGGTCGACTGGCAGATCGAGCAGGGGACGCCGACGCTCGCCCCCGTCGGGACCACGGGCGAATCGCCCACGCTCTCGCACGACGAACATGAGCGGGTCATCGCCACGGTCATCGAACAATCGGCAGGCCGCGCCAAGGTGATGGCGGGCACCGGATCGAACTCGACCGCCGAGGCCGTCCGGCTCACCCGGTTCGCTGCAAAGGCCGGTGCCGATGGGGCCTTGATCGTCGCCCCTTACTACAATCGGCCCACGCAAGCGGGGCTCTATGCCCACTTTGCAAAGATTGCCGAGTCGGTTGATATCCCGCAGATTCTCTATAATATCCCGTCGCGCACAGGCCGAAACGTCGAGCCCGAGACAATCGAACAGCTCGCGAAGCTTGACCCGATCGTCGCGGTAAAGGAAGCGGCCGGTTCGCTCGACCAGGTGAGCGACCTCGTCGTCAGGACCAATCTGACGATCCTCTCGGGTGACGACTCGTTGACTTTGCCCATGCTGGCCGTCGGGGCCTCGGGGGTCGTATCGGTCGTCGCCAACATCGTTCCGAAAGATGTACAAGCTTTGCTCGCTGCATTCGAGGCGGGGGATATCGCCGAGGCGCGTCGGATCCACCTGAAGCTCTTCCCCCTCTGCCGCGACCTTCTCGGCATCGCCACCAACCCGATCCCCGTCAAGCAGGCCATGGCGCTTCTCGGTCGGGGCAATGCCGAGCTTCGGCTACCCCTCTACCCGCTCAACGAGCTTGAGCTTGCCTCGCTCCGTCGCAGCTTAGAACGATATGGACTGATTTGAAGCCGATTCAACTTCCGTCATATCGGATCGATCGAGAATCTATGCTTTCGGCACGACATATGCGGTTGGTAAAAGTTGGGTCATGTTTAATGGGATCCGCTCGGGCGGAGCGCTTCGGGACCTTCATAACCTATGTCACGCGAGTCTTTATTCGTCGTACATAATATTGGTGCTCGACTCAGTGCGGCTCGAGAGCGAGAAGACTCGAGAACATGAAGTATTAAACTCGTGTTCTGCCCATATTGAGAGTCTTGTGGAGAGATAATCAACCCCTGGGGGGGGGTTGGCTCTCTACCAAACCTTTCACCACAAATTAGGTTATTTTAAGCTATGGCCAAAAAACCCACGCCGAAGCGTGCTACCGAGTCGAACGGGCAGACCACGACCACGATGCCTGCGGTCTCAGAACCGGTCGTCCGTGAGCTCGCTCAGGTTTTCAAGCTGCTTAGCGACGAGACACGAATGCGCATTCTGCTCTATCTGGCTCAGAGCCATGAATTGCACGTCACCGACCTCTGCACGAAGCTCGGCCAGAGCCAACCCGCTGTCAGCCATCACCTGGCGCTTCTGCGGGTCTCAGGACTTATCGAATCACGTCGTGAAGGCAAGCACAACTTCTATAGCGTTCGCGCCGACCATTTTGGGGAACTGCTGATCAGTCTCTTCTCGTCGACCGGCGATATGCCCAAGAAGGTCAAGTTCCACGACTTCCTCCTGTCGTATGTCGGGAATTAAATTTCTCGTCTCTCGGCAATCTGCTTCGCAGTTTTGCGTATAATAAACCGGCGTGCGTCGGCCTACTTGCCGGCAGCACGCCTTTTCCTTGGTCTGGTCACCCTCAACCTACGGTGGCCACCACGATTTCGATTGTGTAACACCTCGCGCGGGTTCGACTTGACCCAATCTCACGAGACGGGCAAAATACGCCCGCTCGGGGATTTGGTCGGTCTCGACAGTGCGTCCTGACCGGAACATCTCCGCGGGGACGAGCCTCTCGGCTCGACATCCGCACGCTCTCTCGCCCGCCGACGGATCGGTCGGGCGCCGGCCCAGGTTGGGTCTTAGTCTCGTCGCCGATCCGGACCGAATTTCCAGTTAGCGGTCCGCCAAAGGAGTGGTATCGATGCGGAACTCGACGCGTGCAGCCCTTGCGATTGGCCTTGGCCTGGTGGGTGTGGCCGGCCTCGTCGGTCAGTCGGTGGGCCAAGATCCCGCCGTCAGCAGGACCAACGGGACCGCCGCGACAACCAAGGCCGCCGCAGCGCCCCCGAGCGGCCTGATCGGCACCATCGACATGGACTTCGTGCTGAAGAACTATGACAAATTCAAATACATCATCGAGGCCGAGAACGCCGAGGCTTACAGCCGCCAAAACGATCTGATGAAGATCGCCAACGAGGGGCGGTCCGAGGCTGAGAAGCTGGCGAAGCTCGCCCCCGGCAGCCTCGACGAGAAGAAAATCAAAGACAAGCTCACCTCGCTCAAGGCGCAGTTGGAAGCGGGTCGCGAGCAGGCGCAGGCCGAGTTCTCACAGAAGGAAGTCGACGCGCTTGCGACCGTGTATAACGACATGCAGGCCATGGCGGCCGGCGTCGCCAAGGTGCGTGGAATGACGTATGTGATGAAGTATTCCAACTCACCGGCTCGGCCCATCGATCCTAAGTCGGTTGAGGGAGCCTTATCCCGGTCAATGCTCTACGCTGACCCCCGGATGGACATCACCCCTGACGTGGTGCGTTGGTTGAACATTCGCTACAAAGAGTCGGGCGGCCCGCAGCCCAAGGGTCTGCCCCTGCCCGGAACCCCCGGCGCGGCCGGTGCTCCTGGCGCAGCTCCCGCGACCGCGACCCAGCCCGCCGAAGGCACCCGGACCCGCTGATCGGTTCCCATCGACATCCAGTCTGCCCCGACGTCGAACGTCGGGGCGGGCTGTCCCCCGCGCGGCCTCCCTCGCTCGACCCCTCCCGGGATGGAGCCTTTTGGTCTCATGCTCACCTCTCGACGGCCGCAACGAACCATCGCCCGCGACGCCGGCGTCTGCGGCGTCAGCTTCATTGAGGGGCGAGACGTCCAGATCCGGTTCCGGCCCGCCGAGGTCGACACCGGGGTCGTCTTCGTCCGGTCCGACCTCGCCGAGTCTCCATCGGTGCCCGCCCGTGTGAAATACGTGATCCCCCGCCAGCGCCGGACTACTATCCAGCGTGGCGAGGCGACGGTCGAGATGGTCGAACACGTCATGGCGGCCCTCGCGGGTCTCCAGATTGACAACTGCCGCGTCGAGATCGACGGTCCCGAGACCCCCGGCTGCGACGGCTCCAGCCTTGCCTTCGTCGAGGCGCTCAACGGGGCGGGCCTCGTCGACCAGGAGCGGGCGAGGGAGATGTTCGTGATCGAGCGGCCGATCACCGTCCGGGAAGGCACGTCAATTCTGACCGCCCATCCGGGCGATGCTGAAAAGCTCGTGCTTACCTATAGTCTCGACTATGGCTCGCACACCCCGATCGGGTCGCAGAGCCTATTCGTCGAGGTCTCGCCAGAGAACTTCCGGTCGGAGTTGGCGTCGAGCCGCACGTTCCTGCTCGAAGCCGAAGCCAAGGCGATGCGCGAGGCCGGGATCGGCCGACGCACAACCGAGGCCGACCTGCTGATCTTCGGCCGCGACGGCGTGATTGGCAACGTGCTGCGATATCAGGACGAATGTGTCCGGCACAAGATTCTTGACCTTGTGGGCGACCTCGCCCTTCTGGCGAAAGACCTCGCTGGCCACGTTGTCGCGCATCGCTCGGGGCATTCGCTCAACGCCTCGCTCGTCCGCAAGCTGATGCTCGCCATCGACGACGAGGCGAAAACTCAGCCGACCCCGGCGGCCCCCATCATGGATATCGGCGCGATCATGAAGATCTTGCCGCACCGCTATCCGTTCCTGCTCGTCGACCGAGTGCTCGAACTCGAGTTGGGCAAGCGGATCAAGGCGATCAAGAACGTCACCTGCAACGAGCCATTCTTCATGGGCCACTGGCCTGACAAGCCGATCATGCCAGGCGTGATGATCCTTGAAGCCCTCGCGCAGACAGCGGGGCTCTTGATCGCTCAGCAGGCCAGCAATCTGGTCGACCCGCTGGCGCTGATCGTCTCGATCGACGGAGTGAAGATCCGTCGTCCCGTCACCCCTGGAGACCAGCTCGTCATGGAGGTAGTCAAGGCGCGAATCAAGGCCAAGACCGCCAATGTTGCCTGCCGGGCGACGGTCGACGGGCAGGTAGTCGCGGAGGCCAAGATCCGTTTCGTGATCCTCGAAAGTCGCAACGCTGCCTGATCTTCGATCGGGGTTGCGACCGAGACAATCAAGCTTGCTGGACAAATCGCCGATGAAGCCTGCATGAGCGTCACGGACGACGCCCATGGGACACCCGGATCGAGGAACGCCACGATGGCCACCCTGATCGCCGACACGGCCTGCGTCGACCCGAGGGCCGAGATCGCCGACGACGTCGAAATTGGCCCTTACTGCGTCGTCGGGCCTGACGTCAAGATCGGCCGAGGCACGCGGCTGATCGGCCACGTCTGCATCCTCGGCTGCGTCGATATTGGCGAACATAACGCAATTAGCCCCTTCGTCGTGATTGGTGGAGACCCGCAAGACGTCTCCTATCATGGCGAGGCGACCCGAGTTGAGATCGGCGACCATAACGTCATCCGCGAGTCGGTGACAATCAACCGCGCCACGCTCAAGGAAGACGGCGTCACCCGCGTGGGCAGCCACAACTTCCTCATGGCGGGGTCGCACGTCGCCCACGATTGCAAGCTCGGCGACCGGATTACGATCGCCAACGGCACGATGCTGGGCGGTCACGTCCACGTCGAGTCACACGCCAGCCTTTCCGGAGGCGTGGCGGTCCACCATTACGTCACGATCGGCGGCTATAGCTTCGTTGGCGGCCAGTCACGGATCGTCCACGACATCCCCCCCTTCATGCTCATCGACGGCAATCCCTCAAAGGTCCGTTGCATCAACGTCGTCGGGCTCAAGCGGAACGGGATCACCAAAGAGGCCGTCGACGGGCTGCACGAGGCGCATCGCCTGATCTATCGGGCGAAGATGGGTCCGAAGCACGCCCAGGACATCCTTGAATCGCACGGGCACCTCGCCGCCGAGGTCGTCCGCCTCCTGGAATTCATCCAGGCCCAGCACGACGGCAAGCACGGACGCGCCCGCGAGCGTTGGAGGAAGTCATGAACCGAACCCGGGTCGCTGTCATCGGGGTCGGACATCTCGGCCGGCACCACGCGCGGATATTCGCCGGACTCCCCGACGTCGAACTCGTCGGGGTTGTCGACTCGCGGCTCGAACAGGCGGTGGCGGTCGCCGAGGCCAACGGCACCGGGGCGTTCGACGACTATCGAGAGCTGTTCGATAAGGTCGACGCAGTCTCGGTCGCCGTGCCGACGCGGTTCCATCGCCAGGTCGCCGGGGCGTTCCTTGAGCGTGGGATTCCCGCAATGATCGAGAAGCCGCTCGCCTCGACCTTGGAAGAGGCCGAAGAACTCGTCGCACTGGCGGAAACGGCCGGCGCAACGATCCAGGTCGGGCACATCGAGCGATTTAACCCCGCCCTCTCCGCGCTCGATGGACTGCCGCTCCGACCCAAATACATCGCGGCGGAACGACTCGGCACGTATACCTTTCGGTCGACCGATATCGGCGTCGTGCTCGACCTGATGATCCACGACATCGATCTCGTGCTCTCAATGGTTTCGGCCCCTGTGGTGTCGGTCGCGGCAGTCGGCGTGAGCGTCTTCGGCGGTCATGAAGACGTGGCCAACGCCCGGATTCAGTTCGCCGACGGCTGTGTGGCCAACCTCACGGCGAGCCGAGCCAGCTACCAGGCCGTGCGGAAGATGCGGATCTGGGGTCCGGAAGGCTATGCTACCCTCGATTTCGCGACGAAACACGGGACGTTGATCCGCCCCTCGGATCGGCTCCGGATGGGCCAGATCGACCTCGACGACCTTGACCTCGGCCAGCCCGCAGCAGTCAAAGAGCGGATCTTCGGCAAGATCCTTCGCGTCGATCAGGTGCAGACCGAAAGCCGTGAACCTCTGGCGCTTGAGCTCGAAGACTTCATCGCCGCCGTCCGCACCGGCTCACGTCCCCGAGTCACGGGGGCCGACGCCCTCAGAGCGGTGGCCGTCGCCGATCAGGTCTTGAAGAGCCTGAACACCCACCACTGGGAGGGCGTCGCCTCGGGACCGACCGGGCCGCTCAACCTCCCCGAGCCGACGATCGAGCCGATCGTGGGCCTGACCGGGCCGAAAGCGTGGAAGTATCGCGGAATCAAGTCGGCCGAGGTCGCGCCCCGGTCCGACTGAGTCGAATCTCACCGTCGCGCGTCTCTGAGGCCGATCACCGCCGGAATCCACGAGGCGAAGATCGAGCCGTAGAGGAAGAACTGGAAGCACTTGATCGCCGAGTCCAGGCCGCCGAATGGGCTTTTTGGACCGAGAACGACCAGGCTCATGATCGGTACGAAGAGTCCGACAAGCGCCGTCGCGTAGGCGAACATCAGAAGCCGACCCCTGCCCGCAGGCTGTCTGAAGGCGACGGCCAGGGGGATCAGCATCAGCCCAAAGAAGACCATCGGGAAGAAGAACAGGTCGCCTTCGACCAGAAAATGGGCCACGGCGAATCCAGCCGCTGCGATGAAGAAGCCGCCGATGACGCTCGCCTCGACCTTCTCATCGCGGGTGAGCGCCATCCGACCGAAGCGGTTCAACATGAGCAGGACATTGAAGACGGGGCCGGACGTCCAGGTCAGCAGCAGGAACCCAAAGCTCAGCGCGATGATCGGGTTGATCCAAGGGGCCAGCGCGGGATGCTTCACGGCCAGGTCGGTGAGCAACTGACGGCCGAAGATGAAGCCGATCATGACCGCCCACTGCGCCAACTGACCCTTCCGGCCGATCCAGAGGAAGAACCGGAGCATCAGCCGATAAATCAGGTAGCGGGCCTTGAGTGATTCGATGATCCCGACCCGCGCCCATTCGAGCTGGGGATCGAGCCGGAGCGCCTCGCGGAAGTGTTCGAGGGCCTGCTTGTGGTCTCCCTGGTGGAGCAGGTTCCAGCCCTGATTGGCGTGGGTGACGGCATTCTCAGGATCTTCCGCTAGCGCTGAACCAAGCGTCTGCGATGCCTCGGCGTTGCGGCCGAGTTGCA
>JANXSY010000121.1 GCA_025356435.1 Isosphaeraceae bacterium | reverse complement strand
TGTTCATGACCGTCGATCCCGACCGCAAAGATCGGCGATAGTCGCTTGGTTGTAGTCTAAATAAGGTCCATGAGGCTCTCCGACGAGGGCCGAACGCTCAAGGTTCGCGCGGTCGGAAACTGGGGGTGGCGAGGCCAGGGTTGATGATTCGTTCAAATCGGACTAAAATCACAATCAAGTGGTCAGAGAGTTGCGGCCCGAGGTCGAGTCGCGACTGCAAGAGATCAGTCCTCCGAGTCGCTGACCAGACTCGTGGGGGCCGCCGAAGTGGGATTTCTGGAGTCCGTATCAATGGGAACTGATGCTGCCGAACTGCGTAAGATTCGTTCCAAGGTCGAGGCCGGCGAGCGGCTGAGCTTCGATGATGGGATGACGCTCGAAGCGTCCAATGACCTGTTCGCGCTCGGCGAGATGGCGAACATGGTCCGGGAGCGATACAACGGCAATTTCGGTTATTATAACGTCAACACGCATATCAACCCGACGAATGTCTGTGTCTACAAGTGCGACTTCTGCGCCTTCCGGGCCGATCTCAACGACGAACGCGCCTACACGATGGATCGCGATCAGATCATTGAGCGGGCGAGCCAGGCCCATGATCGCGGGGCGACTGAACTCCATATCGTCGGCGGCCTGCATCACAAGTTGCCGTTTCAGTACTATGTTGATGTGGTGAAATGGGTCAAGGAAGCGGCTCCTGAGATCCATGTCAAGGCCTACACCGGGGTCGAGATCGAGTGGTTCGTGAAAATCGACCGTCGGCCGATCCGCGCGATCCTTGAGACGCTGATCGAGGCTGGGCTTGGCAGCCTCCCTGGCGGCGGTGCCGAGATTTTCCACCCTGAAGTCCGCGAGGCGATCTGCGGGGCTAAGGCGTCGACCGAGACCTGGCTCGAAGTCCACCGGACCGCGCATCAGCTCGGTCTAAACTCGAATGCCACGATGCTCTACGGCCACGTTGAGAAGGCCAAGCATCGGATCGACCACCTTGTCCGGCTTCGTGAGTTGCAGGACGAGACCGGCGGTTTCCAGACCTTCATCCCACTCGCGTTCCACCCTGACCACTCGCGGATGGACGAGATCCCCAAGCCGTCGGGGGTGATGGACCTGAAGACGATGGCGATCAGTCGGCTGATGCTTGACAACTTCCCACACATCAAAGCGTATTGGGTCATGCTCGGGATCAAGACGGCCCAGATTGCCCTCTCGTTTGGGGCTGACGACCTTGACGGCACGGTGGTTCACGAGACGATCTACCACGCTGCCGGGGCCGATACGCCGCAAGAGGTCTCGGTGAAGGAGATCCGTCGCCTGATCGCGGAGACGGGCCGGGAGCCGGTCGAACGCGACACGCTCTACCATCGGGTTGAGCGGTCGGAAGGCTCGTGGAAGGCTGGCGAGCGGATTCGGATCGTCGCGCTTGAGGGGGTAGGAAACCTCGGTTGACCGGTTTCGACGGATCGCCTAGGATTCGCCCCAATCGGTGCGCCCCGGGATGGACCTCGGGGGTTTGACGCACCGATAGGATCGGTTCAGATCGTCCGGGGCTCAGGGAGGGGCATCTCGATGCGTGACCACACGAAGGCCTTCTGCAAGCTCGCCACCGAGGCCTTCGACTGCCCGGGGCCTGTCTATGAGTTCGGGTCGTACCAGGTTGAGGGCCAGCTCGACTACGCTGACCTCCGCTCGCTCTTCCCGGGAAAGACCTATGTCGGCTGCGACATGAGGGCTGGCCCGGGCGTTGACCGGGTCGAAGATGTGAGCGCGATGACGCTTGGCGACTGCCAGGCGGGCACGGTCCTGTGCATCGAGACATTCGAGCACGTCTTCGAGGTCCGTCGGGCCTTCGACGAGGTGTTCCGCATCCTCAAGCCGGGCGGGCTGTTCATCTTTACCTCTCCGCTCAACTTTCGGATCCACGCCTACCCTGATGATTACTGGCGGATGACCCCGAACTGCCTCCGCCGGATGCTCACGCCTTATGACGCCCGGCTCTCGGGGTTTCAGGGCTACCACAAGTTCCCGCACACGGTGATGGCTGTGGCCGCGAAAGAACCCGCCCCGGCCGACTTCTCGGCCCGCGCTGGCAAGTTCTCGGCTGCGTACGACGCCTGGCTGGCGCAGGATCGCGCAGGTCGTCCGATGGGCCTGAAGCTCAAAGAGGCGGTCGGCCGCATCTATCGCTCAAAGGGAGAGCGGTATCAGGTCGACCACTATCATTCGGCCGATCTCACGCTCGACATTGGCCGCACCTCGCTCGCTCAGGCGGGCTGATCGCCGCACGCTCTGCCGTCTGAGATGCTCATCAATGGACTGATAGATAGAGGGATGCCGCGATGTTGACGACGGAACGTCTGCTCCTGCTGGGTCTCGACGGCGCGACGTGGTCCGTTCTCGACCCGATGCGTCGCCGGGGGCTGATGCCCAACCTCGACGCGCTGCTGGCCCGGTCAGCCCATGGGACGCTGCGATCGACCATCCCGCCGATGACCTCGGCTGCCTGGACGACGATGATGACCGGCTGCGGCCCCGCGCGGCACGGGGTCTTTGACCATCGCTACTTCGACATTGGCGCGAACCGGATGCGGGTCAACCACGCCGGCCGCGTCCGTGTGCCGACCTTCTGGAGCCTGCTCTCGCAGGCCGGCCGGACGGTCGTGAGCCTGAATGTGCCGGTGACATACCCCCCCCTGCCCGTGCGTGGGGTGATCGTCTCGGGCATCGACGCCCCCCACCTCGACGCCGCCCTTTCAGCCTCACCCGAGTTCGCTCGAAGGGTAAGGGCCGAGGCACCTGACTACCACATTCGCGCCCTCTGGAAGCGTCCGCCCAAGGACGTGGCCGAGATGAAGGCGAACGCTGACGCGACCACCGCCTTGGGACTCGCGAGGCTGAAGGCGGCCGAGATCGCCGACGAGATGTTCCCTGACTGGTCGGCCCTGATGGTCCAATTCCAGAACCTCGACCCGTTCCAGCATCGCGCCTGGCGTTACCTGAACGTCGATGAGACGGGGATCGACGACCCTGCGATGAACGCGGCGGCGGGCGAGGTCTTCCGGGGAATCGACCGGGCGATCGGCGGCCTCTGCGAGCTGGCTGACCGTCGAGGTGCCGGGATCATGGTGATGTCTGACCACGGATTCGGGCCGTGTCTCGGCCGGATCCACGCCAATCGGATCTTGATCGACGCCGGAGTCGCCTCGGTGCCAGGCGTCGTGGGACGGCTGCGGCGCAGGGTTCGGCAGGGGATCGACCACCTCAGGACAGCGCATGCCAAGAGGAGCGATCCCGAGGCTCGATCGGCGACCTTCGAGCACTCCATCCGCGCCCAGTATCCTTTCAACTGGCGGAAGACACTCGCCTTCATCCCGCACCAAGATACGGCGGCGATGGTCTATCTCAACTCGGCCAGCCGACGCCCCGGTGCCCCGCTGGCGACCCCCCGACAGATCGATGACGCCCTGAGAGCCTCCACGGCCGCCCTGGCTGAGGCGAGGCATCCCGAGACCGGGGTGGCGCTGTTCCCTCAGATCGTCAACGTGGCTGAAGCCTACGGCGTCGACCCGGCGAGGGAGAACTATCCCGACCTGGTGGCACTGCCCGACGAGAACTATTGGGTGCGGACTAAACTCGCTCGCGGCACCGCGTGGGTCGAGCCAGATTTCGACCTCCCCGGCACGCACCGGCCCGAGGGGATCGTGTCGGTCTGCGGCACAGGGATCGCTCCGGGGCGGACCTTACAGGCCCACCTGAACGACATCATGCCGTCGATCCTCAAGTGGTTCCACTTGCCGATCCCGGGCTATGTTGAGGGCAAGCCGTTGCCCTGCCTCTCGGCCTTCCCGTCGATCCGGCAAGACGTCGGTGCCGTTACGCTCGCGGGGCCGCACCGGTCGGAGTTCGAGTACTCCGAAGAGGAGCAGAGGCTGATCGAGCAGCGGCTCGCCGACCTCGGCTACCTCGCCTGATCAGATGAGGTCGAGCCGGCGTCGAGGGCTTCTGGCCCGGCTACACGTCGGGCAGATCCCCGTGATCATGAACCGATGACCCTCGGCCCGGAAGCCGTGTTCGAGGCTCACGGTCTCACGGATCTTGCGGATCTCGTCGTTGTTGAACTCGACCACCCGGTTGCACTCGGTGCAGTGGAGGTGGTCGTGTGACGGGTATCCGTAGTCGTGCTCATAAGCGGTTCGGTTGGTCAGTCGAAGCTCACGGAGCAACCCGGCCTCAACCAGAAGGCGGAGCGTCCGATAGACGGTCGAGCGGCTGACCTTGCGAGCCGACGCGCGGAGGTCGGCCACAAGCTCATCGGCGTCGAAATGCTTATGCGAATCGAAGATATGTCGGATCAAGATCCGTCGCGGTTCGGTGAGTTTCTCGCCGCGGATCTCCAAGAACTCCCGGAACTTCTCTTCCGGGCTATCCGTCACCAGCATTGGGCTGAGCGGAGCGTGTTCCGCCACGTCGGTCATCCTCGCGAGGCCCGCGTCGCGACCCGAACGAGGGGGAGCGTACGCAGGGCGATCAATAGTATTTACTGTACACGTAGGCGACGAATTCGGCCATCCGTCGCGGTCATTTTGACCGTGAGAGATGGCCGCTACTTCGTCATTTGTCGTGAGAAATCAAGGGCCAGGAGGTGTCAGCGAGAGCACGGGGCCGCCCGGTTGACTCGGGGTCGGGGCCTGCATCGGCGAGGCGACGCCTGGCGCGGGTGATGCGACTGAGGCCGGTCCGCTGAGCTTGAGTTGGATCGCTTCGAGGGCGGCGTGGAGCTTGCGGACCGACGGGTCGCAGCCTTGCGGGTTGCCCGAATAGGAGAACGAGGTCGCCTTGAGCTTGCCGTAGGATCGCTCGAACAGGACGACGTGGGCCTGCTCGATGAAGTCGGTCGAGGGGGCGCCACAATGGCCCTTGAGCCGGTAGAGGTCGCCCTGGCGGAGGGCCTCGACGAGCGGCTTCATCACCTCAGCGCTGACCCGATGGACCCCCTCGCTATCGAGGACGGTGCCGTCGGCGAAGACCTGGAGGAACATCCCGAACTGGCCGCCGCTGTCGGACCGGCCGATCGAGACGCGGGACACGATTGGGTCAGACTCGGTCGGGGGCCGGCTCACTCGGGGCTGAGCGCTGATCCGGGGCGAGGGACTGGTGCCGTTAAGTTCGGGTGTCGAGGGGGGAATTGAGGGCGAAGTAGGGGTGACATAAGCGGTCGAAGGGGCCATGGCGGCCACTGAGGCCATGGGCTTGGCCATCGCTGGGGCGTCATGATTGTGACCCGGTGGGGGCGTCGTGGCGCTCGAGCCCGGGCTATTGCCGCCGAAGCGGAAGAGGCGTCCGAGCCTTCCGCCTTGGGGTTCGTCGCCGAGCCCTGGCTGGGCTGCCAGGCCGATCAAGAGGAAGCAAGACGCGAGAATTGCCGCGTTACGAGTCAGTTTTGGTGCCAGACGCATCGCCAGCCTCCTTGCTGGTGAAGCCCACACTTCGAGACAAACGGATGGCTCTCGACGACGGGCTGTGTCTCAGATCGAGACGACCCGATAGACCTCTTCGACGGTCGAGAGCCCCTGCAATACCTTATCGACCGCGCTCTGCCGCAATGTTTGCATTCCTAGCTCAATCGCTACTTTTCGCAGGACATCCTTCGAAATCTGCTGGAAAATCAGCTCCCTGAGCACCTCGCCACACTCCATGATCTCGAAGATTCCGGTCCGGCCGAGGTAGCCGGTCTGGAAGCACGAGGCGCAGCCCGTCCCCTTCGCGAGGATGAGGCCCGGGTGGTCGTCGGGATCGATCCTGAGCAGCGAGAAGACCTTCTCGTCGGGCTCGTATTCGACCCGGCAATTGGGGCAAATCTTCCGCATCAGGCGCTGGGAGATGACCCCGAGGAGGGTGTTCGAGAGCAGGTAGCCGGGGATCTTGAACTCGTAGAGGTTGCCGATCGTCCCCGGGGAGTCAGAGGCGTGGATCGAGCTGAAGACGAGGACGCCCGTCATCGCGGCGCGGATGCCGATCTGGGCCGTTTCCTCGTCGCGGATCTCGCCGATCATGATGACGTCAGGGTCTTGCCGGAGCATGGCCCGCAGCCCCTCGCCAAACCCGACGAGGGCCTTGTTGTCGACCTGTGTCTGGTTGACCCCGGTGATCCGGTGCTCGATCGGGTCTTCGATCGTCATCACGTTGCGGGTTGGAAGGTTGATCCGACCGAGGCAACTGTAGAGGGTCGTCGTCTTTCCCGCGCCGACCGGCCCGGCGACGAGGACCGCCCCGTAAGGCTTTGAGCAGAGGTTCGCCAGAAGCTCGGCCTCGCGGGGGTTCAATCCGAGTTGATCGAAGGAGACCGATTCGTTGAGGGCGTCGTGGATGCGGACGACGACCTTCTCGCCGAGCACGGTCGGGATGGTCGCGATCCGGAGGTCTCGCGATCGCTCTTTGTAGCGGATCGTGATCCGGCCGTCCTGAGCGTGCCTTCGCTCGACGATATTGAGGTTCGCCATCACCTTGAGGCGACTGACCAGCGCGGTGGCGATGCCGGATTCAAGGTCAAGGACGTCGTGGAGTTGGCCGTCGATCCGATACCGGACGCGGACATGGTTCTCTTGCGGGTCAAAGTGGACGTCGGTCGCCCGGCAGTCGCAGGCCCGGCCGAGGATCTCGGTGACGAGGTCGATCGGCCCGGCCGTCGCGGCGATCTCCCGGAGAACGCCTCGGATGTTGCGGTCGGGGAGGGCGAGTTGGGACGGCGAGGCCGCCGCTGACTCGATCCCGATCTCACCGGACGTCACGGCGCTGGTCGCCAGTTCGGTCGATACCGATCGGGCCGATTCGACCTTGGCCGTCTCGACCAGCACGGGCAGGTTCTCGTCGACGACCTCACGGATGGTCTGGATACGCTCGTTGATGAGTATATTGAGCTGGTCGGCGGGAACGAGCTTGAGCTTGAGGATCGCGTGGCGGAGGTCAAGCTTCTGCTGCCAGCTATATTGCTGGACGGCAAGCAGTTGGGCGGAGGTGATCAGCCCGTCCTGGACGAGCAGCGCCCCGAGGGCCTGTTCGATAGCGGGGGAGAGCGTCTCCGCGGGGATCGGCACGTTGACTGTCCTCCGGCACGAGCCACCCAGGGCGGCTAGGAATGACGACGAAACCTCCGGGCTCAGCCCGCGTGGGGCGATCCGCGTGACCGACCTCATGATTGTTCCCAAGTTCACGGACGATTGCCAGGGGGGAGGACAAGCAAGATTGCAGAGTGAGAATCCCTTGAAACCTCTCGGGTGACACCGGTGAGGGACGATCTTCACACGGTCAGCCCGTCTCCTGTCGGCTCATCTCTCCGGGACGAGAACCGGGGCTATCCGACACAAACGCCCCTCTCACACAGGAAAAAAGACTTCGCAACTCTCCTTGGGGCCGACCCATCAGCTCAGCTCTTCGGGCTTCCGGTTGAGCCGGGTGTGGTAGCGACCGTAGCCGAAATAGATCGCCAGGCCGAGTGCCAGCCAGACGAGCAGCCGGAGCCAGTTGTCCCGGCCGAGGGCACACATCAGGCCGCCGTTGACCACGATACCGAGCCCGGCCACCAGGGGCAGCAGGGGGATCTTGAAGGGACGCTCGGTTAGCGGGCTCTTGTAGCGGAGGATCAGCACCGAGGCACAGACGATGACGAAGGCGAGGAGGGTGCCGACGCTCACCAGATCGGCCAGGAAGTTGAGCGGGGCGAAGGCTGCGGCAACCGCGACCAGGCCGCCGATCAGAATCGTCGACTTCCAGGGGGTGAGGAACTTCGGATGGATCGCGCCG
Organism: Isosphaeraceae bacterium; assembly: GCA_025356435.1. GTDB lineage: Bacteria > Planctomycetota > Planctomycetia > Isosphaerales > Isosphaeraceae > CAMFLR01. The sequence goes on along the minus strand of JANXSY010000121.1, from coordinate 7,770 downwards.
AAGAACCGGATCGGGAGCAGGCCGTCGCGGGCCATCGCCAGGAGGATTCGAGGCTGACTGAGCAGGCCAACGAGCAGCGAACTGGTCGTGCCGGCGAGGATGCCCACCGTCACCAGGATCGCGATCACAGGCATCCCGCGATCCCGAAAGACGGCCGAAAAAGGGGCCTTTACGTCGATCTGTCCGTACGGGACCATGCCCGTCAGGATCGCCGAGACGGCCACGTAGAGGATCGTGCAGATGAGCAGCGATACAAGGATGCCGATCGCCAGATCCCTGCGAGGGTTCTTCGCCTCCTCGGCGTGGGTTGAGATCGAGTCGAATCCGATGTAGGCGAAGAAGATCCTTCCAGCCCCCTCGGCGACCCCCGTCCAGCCCTTCTCCCTGTGCAGGAACGGCGTCCAGTTCCTCGGCCGCACGTAGGCGGCCCCGATCGTGATGACGACCAGGATGATCCCCAGGTTGATGAACACCATCGACGCATTGAAACGGGCGCTTTCCCTGATGCCGACCACGAGAATGACCGTCACCGCCAGCACGATCAGGGCGGCGGGGAGGTTCATCCAGGGCACCGACTGGATGACGGTCTGGTCAGAGAGGACCACGCCCACCTTCTGCCAGACGAAATGCCCGGCCTTGACGTCATAGTCCCAGGGCGACGCGAGCAGGCTGGGGTTGAGATGGATGCCGAACTGGCCTTGGATCATCTCGACGAGATAGTTCGACCAGCCGACCGCGACGGCCGCCGAGCCGATGGCATATTCAATGATGAGGTCCCAGCCGATGATCCAGGCGACCAGCTCGCCAAGGGTCGCATAGGCGTAGGTATACGCGCTGCCGGCGACCGGCACCATGCTCGCCAGCTCCGAATAACAGAGGGCGGCGAGTCCGCAGCCAAACCCGGCAAGCAGGAATGAGAGGACCAGCGACGGCCCAGCATAGTTGTAGGCTGCCTCGCCCGTGAGGACGAAGATCCCGGTGCCGATCGTCGCCCCGACGCCGAGCGCCGTGAGGGCCACCGGGCCGAGCACGCGATGGAGCCGCCCTCCCCCTTCCATCTCGCGGATCAAAGTCTCGATCGGCTTGCGGGCAAACGGGTCGGAGGGTTTTCGGCTCATCCTTGGCGTGTGACTCGTGCGCCGGGGGTTGACCGCAACGGGGAGTAGACCTCACCCTATCAGGGACAGGCTCTCCTTTGCCAGCCCCCCGCGCGGTCGATCGGCCTCGCGTCCAGCCGCCCTTAAGGACGGAGGTCCTTTCGATGAGCGACGCCACTCCGATCGGCCTTGAGACCTATCCGATGCAAGAGGTCGAGCCGTCCCCGCCGGCCGTCCAGCCCGATCGGCCCGAGGCCAACCGGCTCCTCTCGCTCGACGCCTATCGAGGCTTCGTGATGCTTGCGATGGCCTCGGCCGGGCTGGGCCTCCCTGCCGTCGCGACGCACTTCAACGAGAGCCGGGCCTGGCGGGTCGTCGCGAGTCAGGTTGAGCACGTCGCGTGGGTGGGGTGCTCGGCCTGGGACCTGATCCAGCCTTCCTTCATGTTCATCGTCGGCGTGGCGATGCCCTGGGCCTACGCCAACCGGAGGTCGAAGGGACAGGGCTGGTGGGGCCAGTTCGGGCATGCACTCACGAGGGCCCTGACGCTGATCCTGCTCGGGGTCTTCCTCTCGTCGAATGGTTCAAAACAGACCAACTGGACCTTCGTGAACGTCCTGACCCAGATTGGTCTGGGCTATCCGTTCGTCTTCCTGATCCTGGGCTGGAAGCCTCGATGGCAGTTTGTCGCGGCGGTCGCGGTCCTGGTCGGCTACTGGTCGTTCTTCGCGTACTGGCCCCTCCCTGGCGCGGGAGGCTCATGGCCATTGACGCCCCAATTCGACACGCTCCTCTCGCACTGGACCAAGAACGCCAACGCGGCCTCAGACATCGATGCGAGATGGCTGAACGTCCTTCCCTATCCCGACGGCTCGGGCTTCAGGCCGAACGACGGCGGATACGCCACGCTCAACTTCATCCCCTCGATCGCCACGGCGATCTTCGGCGTCCTGGCCGGTCGCCTGCTCAAGTCGGGCCGATCGACGGGGGCGAAACTGCTCACCTTCGTCATCCTCGGGGCCGTCGGGATTGGCGTCGGCATGGCGCTGGATCAGACGATCTGCCCGGTCGTGAAGCGAATCTGGACGCCCTCGTGGGTGCTCGTCAGCACGGGATGGGCGAGTCTGATGTTGGCGGCGTTCGTGACGCTGGTCGACGTCTGGAACCTCCGCAGGCTGGCCTTTCCCCTGGTGGTGGTGGGGTCGAACTCGATCGTGATGTACGTGATGGCCCAGCTCATCAAGCCTTGGGTCCGGCAATCCCTGCGGATTCACCTGACGACCTTGACCTATGTCTTCGACCACTGGCTCGGTTTTGGGCCGTCGTTGGTGCCGAAGGTCCAGGGGGCCGGCCCGCTCTTCGCCGGCACCTTCGGGCCGATCTACGAGGCATCGGCGGTGCTCTTCGTCCTCTGGCTCGTCTGCTTATGGCTCTATCGGCGTGAGCTGTTCGTGAAGATCTGAGTCGGCCAGGATCTTGACCGCCTCGGGGTTGGTCAACTCCCTCACCCATCGCAGGTTCACGAGATAGACCATCAGGCTCAGCAGCCCGCTCGCATACATGACCGTGCGAAAGGCCATCATCGCGATGGTGCCGTTGGCTGCGGCGAGCGTGGCCTCGCCGACCTGCCCGAGTGCGAAGAGCTTGCCGCTGACGATCTCCGTCAGACCCAACGCCCCGAACGGGAGCGGGACGGCGGTCGAGAACAGGACGAGGGGGACGATCAGGAAGTGTTCCGCAAAGGTCGGCAAGGCGTCGAAAATCGCCCGGCTCGCCGTGTAGAAGGCCACCACATAGAGGCTATGGATGCAGACCGACGCGAGCAGGCAGCCGACGATCAGGCGTGACCTCGACCGGTACGCCAACGCCGCTGACTCCAGCTCTTTGACGATCCGACCGAGCTTGGCACGTCCTGCGGTGAACCGCTCCAAGACTGGGTAGAGCTGGGGCGTGAACAGGACGAACAGCCCGCCCAGGCCGAGGGTGAGCAGCCCCCAGACGATCCCGATCAGCACCTGAACCTGGACGTTCGCCCGGCCAAACGCGAACGCCCCCGCGACCCCCGCCAGCGTGAATAGGCCCGCGAGGCCCAGCAGTCGGTCAATGACCATTGAGGCGACGGCCGAGGCCTTATTCGCGGGATGCGCCCGAGCGAGGAAGACGGCCTTGATGACGTCGCCACCGACCGCGCCCGGGATCACGAGGTTAAAGATGTTGCCAATAAACCCCAACCGGATCGCGTCCACTACCCGGAACTTCAGGCCGACCGCGCGGACGAGGGTGAACCAGCGGACGAACGTCGCCATCAACGCCGTGACATAGATCACGAAGGCAAGGGCGAAGAGGCGGAAGTCGACCTGTCGTTGGAAGACCTGTCGGAGCTTGTCCCGGTTCGACCAGACCGCGAGCCCCAGCAGTCCGAAGCCGATCACGACGAGTCCCACGTTGACCAACATCGAACGGCGGGATGATTTCACGGTCGGCATCGGCGGGAGGGTCCTGGGGGAGGAGACGGATCAGAGCGAGCCCTTGGTCGAAGGGACGCCTACGCCTCTCGGGTCGATCTCGGAGGCCGCCCGCAGAGACCGAGCCAGCCCCTTGAAGATCGCCTCGCTGATGTGGTGCGTGTTCCGGCCGTAATGGAGAAGGACGTGCAGGTTCATCCGCCCTTGAGTGGCGACCGCCTGCCAGAAGTCGGCGACCAACTCACTATCGAAGGTGCCGATCTTCGCCGTGGGCATCGGGGCGTCCCACGCCCAGTAAGCCCGGCCGCTGAGGTCGACCGCGCAGGTGACGAGTGTCTCATCCATCGGCAAGACGCAATGCCCATAGCGTCTGATGCCCGACTTGCCGCCGAGAGCCTTGTCGAAGGCCTGTCCGAGGCAGATGCCGATATCTTCGGTCGTGTGGTGGTCGTCGATGTGCGTGTCACCCTTGCAGGTGACGACCAGATCAAACAGGCCGTGGCGGGCGAAGAGTTCGAGCATGTGGTCGAGGAAGCCGACCCCCGTCTTGACCTCGGAACGGCCGGTGCCGTCGAGGTCGATGCGAAGCCGGATCTCGGTTTCTCGGGTCGCTCGGACGATCTCAGCAGTTCGCTCGGACACGGGCACGCTCTCAAAGACGGGCTAGAGATCGGGCCTGGCACACAGACCCGCGATCGCTCGGATTGTAACAAGACGACGCCGGAGACGCGCCCCGAGTTCGCCTCAGCGGGGCTCAGCCGACGACCTCTCCCATTGAGGCGATCAATTGATCGATTTCCCGATCCGTCCCCACAGTGATCCGCAACCCCGCCTCGCGGCCGGGATAACGCATCAGGCGGACGAGAACCCCCTTCGCCTTGAGGGCCTCGTAGACCTCCTTCGCGGGAGGACTGCCCTCGCACCAGACGAAGTTGGCCGAACTGTCGGGCACGCGATAGCCCAGGTCACGCATGGCTTGCGTCAGGCGGTGCCGGGTCGCCACGATCTTCCCTCGCGTCTCCATCAGGTATGCCTGATCGACGATCGCGGCCTCGCCGCCCAGGAGGCTGAGCGAGTCGCAATTGTACGAATCCTTGACCTTCTCCAGGCCAGCGACGACATCGGGCCGGGCGATCAGATAGCCGATTCGGAGCCCTGCCAGGCCGTAGCCCTTGCTGAAGGTACGGGTCACGATCACGTTCGGGTGGTTGGCGACCAGGCCGACGCAATTGGTCTCCGCGTAGTCGCCATAGGCCTCGTCGACGACGAGCGGACAGGGCATCGCCTCGGCCAGGGTGGCGACGACGTCCGGGGTCAGGCAAGTGCCCGAAGGGCTATTTGGGTTGGCGAGGAAGGCAACTTTCGCGTCGGGCAGGGCGAACTTCGCGGGGTCAAGGGTCCAGTCGTCGGCGAAAGGCACTTCGACGAAGCGGGCGGCCTGAAGCTCGGCGAGGGTCCGGTAGAGGATGTAGCTCGGGGTCGGATAGACGATGAGGTCGCCGGGGCTGACGAAGGCGCGGGTGATGATCGTGAGCAGGTCGTCGGAGCCATTGCCGGCGAGAATCATGGCCGGATCGACCCCGTGGTGCGCCGCCACGGCCTTCCGGAAGGCGGTGCCGACGGGGTCAGGATATCGCCTCAAGCGACCGTCGAGCGCGACGCTGATCGCCTCGGCGACCTTGGGCGACGGCGGGTAGGGGTTCTCATTGGTGTTGAGCTTGATGAACTCCCCGTCTCGGGGTTGCTCGCCGGGCACATAGCCGGTCATGGCGTCGACGTGGGGTCGGAAGGGGCTCGGTCGCGAATTCATAGGTCAGCCGCCTCCGTCGCGAACGAGGCGAGCCGGGCGAGCGAGGCGTCGGCAATCCGATACCCCGTCCACTCGTCCATCGGCACGGCCCCGAGCGATCGATAGAAACCAATCGAGGGTTCATTCCAGTCAAGAACGACCCATTCCAGCCGTCCGCAGCCTCGCTCAACGGCGAGCTTCGCAACGCGTGCCAGCATCGCCTTGCCGGCCCCTCGACCTCGATATTCGGGCCGCACAAAGACGTCTTCGAGATAGAGCCCTGGCTGACCTCGGAACGACGAGAACGTGTGATAAAAAAGGGCATAACCCACCGCCTCTCCCCCGATTTCGACGATCATCGCCTCGGCGAACGGACGCGGGCCGAACAGGTGGCGGTCGAGGTCTTCAGGGGTCGCCACGGCGTGGGTTTCGAGGTTCTCGTAATGGGCGAGTTCTCGGATCAACGTCACGATCGATCCGCAGTCGCGTGGCTCGGCGGGCCGGATCAAGAGAGGGGCGGAAGTCGCCATCAGTTACCGGGTCCTATTGGGTCTTTGACGCTCGTGACTTCGGTGTTCGGCATTGCCCTCTGGAACGCCGCGACCCCGGCCTTCGTCACCTTGGTATCGACGATCCGGAGGGATTTTAGCCTCTTGAACGCCTTGAAGGTTTCGAGGGCCGCGTCAGTGATCCGGGTGTTATCGAGATCGAGGCTTTCCAACTCGGTCAGGTGCGCGAGCCTCGCGATCCCTCTGTCGGTAATTGGGTTATCGGCCAGACTGAGGGACTTGAGCCGGGTCAAGCCTTTGATGTGCTCCGTCACAGCGTCAGTCAACTTGACCCGGGCTTGATCGCTCTTACTGTAGCCAGGAGACCGATGAAGTTGGAGTTCAGTCAACTCTTTCAAGTCGGCAAGGAAAGCGAGGTCGCCGTCATTGAAGGTATCTAGCGTTCCGAGGTCGAGGGTCTCCAGGTGGAGGAGCTTACTGATTGACTTGATATCTGCCGGCTTGACCCGTTCGTTCCAATAATACCCTCGTTGGCTATAGGCGACCGAGGTCACCCCGCCGCGATAGAGATTGGTTGGATTGACGTCCCAGTCGACCTGGAAGCCTAACGAGCGGAGATGTCTGGTGACGAGCAGTTGCTCGTGGAAGAGAGTCCAGATCGTGGCGAAAGCCCCGATACCGACGACCAGCACCAGGGTGAGCACGGTCTTGATCCGGCTCCGGAACCGCTCTCGACGGACGATCCATGCCTGGAGCTGCTCGGTCGTGATCGGCGCGGGGCCTTGGGATGGCGCGGGCTTCGGGTTCATGGCGGCCTCAGCTCAGCCGGATGTGAGGTCGGGATCTTCGAGACGCACGTCGACGCTATAACGGTGGGCGGTCAGCCCTTCCTTGTCGGCGAGGATGCGCACGTCGGGCGCGAAGGCGGCAAGGCCGTCGCGATCGACGTAGATCAGGCTCGTCCGCTTGAGAAAGTCGTTCGCACAGAGGCCCGAAGCCCATCGCGCGGTGCCACCGGTCGGCAAGACGTGCGACGGCCCCGCCGCGTAGTCGCCGACTGCGACCGGCGTGTCGTGTCCGAGGAAGATCGCGCCGGCATTGAGCAACCGATCAGCGAGCCGAGACGGGTCACATGTCGAGACGTGCAGGTGTTCGGGAGCGATCAGGTTGGTGAGCGCGACTGCCTCGTCTTCGTCCTTGACCTTGATGAGTGCCCCGAAGCGTTCGAGGCTGTCGCGGGCCAGGTCGCCCCGGCTGAGGCGGCCGAGTTGCTCGTCGAGCGCCTCGGCGACCCTATCGATCAGGTCGATCTCCCAGGTGATGAGGATGCTCGCGCCCGGGGAGTGCTCGGCCTGACTGATGAGGTCGGCGGCGAGGTAGCGGGGATCGGCCGTCCAATCGGCAATCACCACGACTTCGCTCGGACCGGCGATGCTGTCGATATCGACCTCGCCGAACACCTGCCGCTTCGCCAGCGCCACGAACAGGTTGCCCGGCCCGACGATCTTATCGACCGCTTCGATCCCCTCGACGCCGTAAGCCAGCGCAGCGACGGCCTGCGCCCCGCCGACCCGGTAGACCTCGGAGACCTTCAGTGCATGGCAGGCCGCGAGCAGGTCGACATTGTAACCCCCGAATTTGGTCGGTGGGACGACGACGGCAATCTGTTCAACCCCTGCCGCCTGCGCGGGGACGACCGTCATCAAGAGCGACGACGGATAGGCTGCCGCCCCGCCGGGGATGCAGACGCCGACGCGTCGAAGCGGACGATAGCGAAGCTGTAGCTCGCAACCGCGTCCCCGTTTCATCCGAGCGTCCCGGTTGAGGATGCCCGACTGGAACGCCATCACGTTGTCTCGAACCCGCCGGATCGTCTTCAGATAGGCTGGTTCAGCCTGCTTGTAGGCGTC
>JANXSY010000114.1 GCA_025356435.1 Isosphaeraceae bacterium | reverse complement strand
ACCCGGAGCGTCGCCCCTGCGACCGGCTTGCCGTCGAGGTCGGCGACGACCCCACGCGTCGGGTGGGCGTGATTCATCGTCAGCTCGATCGTGCCGTCCTCTGTTGGCGTCCTCTCGATTGATTTCGGGACCTGGAACCCCGGCGCGGAGAGCGTAAAGCCATAAAGATTGCGTGATGCGTGCGGCAGGAGCGCCACGCCGTCACGGTCGGTCGTCCATCCCGGATGGCCCGAGGTCCAGCCGCCATCGACGACCAGACCGCCCCGAACCAAGGCCCCGGCGACCGGCTTTGCCTGTTCGTCGGTCACACGAACGCGCGACGGGAATCCGGGTTCGAGGACGATCTTGATCCCATCAATGATCTCCCCCGAATTCTTGGCCGTGAACGGACCGATCAGCATCATCGCATGGTCTTCGGGGGCGACAGACAGCCAGGAAATGCCAGTGGGAACTTTCAAAGAGAAGGCGTCTTTGACCGGATTCACCGAGGCGAAAGACGTCCCGTTTCCGGCTTTGGTGATCGTCGAGAACGCGACCGGCTTCGACGGCGGCTGGCCGTTGGGCAGCCGGATCGTTCCCCTCAGGGTGACGGTCCCTCCGACTTCCGGCTCGACTTCCGGCCCGCCCGACTCGGACTGAATCCGCGCAATCCGCTCGACTCGTTCGGCCGGTGAGAGCACCCGCGCGGCCAGGTCGACGGCGGAATTCGTCCCCCACCAGAGGCCGTAGAGCATCATCGACCCGACCAGGAGCAGGAGTCCCACTCCCGTCCACGAGATCGCCAACGCCCCCGGGCGGTCGCCGGGCCGGAGCACCCGACGAATGCGTTCGAGCAGCGTTGACTGCCGCCCGTCGCCGTCCCACGCCAGGCCGAGCGGATGGGGCCTTATCTTCTCAGCCCAGTCGGCCAGCGACCGCGAGTATTCGATCGGATGCCCTGTCAGACCGACCGCGATCGCGTCGCAACACGCTTCGCGTTCGATCCTCGCCTGGCGGCCGATCCACCACGCAGCCGGGTTGAAAAACAGGATCGACTCGATCGCTATCTGGAAGAGATTGATCACATAGTCATTGCGACGAATATGCGCAAGTTCATGGGCAAGGATCGCGCGGAGCGACTCGGGCGAGAGCCCCGTCATCAGCGCGACCGGCAACAGCAGGCTCGGCCAGACCACCCCCATCACCGCCGGGCCGGAGCCGCCCTCGGTCGCGATGACCCGGATCGATCGCTCGACCCGCAGCTCGCGCCGGAGCCGTTCGACCGCTTCGATCAGGATCGGGTCATCCACTCGCGAGCCCTTCGCCAGCCGATGCACCGCGATCAGCGAACCGGTCGTGCGCGTAAGCATCAGGCCCACCCCGATCAGCCACCCGATCGCCAACACCGAGACCCACGGCATGGGTTCGGAGGCAGGAACCGATTCCTTGATCGACCCCATCTCGATTGTCGCGACGACCGGAGCGACCTCGGTCGCCTTGACCTGTTGGGCGGGCGTCGCGACGCGAACTGGGGGCCGGTAGTCGAGCACCGACCATGTTGTCAGGCCCGCGACAAGCAGCGTGAATTGGGCGGCGAGCGCGATCCGATAGCGCGCATTTTGATGCCTCGCGGACAACGCCCGAAGCGCGATCGTCAGCATCAAGACGATCAGTGATCCTTGCCAGAGCGTGTGCAGCAAGGCGAACACGAGGTGCCGCCATGTCGAATCGGAGAACAAGTGAAACAAGTTCATCCTTCGCTCCCTTCGTTGTCAGTCCGTTTCGTCGCCTCTCGGATCACCTTGCGGATTTCGGTCAGGTCGTCACCGCCGAGCGGTGCATTGCCGAGCAGGCACTGGAGCGCCTGTGCCGGGCTGCCGCCAAAGACGTTGCGCAAGAGGTCTTTCATCATCGGCCCGACCACCTCCCCGCGCCTCGCCTTCGGCCGGTAGATGTGCGCCTGCCCCTGCTGAGTATGCTCGACGAGCCCCTTCTTCTCCATCACCTGCATGACCGAAAGGATCGTCGTATAAGCGCGATCCTTGCCGTCGGGCATCGCCTCCATCACCGCCCGGACCGACGAAGGCCCCCGGTCCCATAAGACCCCGAGCACCTGCAACTCCAACTCCGAAGGACGTACCACGGCCATGCGATCAACCTCCCTTGCCTGGTTACTATGATCCTAGTATCTACTAGAACCCTAGTAACGTCAAGCGAATGGCGGCGGACGTTTCGATTTCTCTTCGAACGAAGAGTGCATCGAGGCCCTTGTCTCGATCGAGGGAGACACGATGAATGATTTCTCCATGTTCAATGGTGAACATCGAGAAAGTTGTCAATTACCGCTTCGGCACCGCGCTTCCGCAGCCTCGGCAGATCGACGCGCCGAGATGGACGGGCTTGCCGCAGCCGGGGCAGACACGGAGGCCCGCCTCGGATTTCAACGGGGTTGGGCCGTCGGGGGGAAACTGCGTGTTCGACGGCCGGCGCGATTGCTCGTCGAGGTGACGCTTTGACCACACGGCGATCCGCTCAGCGTCGACGGTCGAGAGTTCCTCTGTGGGCGATTCGGGGTCGCGCGTGGCAACGCTCGTCGCAGGGACGGGGACGACCCGGCCGCAGTCGGGGCACTTGCCGTGCGTCGGCTTGTTGATGCCGTCGGCGATGACCTTGAGGCGGCGTCCGCACAGGCAGTTGAACCGGATGAAGCCCCCGTCTTCGCCCGCGCCGTTGGCCCCGGCGTTCGGGCGGCGGATGCGGACCTTTGCGCCGCAGTTGGCGCAGATGATCCGCACGGTCGCGTCGTCGGGGATGTTCAGGGCGTGGCCGCATCGACAGGTCGCCCGGGGCATGCTCGTTCCGATGTGTCGAGAGATTTCAATCAGACGGACGTGGAGAGATGTCGATCAGCCCCGGACCGGGGTCGACCGGAGCAGGTCGAGCGGGATCAGGGTATTCAAGCTGCCCGAGCGGAACCCTTCGAGGTCAAGCGTGACGAACTTGAATCCCAGCGCGCGGAAGGCCGGCACGAGTTCGTCGCGGACATCGGGTGCGGCGAGCGCGGCGAGTTCTTCGAGGGGGACTTCGATCCGCGCGAGGTCGCCTTTGTGGTAGCGGACGCGGAGCAGCCTCAGCCCGCGACGGCGGAGCCAGCTCTCGGCCGCGTCGATCATCCGCACGCGCTCGGGGCTGACCTCTTCGCCGTAAGCGATCCGGCTGGAGAGGCAGGGGGTCGCGGGTTTGTCCCAGGTCGGCAGGTCCCACGCCTTGGCGAGGTTCCGCACGTCAGCCTTGCTCAGGCCGCACTCCTGGAGTGGGTGCCGCACACCGTTCTCTCCCGCCGCCTTCATGCCGGGCCGGTGGTCGCCGGTGTCGTCGGTGTTCGCTCCCGAGACGATCGTCTCGACGCCGAGTTGGCCGAGCATCCCGGAGAGTCGGCCGTAGAGCTCGCTCTTGCAGAAGTAGCAGCGGTCGGAATTGTTGCGGAGATAATTCGGGTCGGCGAATTCCTCGGTGCGGATGATCCGGTGGACGATACCGATCCGCTTCGCGAGTGCTTCGGCCTCTTCGAGTTCGCCGCTGGCCAGGCTGTCTGAGACGGCGGTCACCGCGACGGCCTGGTCGCCGAGCGCCTCGTGGGCCGCCTTGGCGACGACCGCGCTATCAACCCCGCCTGAATAAGCCACGGCGACCCGGCCGTAGCCCTTCAAGGTCGAGATCAGGCGATCGCGCTGATCGATCAGCGTTGGGTCGGTCCATGCGCCCACGGGGAACCTCCTCGGTCAACGATCCGCCTGGCCGGTCGGCCTGGTCGAAAGTGCAACACTCATTGTAGGGCCGGAGGGTCTGCGGCTCAAGCCGTGACCGCGCTTCGCCTTCGCCTATGAGAGCGACTTCCGCCAGTAGTCGAGCATGTCGGAGAGGGTCTGCTCGATCGTATACGCAGGTTCCCAGCCAACGGCGGCCCGCAGTTTCGAGGCGTCGGCGACGAGCAGGGGCTGATCGACGGGGCGAACGCGGGCGGGGTCGACGAAGACATCGATCGGGATTCCGGCCTTGGCGCGGAGGGTGTCGAGGGCGTCGGCAAGTCGGGTGCCCCGGCCCGATCCGAGGTTGTAGATCTCGCCGGGCTGACCTTTGAGCGCGAGCAGGCGATAGGCGCGGGCCACGTCGCGGACGTCGGTGAAGTCACGGACGATGTCGAGGTTGCCGACCTCAACGCGGGGCTTCTTGCCCGCCTCGACCTCGGCCACCTGCCGCGCCAGGGCGCTGAGGACGTAGGTTGACGACTGCCTTGGCCCAGCGTGGTTGAACGGGCGGGCCATCACCACGTCGGTCCCGTGGGCAAGATAGTGCTGGATGCCAAGCAGGTCGGCGGCGGCCTTGCTCGCGGAATAGGGGTTGTTCGGCCGGAGCGGGCAGCTCTCGGAGACGGGCATATGCTCGGGCGCGGGGTTGCCGTAGCAGACGCCGGAGCCGACGAGCACGACCCGGGGCCTGAGCCCGCTCGACTTGACCGCTTCGAGCAGCGTGAGTGCCCCGCCGAGGTTCAAGGCCCATGTGCCGCGAGGGTCGGCAACACTGGCCTGGGGATTGGCCTGCGCGGCGAGGTGATAGATGGCCTCGGGCTGCTTGCGGGCGATGATGTCGGCCAGCGCCGCGTCGTCGCCGCCCGCGAGGTCAAACGGCTCGATCCGCGCGGCAATGCCTTCGAGTTCGCGCGGCCACTTCCCCGTTGACGACAGGCCGACGACGATATCGCCCATGCCCGTCAGATGTTCGGCCAGATGCCCGCCCACAAATCCCGAGATCCCGGTCACCAGCGCTCGCATCGATCGACCCTCATCAACAGCAACAACCCCACGACGACGGTGGCCCCTCGGACCCCGCGCCCGATCCAATTGTGCGCCATCGCCCCTGATCATGCCGGAGTTTGGGCTTGAGGGCGAAGATGTCGGTCACAATGTAACGCCAAACAGCGATCAAGCCGATAGGTAGGAGCGATCCTTCGGCATAGGCAAAGTTTAAAGCGCCAAAGCCAGGGAAAGCTCGAATCAGACGACTCAGCAAAGGTCGGGCGATCGTCCGTCAGGGGCTCGGCGACGTGCCCGATCGCATCGACCAGGCCGTGAAGACCCTCTTCGGCGTGGCTGGATGATGCCGGGCCAATCACTCTTCACCGCACCGTGACGTTCGGCTCCAGCTCGGCGATCCGCGCGGCGCCCAGGCCACGGACCTTGTGGAGGTCGTCGACCGAGTCGTAGGGGCGGCCGGCGATCACCTTGCGCGCGGAGGTCGGGCCGATGCCGGGGATCGTCATCAACTGCTGCTCGGTCGCGGTGTTGAGATCGAGCAGGCGCGAGACCGCCGCGACCTTCGGGTCGTGGGTCGAGGGGTGGGCTTTCGGCCTGGCCGTCAACTCGGCCGACCTGCCGCGCTTCGAGGTGGTCACGTCCCAGGTCTTGCCGTCGCTGACAATCGAGATTGTGCCGGCGAGGTCGGTGCGCAAGAGCGGGATGCGCTTGCGGTCGAGTAGCGAGAGGGTCTCAGGGTGCGGATGGCCGTAATCGTTGCCCGCGCCCAGGCTGACCACCGCTTGCTCAGGACGGACGGAGTCGAGCCACTTGGCGTCGGTGCCGTTGCGGCTGCCGTGGTGCGCCAGCTTGAGAATCGTGCAGTCGCGCACCATATTCGGGCAGGTCCGCAGCCAGTACGATCGCGAACGCGACTCGCTGTCTCCGGTCATCAGCGCGGAGAAGTTGCCGTAGTCGATCCGGATGCCGATCGAGTTGTCGTTCTCTTCCTTCGTGTTGTCGGGGGGCTGCGGCAACACGTTGAGCACGACCGACCCGAGGCCGATCTTGCGCACTGCCTCGGTCGGGCCGATCGCCTTGATCCCCTCGTCGCGGACGAGCTGCAAGAGCTTTAGATAGCTCGACGTGGTGTGCGACGAATTGGTCGCGAGGAAGACCCTCGGCTTGAAGGCGCGAATCACCTCGGCCATGCCACCGTAGTGGTCAGAGTGGTGGTGGGTGAGGACGAGCAGGTCGATCGACGTGACCCCCTTCTGCCGGAGCAGCGAGACGACGTTCTTGCTCGGCCCGGCGTCGATCAGCGCGGTCTTGCCCTCGGGCGACCGGATCAGGATCGAGTCGCCCTGGCCGACGTCGAGCACGTCCACCATCAGCTCACCCGAAGGTCTCGGGGCGCACGACGCGGGCTGAGCGAGAAACGACGTGGCGGCCGCGACAACAATCGCCAGCGCGAGCGCTGCCTTACGCATTGAGGGAGGGACGATCGACGGGAATTTCATAGCTTGATATCTCCGCCGTCGTCGCGGCTGGCGAGCACGGCCTGCACCTTCTTGGTCTCCGAGAGCACCTTGGCGGTCGCGGCGGTGTCGCGTTCGAGGGTGAGCTTGATCACATCGCCGGGCTTGGCATCTTTCGGCAAGAGCCAGCGCGGCAAGTTCACCGTCCGGCCATCTCCGGCCAGGAGCACGGCGATCTCTTTTTTCACGCCCTCGAAACGGTCGATCGACAGAACGGTCGTCATGGTCACACCCTCCCCACCGATTATAGGCCCGCTCTGCGCGGCATGGTCGCACATACGCCGGAAAGATCAAGGCGAACCACCACGCGCGGAATCGCGGGACGTGATCCTTCTGAAACACGATGGTATGCCTGGGGGGCGAATGGCCTCCATCCATTCACTATGAAGGGGACCGAGGCGATACTTATGCATCATGTCGAAGCTGAGGGGCCGTCGCTGCAATCGACAGATCATCCCGAAGAGCGGATCGAGCTGAATGGGACGTTCCTTGTCCGTCCCGAATGGGGATGGAACCGGGGCGACCCGTTTCGCGGTTCGGCCGATACCCACAGATATCAGTCGCAGGAGGCCAAGCCGTCGGGCGAGTCCGGGGCGCGAATGGAGCTGGTGCTCGACGGCAATAACCTGTTGCCATTTCACTTCTTACGCACTGGCGACCGCATGGGTCGCGCCGTGGTGAAGATCCAGCGGGACGACGGAGCGACCGGCACAGGATTCCTGGTTGCTCCCGACGTCTTGTTGACCAATTGTCACGTCCTGCCCTGCCGTGAGGTCGCAGCGTCGGCGGTGGCCCTGGCGAATTACGAGGTCTCACCGCCGAACGACCCGGCCGGCCGCCCCGCCGTCTCGCCGCTCGACCCGGTCTCGCTCTTCGTCACCAATGCAGACCTCGACTTTACCTTCTGCGGCGTCGGCGGGCTGGCCTACCTCGGGTCGGTCCCGCTCGATCGCGAACGGATGCACGTCGCGACCGACGAGACCGTGACGATCATCCAGCACCCGCGCGGTCGCCCCAAGGAGATCGCACTCCGCGACAACCGCGTCATCAAGACCGATGGCGTCGTCGTCCAGTATTCGTGCGACACCGAGCCGGGATCGTCGGGCTCTCCCGTCTTCAACAACCAGTGGAAGCCGATCGCCATCCACCACGCTTCGGTTCTCACTGACAGCTCCGAAGGATGGCGGATCGCCGCGAATTCTCGCGCCCGATACCTTAACGAGGGCATCCGCCTCTCCGCCATCGCCCTCTGGCTCGACACCGCCGAGGCCGAGTCACCCGCGCATCAGCAACAGGTCGCCCGACTCATTGCTTTATTTAGCGGTTTTGGGCGGATCGGTGTCGACTTGACTTCAGGCGAGCCTGATCCCTTACCGCCCGCCGTCTCGCAGACTCCGACCAGCCTCGACGCCCTGATCGAGCGGAAGATCCGCGACATCCTCACCCCGGTCGTCGACAAGATCCTCGCCGACGCCCGCGAGGGCCGGCCGGCCTGACCGATTTGCGAAGAAAAATTGGAAAAATCCTGTCGATCCCGGCACTGGATTCGCAACTCGGATCGATATCAGAGATTGTTAGACCGACCCAACGAAGGGTTTTCATGCAGAATAGGACTCTTCCAGATCGCCGCGCGATAAGCGGGGAGACGGCGCGAGGATTCCAGGCTGTGAACGGCCTATTTGCCGAACTGGCCGCCTCGTTCGCCCAGACGGTGGCGGGCCGGATGACGGCGATCGATCGTGATTGGTCAGCCGACGTTTCGGCCGCGAGACACATCTTCGATCGCGTCATCCGCGAGGCGGGCGACGCAATCGAGCCGGATCTGCTCGCCGCGCTCGTCGGACCGGCCCGGGTGATGGTCCTCGGGCCGTTGACCGCGTTCGACGGGGAAACCGCGAAGGATCGGGCCGATCGGATGCGGTTGACGGGCCTATCGAGGAGCGCCCACGGTTGGCTCGACATGAGCAAGCTCGAACGCCGAAGCCACTAACCGCGCGCCGAGGGGTCAGCGACGTGTGCCGCCTCGGGACGCGTTCCGCCCGGCGACCGCTTCGGTCGGCTTGCCATCGGTCTGAGGAGCCGCGATACGCTTCGCCTTGAGCACAATCGTGTTCGCGGAGGGGTCACGCACGGCCTTGCCGTCGGCGAGGGTGTCCAGCGTGTGGGTCTTCGTCCGGAGTGGGAAGGCTCCGTCGTCTTCACTTTCGAAGACGAACCACTTCGTCGGCCGCAGCCCCTTGCGGTCCCAGATCTCGATGTCGAAGCCGTCCCCTTCTTTCCAATCAACCGTGAACGGCTGGTCGGCCCACTCCCCCGAGATCGGCCCGCGTCCCGCGACGTTCGGCCGTCCGCCCGTGGCCTTGGCGTCCCAGACAACGATGCCCTTGCCGCCCTTCGCGTCATATTTGACGACCCGAACTTCCAGGTCGATGGTGTGGCCAGAGCGAAATTCCTTGTCGTCGAGGCGGATCTTCTCGATCCTCACCTCATATTCGCCGGGCTTGCGATACGGGTCGAGCCGCTCGACCAGCGACTCCAGGATCGCCTTCCCCGTCCCTGCTTCCCCAGGCGCAGCGGGCTGCTTGGAGATCTGGTCGCGGACGATCCCGAGGATCTTCTGCATCAAGGGATGGTCGCGATTCGCATACCCGCCCAACCCGACTCCCCCCGTCAGCGTCAGAAAGATCATCGCCTTGGCCCGCTTTTCCAGCTTCTTGAGCCCAAACATCGGCCGCCTCCTGCGAGCAATCGGTGGAACCCGAACCGGCTTTGTACCAAACGCGCGGCGGCGGTCAAGCCGAGAAGCGGGATCGCGACCCCTCGATCGCATCAGACCGATTTCCGGGACGGGGCGGCCGACTATCCTGATGATGTGGGGTAGCTCTTTGACAACCCGGCCTGGAGGTCTCTCAATCGAGATCGTGAACTGGCTCTGAGAGCGCCAAACAAACCCACTTGAGCGGACGAACGACCGCCGCGCCGAACGAAGCCAATCGCGCCTTGAAGAGAATCGCGCCGAACGAAGCCAATCACGTCTGGGAGAGAATTGCGCCGAACGAAGCCAATCACGTCTGGGAGAATCGCGCCGAACGAAGCCAATTTTGATCCCCTCCCCACACCGTGGGGGAGGGTTAGGGTGGGGGGGCAAGTTCGACTTGAGCAAGGACGGCTCGAAGCGCTGGATCGCCGCGCCAAACGAACCCAACGAGCCTCTCTCGCGACGACCCCACCCCGATGACTGTGATCCTCGGGCCGCTCTGGATACAATGAGAAAGTCGGGACGATTTCGACAGGGTCGGGCGGGGAGTGCTCGAAAGCATGGCGGGGTTGGTCGAAAAGTTGACTGTGCTTTGTTTCGCCGGGACCTATGGCCTTGCTCTGGCCAGCGACCTCGCCCGGTTCGTCGTCCGATGGCACGCGCGATGGTATCTCACCGTTGGCCTCACCGCCCTCGGCTGGATCGTCCAGACGGCCTATCTTGTTAATTTAGGCAGGATCGGCGACGCCGAGCTGGTGACGACCCCGTTCGGCTCTCTGCTGATCCTGGCGTGGATCTTGGCGGCGATCAACCTCTATCTGCTCGTGAGGTCACCCAGAACAGCGGCGGCGGGGTTGTTCGTCTTACCAGTCGTGCTGGGGCTGGTGGTGGCCGCCTCGATGGGGATGAAGCGGACGGCGTGGGTCGGCGGCTTGGGAACGAAGTCAGCCGCGATCACCTTCTGGGGCACGACGCATGGGCTCTTGCTGATGGCGGGGTCGGTCTTCACCTGCGTTGCATTCGCGGCGGGCCTGATGTATCTGGTCCAGTCGAATCGCCTTAAGCACAAGCGGCCGCCACGGTTCGGGTTCGCCCTGCCCAGCCTCGAACAGTCGGAACGGCTCAACCGGGGGGCGATCACGGTTGCCTTCCCGCTCCTGACGGCCGGCCTGATTATCGGCCTGATCCTGACGGTCGCCCTCCACCGAGCGAATGGGGCGTCGATCGGCTGGACCGACCCAAAGGTCATCAGCACGATGGCGATGTGGGTCGTGTTCGCCGTCTTGCTCCATGCCCGGTATCGTCCTGAGATGCGTGGGCGTCGGATGATGCTGCTCAGCGTCGTGGCGTTCCTTTTCTTGGCGTTCTCGTTATTTGGGCTCGAACTGCTCCAGATCCCCTCCGCGCACGGCGGCTCTCGCCTGGGGGGAGGCCCGTCGTGAAGCTGATCGCCCTCGGCACCGACCACCGCCACGCCCCGGCCGACGTCCGCGAGGCGATCGCCTTCGACGGACCCAGACGCAACGAGGGGCTTGATGCACTCGCCGCCGCCTTCCCGTCGAGTGAGCTGGCGATCCTCTCGACCTGTAACCGCGTCGAGGTCTATGCGGCGGGCGAAGATGGTGCTGTGCCTTCGACCGGGGCCTTGATCGACGCGATCGCGCGGTTCCATAAGGTGCCGGCCGAACGGTTCGAGCGCCACCTGTTCGATCACCACGACGACCGAGCGATCGCCCACCTGTTCCGCGTCGCGTCGAGCCTGGAGAGCCTCGTCCTGGGCGAGGGTCAGATCATCGGCCAGGTGAAGGAAGCCTACTCGGCGGCGACCGAGCGGAAGACGATCGGCTCGATCCTGCACGCTGTCTTCCGCCACGCCCTCTTCGTCGGTAAGAAGGTGCGGGCTGAGACTGGGCTCGATCAAGGCAAGCTCTCGATCGCGAGCGTTGCCGTTGACGTGGCCCGAGACATATTCGACACGTTTTCCGATAAAACGGTGTTGATTATCGGCGCGGGCAAGATGGCCGACCTCACGCTCCAGCACCTCTCGGAACTGAAGCCCGGTCGGGTGATCGTCACCAACCGCACGCCCGAGCGGGCCAAGGCCGCCGCGAATAAGTGGGGGGGCGAGGTCTGGTCGTTCGATCGACTTCACGCCGCGCTGATTGAGGCCGACGTGGTCGTGAGCACGACCGCCGCCGCCGAGCCGATCGTCACGCTGGATCAATATAAAAGAATCCAGAAAGCCCGTGGCAATCGCCTGGCGCTGATCCTTGATATCGCCGTCCCGCGTGACTTCGATCCCAAGATCGGCAGTCTTGAACAGGTGATGCTCTATCATGTCGATGACCTCCAGGCGCAGACCGAGGCCAACCGCGCCCGCAGGCAGAAGAAGGTTGACCCGGCGCTGGCGATCATCGAGCATGAGACGGCCGAGTGCCTGGCCAACCTTCGTCATAAGCGGCACGCCGGCGCGATCCTCCGCCAGCTTGGGGAGTATGCCGACGCCGCCCGCGTCCGCGAGATGGAGAGCCTCTTCACCCGCTGCCCGAATCTGACCGACTCCGACCGCGAGGCGATCGCCCACACGCTCTTCCGGCTTCAGAATCAGTTCCTCCACCACCCCCGTGCCGCGCTTCGAACCGCCGCCGCCGATACCCCCGGTGAGCAGCCGCACCCGCTCCTTAACGCCGTTCGCAGCCTGTTCGGATTGACCGACACTCATTAGAGATGAGAATGTGAGTCTTCTGGTCTCCTTCCTCCCTGCGGACGAGGGTCAGGGTGGAGAGACGCCCCGCCTTCTCGTCCCGACGAGCCTCCCCCATGTCCCGCCGCACCGCCCCACGACGCCGGCCCCTTCCTGTCACGGCGACGAAGACCGGTGCGTGGGTGTGGATCGGTTCCTTGGCGGCGATTGTCGCCGTGGCGGGGCTTGCGGCCTGGTTCTTCTTGCCCCCCTCGCCCGCCTCGCTCCGCGGCCGTGCCGAGGCGGCTGAGGTGGCCAAAGACTGGCCCACCGCTCTGCGGGCCTGGCGGACGATCAACGCGACCAAGCTGGCCCGGGGCCGGACCTGGTTGGGGGAGGCGCGTGCTTGCCTGGGGCTTGACCTCGCGGCTCAGGCCGAATCGGCCTTGGAGAAGGCGTCCGCCGCCGACCCCGCCGACCCCGAGCCGTGGCGGCTCCGGCTCGAACTGCTCCGGACCGAAGGCCGCGTGGTCGATGCGCTTCGCGTTGGCTGGTCGGCCTATGAATCGGTCGACATCGATGCGAAACGGTCGATCCTTCGCGCCCTCACGCTTGCGCTCTTGCTCCTCGATGACGCTTCGGGCGGCATGCCTGACGACCGCGCGCTGGCCCGCCTCGACCGCTGGGTGGCGGCCGATCCCAACGACGCCGAGGCGGTCGTGGCGCAGCACCAGCAGGTCGCCGCCCTGCCCCGTCCTGGAGACCCTGACCTCGCCTCCTGGGTCGCGGTCCTCTCGAAAGCGCTGGCCCGAAACCCGCACCGGGTCGTCGTCCGAGAGGCGCTGGTGACGGCCCTGGTTGACGCGGGCGAGATCGACCAGGGGCGGTCGATCCTCGCCGAGTGGCCCGAGGCCGAGCGTGACTCGCGCTATCATCGACTGATGGGGCGATGGGACCTCGAATACGACCGCGAGCCCGCCCGCGCGTTGGCCTCGCTCGAAGCGGCCCTCACCGACCTGCCCCACGACTGGAGGACGCGGACCCTTCTAGCCCGCGTCTATCAGACGCTCGGCCGTCGCGAGGCCGCCCGCCATGAGGCTGCCCGCGTCGCCGCCCTCCGCGAGCTTCTCGACCCCGCGACCCTCGTCCCCCGCCTGGCCAACGACTTCGCCCGGCCCGATGATCCCCGGTCTCAGGCCGACCTTGCCGCCCTCTGCGCCCGGGCGGGCCTCGACCGTCTGGCCGACGCCTGGAGACGCGAGGCCGCCTCACCGACGGCCCATTGAGAGACGATCACCGATCTCGACGAGCCCGGTTGCGGAGGTCTTCGGGCGTTGCCTTCACCTCCCTGATTTGAGAACAGAGGGCCACCTGATATCGAGGCTTGCTATCGCGAGAAAAAGGACTTGGCCATCCTCCTGCCGGCGGGAACAGAAAGTGCGGATCATCGACAGCGGCGATCGATATCCCTCACGAGAACGATTATCTTCATCCGAGTCATCATGATGAACGGGAACCAATTTCGGCCTTTATGGGCCTTGGTCGCGGTCTTCGCGATCGGCGTCGGGTCGTCCCCGGCGGCTGACCCGGCGACGGGTGCGCTCAGGCCACCGCCGATCCCGGACACGAACCGGTTCGGTGTTGCGCACATGTCGCCGCGCTACAAGCCGAGGGGAAAGCTCGGGCCGGAGGTGCTGTTCGAGGGGGCGGAAGACGCCTACCAGTTGGGGTTCCGCACGATCAAGCTCGGGATGAACTCCGAGGTGGCCAGCCCAGACTGGCACTACTATGCCCTGCCGGCCGAGACGCTCGCATCGGTCAAGTCGCTCGTCGATCTTGCCCGGCTCGACGTCTATAAGCGGGTGTTTCGCCTCCCGTTTCAGACCTACTTCCTCGCTGCCGACGCGATCGGCGAGGGGAGCTGGAACTCGCTCTGCGCCCACCCCGAGCCGGGTCGACCCCAGGCCGTCGACCGGCCGAATTCCCCGGCCGCGCGGGAGCAGATGTATCGGCAGATTTATGACCTGACGACGCACCTGCTCGTGACCTATCGGGGTTCCGGCAAGGTCTTCATCCTCCAGAACCACGAGGCCGACTGGCACACACTGCCGACGCCCGACGAGGCGCTGAACCCCTCCGACACGGCCCTCGCGAACACGCTCGACTACTTCCGGCTTCGGCAACAGGCGGTGAACGACGCCAGGCGCGAGGTCGGCGACTCGGGCGTTTACGTCTACCATCTGGCCGAGGTTTGCTTCGTGCTCAAGTCAATGGCCGGCGGGCGGACGGTCGCGAACAACGTCTTGCCGCAGCTCGATTGCGACCTCGTCGGCTATTCAGCGTGGGAGACCGCCTCAAGGCCGGGGGGCGACTTCCTTCGCGCCGTTGACTTTCTCAAATCGAAGGCGCGGGATAGCTACGCATTCGGGAATGATAACGTCGTCATTAGCGAAGTCGGCGTCCACGAGACGACCCGCGCTGACTTCGGTCCCGAGTTCAAGGCGATGCTCGAAGCGGTTGCGCTCCGACTCCCCTGGGTCATCCAGTGGACGCTTTATGACAATGAGTGCTTCCTGATGGAGAACGGTAAGCAGGTCGCCGCGCGTGACGCCCGTGTCGACCAGTGCAACGGCCAATGGGTGCGCAGGCCCGACGGTGCCCTCGGCCGGCTCTTCATGGCTTATCGTCCCTATCTCCTCGTCTCAGCGGGTGGGCCCGAGCCGAGCGACTCGTCGCGCTATATCGAACAGGTCTACCGGCTCGTCCTTGGCCGCAGCCCTGACCCGCTCGGCGGCCTGGCGGCGCAGCGGTTGATCGACGAGCGACCCTGGGACAAAGAGACCGTCTTCCTCGACCTGATCGCCTCGCCCGAGTATCGGGGCCGGACTGGCGATTCGTCGGCCGCCTTCTTCTTCGACACCTATCGCGTCGTCTTCGGCCGCCTTCCCGAGCCCGCCGCCGCGCCGGGGATGGAGGGCGATTACCGTTCCGTCGCCGCCCGCAAGGCCTACATCGACGCCGCACTCGGGTCGGAAGAGTCGCGAAGGCGCTATGTTGACTGGCTCTATCGACGCTATCTTGACCGCCCCACCGCCCTCGCCGAGATGGACCGTTGGCTGGCTGAGCTGAGTCGCGGCCAGACCCGCCGCGAGGTGTTCGAGGCGTTCACGGCGAGCCTGCCGGGGGGACGATAGGAGGATGTCAGGCTCTGGCGTTTAAAGGGTCATCTCGCCCGGGTCCCAGGCCGAAGTCTAAAGAGATGGCCCACTGGCGGCGCGGTCGTCATTGGGCGAAGATGTTCGGGAAAGGCCGGAGTGAATCGATGGCAAAGAGGGTGTTCCGTCACGTCGTCCCCTCGGTGTTCGTCGATCCAACTCCCGATATCGTCTCTCCAGGCCACCGCCCCCTCTTTCTCCCAGGCCTGCTCAAAGAAGCGGGCTTGCAGGTTAACCGGTCTCGGGCCAATGAGTGCGACGTCGCGCATCTGTGCTTCAAGACCTGGATCGAGAACCTCGAATCCGGGGTGCTCGACGCGCTGACCGAGACGCAGGTTGAACAGGATTTCTACAAGCTCTTGATGGGCAGCCTCGGCTATCGGACAAAATCCGACCTCGCGACGGGCCAATCGTGGAATATGCAGCCGAAGTGTCGTGAGACTGGGGCCGACACCGCCGACGCCACGCTTGGGCCGTTCCACTGGGACGAGGAGCGGAGGGAGATTATCGGCCAGCCCATCGCTGTCGTTGAGGTTAAGGGGGCGGCAAAAGACCTCGATCGCAGGCCCGGCAAGGGGAGGAGTCCGGTCCAGCAGGCCTGGGATTACCTCAACGGATCAGAGACGGCGCAGTGGGCGATCGTGAGCAATTTTCGCGAGTTCCGGCTCTATAGCCGCCTGCGACCGAGCCGATATGCCCATCGGGTGATAGTGACGGACCTGAAGGACCGCGAGTCATTCGCCGCTTTCTATGCCGTCTTCCATGCCGACGGCCTGCTCGGATCGACACCGATCGCGCTCAACGCGGCGGATCTCCTCAAGCAGACTGGTGCCCGTCAGGATAAGGTCGGCGAGGAACTCTATCGGTTCTATTCCGAACGACGGGCCAAGTTGATTGGCGCGATCAAGGCCCAGCGGGACGTGAACACCGACGAGGCGATCCGAGCCTCGCAGCGGCTGCTCGACCGCATCCTCTTCATCGCATTTGCGCAGGCCCGTGGACTGCTGAGCGACCCCCAGGTTCTCAAGAAGACCGCCGAAGTCGCCGTACCGGGGCTGACGCACTGGATGGCCTTTCAGCTCTTGTTCCGGGCCATCGACACGGGCGACGAGCTGCATCATGTCCCCCGATACAACGGCAACCTCTTCAAACGCGATCCGATCCTCGACGACCCGCTGTTCGAACTCGATTCGAGCTGGGCGAACTGTTTCAAGACCTTCGGGCAGTACGACTATCGCGACGAGGTGACGGTCGACGTGCTCGGGCGGATCTTCGAGCGGAGTATCACCGACATTGAGGAACTCAAGTCGACGAGTCTTGACGAGCACGAGGCCGACCTCGCCCGCCGCGCGGCGAAGGCCGTCAGGCGCAAGACAGGTGTCTATTACACGGTCGCGTTCGTCGTCGAATACCTGGTCTCGGCCGCGCTCAATCCCCTGCTCGATCGCTTCCGGGATGCACTGATCGAGGAGTCTGGCTTTACTGATGGCTTGCCCGACCTGGCCCCGGCCGCCTTCACCCGCGCGATGCTCGTTCGGCTCGACGCGCTTACCATCTGCGACCCCGCATGCGGCTCGGGGGCCTTCCTCACTGAGGCCTATCACTGGTTCGAGAGCCATCGCTGCGATCTGCTCCGCGACCTCCAGCTTGTCGAGCCCGACGCCCCGGAATGTCGGGACGGGTGGGGGATGCCCGGTAACCTCGACGACTGGCGGGCGCGATCAGCCCACCTCATCCTTAAAAACAACATCTTCGGCGTCGACCTCTCCCGCGAATCGGTCGAGATCGCACAGCTTTCGCTCTGGATTCGGACCGCAAGGCGGGGCCAACTGCTCACCGACCTCTCGACGAACGTCGTCTGCGGCAACAGCGTCGTCGACTCTCCAGACTTCGATCCCGCCCGCGCGTTCGACTGGAGGGCGAGCTTCCCGGCCGTCTTCGAGCGGGGCGGGTTCGACGCCGTCGTCGGCAACCCGCCGTATGTCAGGCAGGAACGGCTCACGGCGTTCAAGCCGCACTGGGGCCAGGCCTTCCCCGAGGTCTTCGACCCGATCGCCGACTTGTACGTCTATTTCTTCGGTCGGAGCCTGGAGGTCCTCAAGCCGGGCGGTCGGCTTGCGTTCATCTGTGCAAACGGCTTCGCACGGGCGGCGTTCGGGGCGAAGCTCAGGGCCTCGATCCAGGTCAGGGCCACGCTCGAACGGTTCTTTGACCTCGGCGATACCCAGGTCTTCAAGGATGCTAAGGACGTGACCCCCGTGCTGATCGTGATCGAGAATCGGCCCCCGACCGAAGGCGACCATGTCCAGTCTCTGCGGATTCGTCGGTCGGACGACGTGACCCAGGTCGCGAAGCTCGCTCTCGAACAATCGATCTACATTCCCCTGTCGCGACTCTCGTCCGACGCCTGGCAATTCGAGGACGAGGCCGTCTTCAAGCTTCGCGAGAAGTTGCTTGCGGGGCACCAATCACTGTTGGATTATGTCAAAAGGAGGATCTTGCTGGGGATCAAGACGGGACTGAACGAGGCGTTCGTAATCGATGACGAGCAGAAGCAGGCGATCGAGTCGAAGTGCCCCTCGGCGCGAGGCGTGCTCAGGCCGCTCAAGGGGGGCGAAGACCTACGCAGGTGGTATCAAGAAGAGTCCGGCCGCTGGCTGATTTACCTACCCAACGGGGTGACGAGGGCGAGTTGCGGCGCGACCGAGGAAGCGAGCGGCTGGGACTGGCTCCGCGCGACCTATCCCGCGATCGCCGATCATCTGGCCCTCCATGAAGCCAAGGCGCGGGTCCGCGACGACCAGGGCCAGTTCTGGTGGGAACTCCGCGCGTGCGACTACTACGACGTGTTCGACCGGCCCAAGATCGTCTATCCCGACATCGCCAAGGCAACGCGATTCTCGACCGAGCGGGGCGGGTCGTTCCTAGGGAATACCACCTATCTGATCCCGGTCGACGACGACTATCTGCTCGCGGTATTGAACTCGTCGGTGACGTGGTTCGTCCTCTCGGGGATCAGCATCCCATTCGGAGAACGCGCAGGGGAGTATCGCTATCGGATGTTCACGCAGTACGTCGGGCGGGTTCCGGTCCCGGCCTGCGAGCCCCCGACGCGGGAAGAGATCGGGGTATTGGCCCGCCAGGCGAGCGAATGGGGGCGGGCTCGACATGTGCTGACCGAGAACGTCCTCGAACGGCTCGTGGACGGGTTCAACCGGTCGCTCGTCGCGCCGAAGACCTCGATCAAGCTCCGTAAGTGGCCGACGCTCAGCTTCGTCGAGTTGGGGGCGGAATTGAAAAAGAGCTTCCTGTTGGGTCGAAATCCCTGGGAACGACCCCTCGTCGCCGACGAGTGGAGCGCCTATATGAAAGACAGATACGCTGAGCATGCCGACCTGAGCCACCGGATCGCCCAGGCCGAAGATCGGATCGACCGGCTTGTCTTCCGCCTCTTCGATCTTGATCCAGGTGAGGTCCAACGTCTCCGCCAGGGTCAATTCTGATCCGATACCCGTCCGTAACAAACTTTGACATCAAAGGAAAAATAGGATGTCCATCACGATCAAGGAAAAGTCGAGTGGGGCGATTCTGGCCGCTTCGGAGCCTGGCGCGGGGGTCGATAAGTATGAGGGGAACTGGTACTTCGAACCGTCATCGGTGAGAGTGGAGACGCTTCGCGTCACCGATCGGACGTATACATGTCCTTTTAAAGGGACGTGCAACTGGGTCGACTTCGTCGCGGCCGATGGGACCACGGTCAAGGATGTGGCGTGGGTCTACCCCTCGCCGAAGCCGGGTCATGACCTGATCCGGGGCCGCTACGCCTTCTATGCCGGTAGTCGAGGCGCGACGCAGGAGGGTTGAGGAGGGAACGAGGCCTGTCCTCTCCACGCGGGAGGATGGCCAATTCAAGACGTTTGGGAGATCTCGGGTGGTACCGGTTCTTGACCGGTGAGGGGCGACCTCCGCACGGACGGCCTGTCTTCTGTCGCCTCACCCCCCGATTCGAGAAGCTGAGCCACCCAAATAAACGCTTGTTCTCGCAAGAAGAATGACTTTGGAACTGTTTTGACTCTCCTCGACTTGTCCTTCACGTCCTCGCCACTCTTGGTTAGAATGGGATCACGCGACCCGGTTGGCAGTCCAACGAAGAACGGCTCGCGCAATTCTTAATTTGTCCATACGAACGTTCGCGAACTTAACGCCGAAGCTGGCTTCCGCTTCAATATGCCGTGCCGATCACTTGTAGAAGTGACGAAGGCCGAAGGATTTCGGAATTCGACCTTCACCAACGGGAATTGTTCATGATAGGCCGGTCGAAGACGATCAGCGGTCTAGGCGTGTGGGTCGCGGCGGCTGTTCTCGTCGCCAATGGGGTGCTCACCTCCGTCAATCTACGCACGATCGTCGCGAACAATGGCCGGGTCGACCACACCCGGAAAGTGATTGCGTCGCTCGAACACGCGCAGTCGATACTGAAAGATGCGGAGACGGGCCAGCGGGGTTATCTGCTTACGGGCAAGCCCGCGTACCTCGTGCCCTATTGGACTGCGCTCGGCGAGATCGACCGGACTCTCGACCGCCTGGCAGACCTGACTTCGGACAATCCCTTGCAGCAAGATCGGATCGCTGCGCTGCGCCGACTGGCGGGGGAGAAGGTTAAGGAACTCCGCACGACCGTGGCCTTGCGCGAGGAGAAGAGCCTCGCCGCCGCCTTGGAGGTCGTCCAGACCGACCGGGGCCAGTGGTTGATGGATGAGATCAGGCGGGTGGTCGCGGTGATGGAGGCCGAGGAGGACCGCCTCTTGGCGATCCGGATGGCGGCGACCCGGTCCGCGACGCGATGGACCCTCGGGTCGTTCATCGGGGCGACCGCCCTGGCATTGGGGCTGCTGGCCGGGATGTCGTCGCTCAAGCGCCGCGAGGCCCGCCAGGAGAGGCGACTGACCGAGGCGATCCGGGCGGAACGGGGCTGGTTGTCGACGATCCTCAACAGCATCGGCGATGCCGTCATCGCCACCGACGGCGCGGGGCGGGTGAGGTTCCTCAACCCGATCGCAGAGACCCTCACGGGCTACCCGCAGTCCGACGCGATCGGCCTTCGGATCCTCGATATCTTCCCCATTATCAACGAATACTCTCGCATGCCCGTCGAAGACCCGATCGACAAGGTGATGCGCTCGGGTACGATCGTTGGGCTGGCGAACCACACCCTCCTGATCGCGCGAGACGGCACCGAGACCCCGATCGAAGACAGTGCGGCCCCGATTCGCAACGATCAGGGCGAGATCATCGGCGTGGTCATGGTCTTCCGCGACGCCTCGGCGCAGCGAAAGCATGAGGAGGCGTTGCGCGCCAGCGAAAATCAGTTCCGCACGCTGGCCGACTCGATCCCGCAACTGGCCTGGATGGCCCGAGCCGACGGCTACGTCTCCTGGTACAACCGTCGGTGGCATGACTACACCGGGAAGACGCCCGAAGATATGGAAGGTTGGGGCTGGCAATCGGTCCACCACCCCGCCATGCTACCGACGGTCCTGGAGCGGTGGTCGGGGTCGATCGCGAGCGGCGAACCGTTCGACATGGTGTTCCCGCTTCTGGGTGCCGACGGCGTGTTCCGTGACTTCCTGACGAGGATTATGCCGGTCCACGACGCCAACGGCCAGATCGTCCACTGGTTCGGGACGAATACCGACATCTCCGACCGGATGCGGATCGAGGCCGAACTGCGGGCTGCGAGGGACGAGGCCGAGCACGCGAGCCGGGCGAAAAGTCGGTTCCTCGCCGTCCTGAGCCACGAGTTGCGGACGCCGCTCAACCCGGTCCTGCTCGCGACCACGGCGATGCTCGACCAGCCGACGTCGCCGACGGAGATCAGGCCGACGCTGGAGATGATCCGCGAGAACGTCATGCTCCAGGCCCGCCTGATCGACGACCTGCTCGACGTGATGCGGATCGTCCGGGGCAAGTTGCCCTTGAAGTGGAGCGTCGTCGACTGTCACGACCTGATCGAACGCGCCGTGGCGATCTGCAAGGGCGAGATCGAGGAGAAGCGGCTCCGCCTCGAAGTTGTCCTCGCCGCCGATCCTCACCACGTTGACGCCGACGCAACCAGGTTCCAGCAGGTCTTGTGGAACCTGATCAAGAACGCCCTCAAGTTCACGCCCGACGGCGGCACGATCTCGATCGTCGCCCGCAACGGACGCAGCCCCGACGGCTTGGCCTCGACGATCACGGTTGAGGTCACAGACTCGGGGATCGGCATCGAGCCCGACGTCCTGGCGACAATCTTCGACCCGTTCCAGCAGGGAGAGTCGACGATCACGCGGAGGTACGGCGGCCTCGGCCTGGGCCTGGCGATCAGCCGGGGGATCGTCGAGGCGCACGGAGGGACGCTCAACGTCGAGAGCGCCGGGACCGGACGGGGGGCGACCTTCCGGGTCTCGCTGAAGGTCGTCGCCGCGCCGGTCGAGGCCGTTGCCGCGCCGGTCGAGACGCTCCCCGCGCCCCCGGAAGAGCTGCCCAAAGGACTGCCGACTGCCCCGCATCGCAGGATTCTCGTCGTCGAAGACGACCCCGCGACCCTGCAAGTGATGGAGAGGCTCCTGAGGAAGCTGGGCCACGAGGTCAGGACCGCGGCCACCCTTGGCGCGGCGATCGACGTCCTGGACGACGGCGGTTTCGACCTGCTCATCAGCGACATCGGCCTGCCCGACGGTAGCGGTCTTGACCTGATCCGCCGGGTCGTCGCCGCCAGAGGCCCCGTCCCCTCGATCGCCCTCAGCGGCTATGGCATGGACGAAGACGTGAGGCGCAGCCGAGAAGCCGGGTTCTCCGAGCACATGACCAAGCCGATCGACTTCACCAAACTCACCGCAATCATCCGACGGATCACGTCCTGATCGGGCGACCAGTCGCGATCCTCCCGACAATAGCCCCGACCCGCCTGATCACCTCATCAATCTCTTCCTCGGTGGTGAACGCCCCGAGGCTGAACCGGACAGACGAGCGCAATTGATCGTCGGGCACACCCATCGCCAGGAGCGTCGGCGAGGCGGTGGTAGCACCGCTGGAGCAGGCGGAGCCAAGCGAGACGCTCACGCCGGCGAGGTCCAACTGCATCAAGAGGGCATCGCCGTCGAGGCCGGGGAAGCCGAGGTTGAGGGTCTGCGGGAGGCGAGATTCTTCGGCGTGCGGGCCGTGGCGGACAACGACGAATTGTCTCGATAGGCCCGATTCAAGGCGGTCGCGGAGGGCCTGCCATCGGGCCATCCGGGCCGACGAATCCGCCTGCCAGAGTTCGAGCGCGGTCGCCATGCCGACGATTAGCGCGACCGGGGGCGTGCCGGGCCGTTGCCCACGCTGCTGGCCGCCGCCGAAGAGGGCTGGGGGCAGCGAAACGCCCGATCGCACGAGCAAGAACCCCACCCCGGCCGGCCCGTGAAACTTGTGGGCGCTCGCGGCAAGGGTGGCCACACCTAGCTCGTGGAAATGGACCGGGATGCGGCCGACCGCCTGCACGGCGTCGGTATGGACCGGCACCCCGAGAGACTCCGCGATCGCCGCGAGTCGGGCGACGGGCTGGATTGCGCCGGTCTCGTTGTTGGCGAGCATGAGGGTCGCCAGGCTCGTGTCGGGATCGATCGCATTGGCGAAGGCGGCGAGGTCGGCAACCCCTTCGCGGTCGACGTCGGGACGGGTCACGTACGCGCCCCTCGTCTTCAGACGCTCGACGGGGCCGGAGACGGCGGGATGCTCGATCGGACTGGCGACGATCGCACCCGTCGCCAGGCCAAACACGGCGAGGTTGTTGGCCTCGGTGCCGCCCGACGTGAAGACGACCTCGGCCGGACTCGCTCCGAGCACCCGCGCCACGACCTCGCGCGACCGCTCCAGACCCCGCCTCGACGCGCGACCGAGCGAGTGCCGGCTCTCCGGGTTCCCCCCAGCCAGCCAGAACGGCCTCATTGCGTCGAGCACCGCCGGGTCAAGTGGGGTCGTCGCGTTCTGGTCGAGGTCAATCGA
Organism: Isosphaeraceae bacterium; assembly: GCA_025356435.1. Lineage (GTDB taxonomy): Bacteria > Planctomycetota > Planctomycetia > Isosphaerales > Isosphaeraceae > CAMFLR01. The sequence goes on along the minus strand of JANXSY010000114.1, from coordinate 15,666 downwards.
TCTCATTGGGGCGGACGATTCTTCTTCTCTCTTAACCCAGCGACCGCAGCGAGAGCAGCAGGCCGATCGCGAAGACGGGGACGCCGATCAGGACGAGCGGGCCGGGCAGAAGGGCCGCGCCGAGGACCATGATCGAGAAGCCGACCACCAGCCCCGCGAGACGTCCGAGCAGGCCGAGCAGGCCGAAAACGAGGCGGAACGGCAGGGTGACAAGGGTCCAGACCGTGCCGAAGATCAGCTCGATCCCCCCGATCACCTGAGGCACGCCGAGCCAGCGCCCCGCCTCGGCGCGGGCCGGACGGTAAGGGCGAACGGGTGATTCGAGCCAGGCTTCGGGGACGGTCTTGAGGCGTTGCACGCGATCTCCTCCGCTCCCGATCCGACCGAATGACCTTGACCTACTCAGCGATCTCGGGTCAAGTAGCCACGTTTTGGGCCTGGAGCAACCTTGGCGTCGGCCGAGAGGATCAGGAATCCTTAGTTATCGGCCGGATCGGGTTAACTCTTTATTATTCGGTCCGGCCCCGACATTATTCAAGGTGGCTGGCAGGGAGGCCGGGTCCGTTGCGAAAAGTTTGTTTCGCCCTCATCCTCGTGATGGCCGCCTTTGTCGGTGGCGCGGCCGTGAACGGTCCGGGCCTGGATTGGCTCAAGGCCGCGATCCGTGCTCGCCTCTTGCCGCCCCTGTCGACGAACCCCACGCCCGCCGATCTGGCCAAAAGGCCGACCCCGCCGCGTGACGTTCCTGCCGCCCCCCTGCCGCCGCTAACCTTCGACACGCTCGAACGTTCGACCGCCCCACCGGAGACGACGGCCCTTCCCGCGTCGACGATTGAGGTCGCCACCCCGCCCCCAAAATCTGACGCCCAGCCGCTCGAACTGGCGATGCCCGACACGCCGCTCGCGCCCCTGCCACCGTCCAGGACCGCCGACCCGGCCGTCTCGCCGGTGTCGCAAGCCCCGGCAACAGGGCCGACATCCCCGCGTGATTGGTCGGACCTCCGCCGCCGGATGCGCGACCTCGGGGTAACCCGCTACGAGGTCGAGGGCGACCCCCAAGGCCGCTCGCGGTTCCGCTGCCTGATCCCCCTCGCGGGCCGTCGCGCGGTTGGCCAGCAGTTCGAGGGCGAAGGCGACGACGACTATCAGGCCGCCGAGGCCGCGCTCCGCCGCGTCGCTCTCTGGAAGGCGACGGAGATGGCTCCCCAGTAAATCTTTACGTCGGACCCAGGTTCAGCCGGGGATCGTCCCCGGGGAGGTGGCCGATCGACGAGACGCGAGAGATAGACAGGCCCCGCGACGACCAAAGCGACACCGTGGGGGGTTCCCCTTGTCGAACCGTCCCGGCGGCGGATAGCATGGCCCAATTGTCTGCATCCCCTACGGCCCGTCGTGGTGATCGTCCCGACCGCCGCCAGGAAAGGGCCGCGCCGCATGCCTCCCGAATCGCCGGGCCGCCTGATCCTCATCGTGACGGGGAGCACCCTCCGCGCCGAGGAACTCGACCGCCCGCTCGCCTACTATCTCAAGCAGCAGGTCGAACGGCTCGTCGCCCTCCGCGCGGCGGTCGACGACGAGCCGACCCATGTCCTTGTGGTGGCCGACTTTCGCTGGATGAGCGACGAGCCGCTGCAAGAGATTCCGACCCTCTCCGTCGGCGGCCCCGGGGTCAATGCCCTGGCCCATCGATGGTTCGAGGAGATGCCGTTCTCGCTCGCTGTGGACGAGCAGTATTACATCCAGATGGACCCCGAACTCGTCGAGCCCCACGCCAGCATCTGGGGCATGGACAACTCCACGACCCAGATCGCCGTTGCGATCTTCGTCGACCGATTCCTACCCCGTTTCCTCGACCGCGCGGCCGATTCGTCGATCTCTCCGGATGACGACGACGAAGAGGCTGACGACTGACCGACCCCCGCGTTCTGCGGCCCGACATATCAATTCCTCTCAATGCCCGCCCCGACCACCACGTCTCGCCGCACCTCGATCAACACAATCCCATTCGTTTTCTAAGAACAGCAATTGAGGTCGCGTCACGCGCCGGCAGGAGCGCCGCACGCCCGCGTGATGTGACTTCGCCCGCATTGTCGCGGCAAGGGCCGATGTCGCCCCCAATCCGTTGACGTCCGGGGATCACGGCGTGTGGCGCATTTGGCCCAGGATGGGCGAGGTGAACCATGTCAATGGCGATACCCTGCACAGTCTCCGCCCGGTCGATCCTGCTCGGGCTGGCCTCCCTGGCCGCAAGCATTCTCAGCCCATCGGGCGCGGCAATGATGCCCCGGACGCCCACCGTCGTCTCTCCCTCGGACCGCCGATGGAACCTGGTCGAGCGTGTGATCGCGCAGGACCAGGGGGATTGGCAGGTCGATTACCGCCTCCGGCTCGACTCGCCGGGCGGGGTCGTGCTTATGCCGGCCGACCTCTCCGCGACGGTCGACGGCTGGATCTCGAACTCACGAGTCTCGGTCCATGCCGTGCCGATGCGATCGAGCCCAAAGGTCGCGGGGTCGGGCACCTCAGCGTTCGATGTGATCGCCTCGGCCGACGAAGACAAAGTCTGCCGCGAGCGTCTGGTCGTCCGCGCCTGGTCGGCCGAGACGCCCGAGCCGGCCCCCAGGCCGAGAGCCACGCCCGCAACCACTCCTGACCCGCTCGACCCGGTAAGCATCCCCCCCGGTGGCGTACTCTGCGTCCGCATCAGGCTCGAACATGAGCACTTCCTCTACGGTGCGTATGACCCCCTGCTTGGAGTCCGTGAGGTCGAGTTGAAGCTTGGCGCGACCGTCCTGCGAGACCTGCTCTCGCTCGATCGCGAGCACCGTCACGCCCAGGCGAAGGAGACCTGGACCGACCCGCCCGAAGACCGTCGCGACACCACCCACTTCGTCTCGGCTCCCGACAGCCTCCACCTCGAAGCCCACATCCCGGGCAACCAGTATTACTCGTTCGTCGCCAAGCCAGTACGTTATGATACAAAGATGCGACTCACATTCTGGTATCTCATCGCGCCCGGGACCGAGGGAGAATTTCGGGTGCGGATCGCCCAGTATCGAGATGGCCTCAACAACGGCTGGCAGATCCTCCGCCAGGGGGCGAGCGAGCAGCCTTACGCCGTCGTCGGCCGCTGGACGAAGGTTGAGCGGGTCATCAAGACCGAGACCGAGGCCACCACCCTCGCGCTCGAGTTCCGCCTCTGTGGCGCAGAGGAAGTCGGCGAGGTCTGGATCGACGACGTCAAGCTCGAACCCGTCGGCACCACTCCCGGCGGGCCGTGATCTCGCAGGAATCTTCGCGAAATATTCACGGACATCCCCTTCGATCACTCTTTCGATTTGGCTAACCTAATCGGGCCGTTCGGCGATGAATGCCGACGGCCCTTCCCTATAGCCTGCCCCCGCATCTTCCGCCCTCATTGCCCCATTTGGAGCCGCATCCTATGAGACGTCGACCGGGTTTTACGCTGATCGAGCTGCTGGTCGTCATCGCGATTATCGCGGTGCTGATCGCCCTGCTGTTGCCCGCCGTGCAGGCCGCCCGCGAGGCCGCCCGCCGCGCCCAATGTACCAACAACCTCAAGCAGCTCGCCCTCGCGGCGAACAACTATGAGTCGAGCAACGGCTCGTTCCCAGGCGGGTCGTACTCGAATTACAACGGCGGTGCCCCGTCGTCGGGCTGCGTGCCCGGTGCTGTCCCTTGCAAGTATCCCGAGAACTTCAGCTGCTTCGTCCGCATGCTCCCGTTCACCGAGCAGTCGGCGATGTACAACGCCGTCAACTTCAGCTTCACCTCGTCGAACATACAAAACATCACGATTGCCGGCGTCAAGCTCAGCGCCCTGACCTGCCCCAGCGACAGCAATCTCAATCCCATCACGATCGCCACGACCACCCCCGGCACCTCGTTCAACCAGGTCTTCCCGACCCCCGCCGGCACCTGGCTCCAGTATTTCTCCAGCTACGCCGGCTGCACCGGGACGTTCGACAACGGTGGATATACCACCTATTACGATACGACCAAGGCCGCAGGATGCGCCTCACAGAAGTCGCAATTTGACGGCGTGATCTACAACGACAGCACGACCCGGATCGCCGATATCACCGACGGCACAAGCAACACCTTCCTCTTCGGCGAGCATTGCCACGCCAATCTTCTGGTCTACGACAGCGCCTACGGCGGCTCGGACAACTCGTGGCAATCGGGCCGGTGGTACGACTGCCTCTTCGGCACGATGTATCCGCTCAACCTCCAGGTTCCCCCCACCTCCAGCCCCCTCTCGGCGACCTCGGTCCTCGGCAAGGGCAACTATTATTACCCCACCCTTGCCACCAGCTTGCACGCCGGCGGCGGCAACTTCGCCTTCTGCGACGGCTCGGTGCGGTTCGTCAAGAACTCGATCAACTCGTGGCAGACGACCGTGCAGACGACCCTGCATACGAGCTTTATCCCCGCCGGTTCCTCGTTTGACAGCAGTTGCTATGTCTGGAACAAGGGCTCCGCACAGGCCGGCGTCTACCAGGCCCTCTCGACTCGCGGCTCCGGCGAGGTCATCAGCAGCGACGCATATTGATCCAGACGAAGGTCACGCCCGGGCCGTCGGCGATGATGCCGGCGGGCCGGGTCGGTCAGACTGCGAACCGCTCGGCCGTGCCCCACAGCCCCAACGCGGGGTTCGAGACGTAGAAGACCTCCTCGCCATCGACCGTGTTCCAACCGTCGTCGAGCAACTCAGGCCGATATTTTGCAAGCATCTGTCCCATGTCGGCATATCCGAACCCGACGCCATCCACCTCGTCGCGGGTGAGATGTCCCGGGCAATACGTCACGCGGAACCGGCCTTCGGTCGAGCCGTGGATCAAGTGCGCGGCGGCTGAGAGATTGTCGGCAAGCTCAGGGTGCGCGGCGACGGCGTCGAGCGTCGCGGGCGTCCCTCGGTAGCCATAGCGACGGATCAACCGATCGATCTCCGTGTCTTCGCCGAACTGGCGGACCCCGGGCGCGAGCACGATCAACTCGCCGCCATCAGCGACCGCCATCCGGGTCCGGTAGATCGCCTTGTTGCCGACCCAGGTCGACTTGAACTCCTCGGCATCAAGGGAGACCACCACCTTGCGAGGCGCGTGGTCGAGCACGTCGAGGTTGACGGCTCGGCAGAGGTCGGCCCCCCGCAGATAACAGGCGGTATCGTCTCCCGCGTACATCCCCCGCGTGACGAGTCGGCCGTCTTTCGTCCGCTCGCGGACCGTCAGCAGATAGGTGATCGGCAGGTGCGCGAGGAACCGGCTCGCGGCGCGGGTGAGCAGCTCGCGGACGGGGCTCCAGGGCCGCCCCATGATCCGCTCCATCCCATGCACAGCACCCAGCCAGTGTGACTTGTTGATGATATCGAACCCGCCGACCCCGACGAGCACGTTCTTGACCTGATTCGCGATCCCGATCACCTCATGCGGCACGAGCTGGCCGACCGAGATAATCGCGTCCCACTCGTACTCGTTGAGCAGCCGATTGACCTGCACCGAGACCGGCAGGTTCACCCGGCCCTCCGAAATCTCAGCCATCTCGGCGGCAGGGATCTCGCCGAGGGTGACGACCCCGCCGCGCCAGTCGTGGTCGCGGAACCGGTCGGCGGGGATGCTCGGAAACATTGAGGCCCGCTCGTGTGCTGACATCGGGAAGTGAGTTCCCGTTGCGGGCATCACGACGACCTCAGCCCGGCCCGCCAGCCGTTCATAGAGCCGGTTCGTCAGCGGTCCCGCCCCTGAATGCAGGCGGGTGAAGTCGGGCGGGAGTAGCAAGACCCGCCGCATCGGCCGCGCCGCTTCGAGCCGTTCGATCAACTCATCGACAATCTCGAAACAGTGCGGCTCGGACAACTCGGAGGAGGGGGAGCCTTCAGCGAAGTATTCCATCGGATCATGTCAGCCTTTTGAGAGGTGCTATTGCGCGGAGAAGCCGCCGTCAATCATGAGGATCGCCCCGGTGAAGAAGCGGGCGCGGTCGGACGAGAGGAAGAGGAAGAACTCGGCGATCTCGTCGGCCGAGGCGATCCGGCCGATCGGGTGACCGCGTTCGAGGCCCGCGAGAAAGCCTGCGGCGTCGCCCGAGTCGTCGGCCGCTTTGCGGAGCATCGGGGTGTCGACCGTGCCGGGACAGACAGCGTTGACCCGGATGCCGAACGGCGCATAGTCAACCGCCATCTGCCGGGTGAGCTGAATCACCGCCCCCTTTGACGGCCCATAAGCCCCCTGCCCCGCGATGCCGACGACCGACGAGATCGACCCGGTATTGAGGAACAGCCCGCCCCCTGCCGCCTTCATCACCGGGATGACGTGCCGCGCCGACCAGTAGATCGACTTGACGTTCACATTCATCACCCGATCCCACTCCTCCGGCGTGTGGTCGGCGATCGGCTTGACGACCGCCACGCCCGCGTTGTTAATCATCACGTCGATCCGGCCGAACCCATCAATCGCCGCGCGGGTATAGGCTTCGGCCGTCTCCTCCCTCGCCACGTCGCCGACGACCGCTCGGACCTGATTGTGCCGCCCCCCGGCCAGCGAATGGACCTGTCTCGTCAGGTTGGTCGAGGTATCGACCGCGACGACCTTCGCCCCCGCCTCGACAAACAGCCGAACGATCGCCGCCCCGATCCCCGAGGCGGCCCCGGTGACAATCGCAACTTTATGGGTGAGATCCATGACATTTGTTCCTATCAAAAGACAGAAAGACCGTTTTGGGCGACGAAATCTGGTCCCCTCCCCACCCGTGGGCGAGGGGACCAGAAAGGCCCTTCCAGAGAGCCAAAACTCAAACCGCTCCCAGCCGGATCTCGAACCGATTCACCGACGCTGGGGGCAAGACGCACCGTAGCGTCTCCCCCTTCGCGGCGAACGGCAGCGACTTGGGCACGACGGTATCGGGACGTTCAAACGTGTTATGAGCGGAGAGATCTCTATGCGTCAGCGCGACGTGCGAGACGCCCGATCCGGCCATCCCCTTGATCCGCAGGTCGACCTCGGCGGGCTCGGCGGGGTGGGTGTTGACCAGCGTGAGCGTCAGCGTCTGGCCCTTGATCGACGCTGATCCCGCGATCCGAAGACACTGGCTCGCCACGCCCCGGTCGCTATACGGGATGAGCGGAGCCTGCACGTCGATCCGCACCGACTTGCCGCCGTGGTGGGCGCGATACATCTCAAAAACGTGGAAATTGGGCGTCGTCACAAACTTATCGCCGTCGGCAAGGAACAGCGATTGGATGTTATTCACGAGCTGGGCGATGTTCGCCATGTCGATTTTGTCGGCGTGGCGGTTGAAGATGTCGAGCGTGAGCGCGGCGACGAGTGCGTCGCGCAGGCAGCCCATCTGCTCATAGAGGTGACGCCCGTTGATCTCGGTGCCGGGCGGGTGCCAGGCCCCCCACTCATCGACGATAAACTTGATCTTATGCTCGCGGTCATATTCACCCATGATCGACCACTGCTCGGTCAGCAGCGGCTCCATCACGAGGGCTTTCTTGAACATCTCGAACCATTGATCGGTCGAGAACTTGAGAGCGTGGCCGGTCGTGCCGCAGTAATAGTGTGGTGCCCAGCCGCTGATCGGCGCGCGCGAGCCGTCGGCCCACTTCTTGAAGAAGCGGCGGGTCCAGTCGGGGTCTTTGCCGTTCGGCCCGGCGGCGATCAGGTAGAGCGGCACGCCGTATTCGGGTACCCATTCGGTGAACTTGCGGAACTCAGTGCAGTAGTCTTCAGGGGTGAATTTGCCGCCGCATCCCCAGCTCTCGTTGCCGACGCCCCAGTAGCGCACCTTGAAGGGGTCAGGGTCGCCGTTCATCACCCGATCGTCGGCGAGGGTCGTGCGGCCGGCCGGGGCGTTGCAGTATTCGACCCAGTTCTGGAACTCGACCTGCGTGCCACCGCCGACGTTCGCGGCGAGATAGGGCTCAACCTCGCAGAGGCGACAGAAGTCGATGAACTCGCGGGTGCCGAAGGTGTTCGGCTCAGTCTCCTCGCGCCATCGGCCGAACCGCCGGGGCCGCTTGGCGACCGGGCCGATCCCGTCTCGCCAGTGATACGAATCAGCGAAACAGCCGCCGGGCCACCGCACGACAACGCGGCCGATCCGCTTGACGTGATCGATGATGTCCTTGCGAATCCCTCGGACGTTGGCGATCTTCGAGTCGGGTCCAACCCAGATGCCGTCATAAATCACACCGCCGATATGCTCGGCAAACTGGCTGTAGAGCGCAGGCTTGATGGTGCCGATCGCCTCGCCCGGCACGACCGTGACCGACATCGCCGCCCCGGCCCCCTGCTTAGCCGCGCCTCCGATGATGGCGGCCGAACCCGCCGCCCCCGCCAACAGCCCCATCGCCGCCCGCCGATCGATCCGCATCTCGCTCATCGTCGCCTCCGACTGTATTCCCCGTCTCGATCTCGGGCGATGCTATCGCGATGGCCCCCGTCACGCCAGGGCTGGCCTGACCCGACACAGCTCCCGGCTTGCAAACTCGCCGGTCCCCGTTACAATAAATGGACCTAAGCATCCAATTATTCCTTTTGCGGGATTGGGAGTGGATCTCGATGCTCTCTGACGCCTCAAAAGTGCGATGGATTGTCGCCCTGGCCCTGCTTGCCGTCGGACCGAACGCCCGCGCGGAGTTGCCGATCGATCAAGAGCCGATCAACTATCGAACGTCGACGGCCACCGATCCGATCGCGCGGCTCCAGGCGAAGATCGACCGGGGCGAGGTGACGCTGAAACACGATGAGGAGCGGCAGGGCTATTTGAAGTCGGTCCTTGAGGCGCTCCAAGTCGCGCCCGAATCGCAAACGCTGGTATTCTCGAAGACCAGTTTCCAGCACGGCCGGATCGCGCCGAAGACGCCAAGGGCGCTCTATTTCGGGGATGACGTCTACGTCGGTTGGATTCGCGGCGGCGACGTGCTGGAGATTGCGGCGGTCGATCCGCAACTCGGCGCGACGTTTTACCTGCTCGACCAGCAGAAGACCGAGAAGCCTCAGTTTCTTCGGCAGACTGATACGTGTCTTCAATGTCATATGTCGGGGAAGACGAAGGATGTTCCTGGCTTTATGTTGAGGTCGGTCTATACCGATCGGATCGGCTACCCGGTCTATAGTGCCGGGGGGTTCGTCACCGACCAGTCGAGCCCGCTCAAGGAGCGCTGGGGCGGGTGGTACGTCACCGGGAAACACGGCGGCCAGCGGCACATGGGCAATGTCCTCGTGACCAGCCAGACGCATCCCGAGCGGCTCGACTCTGAAGCGGGGGCGAATCGAGCCGACCTCAAGAGCCTGGTCGACACATGGCCCTACCTGACGGGTCACAGCGATATTGTTGCGTTGATGGTTTCTGAACATCAAGTTCAAATGCATAATCTTATCACCTCGGCCAATTATCAAACGCGGATCGGGCGACATTACGATGCGGGCATGAATCAAGCCTTCGGCGAGCCCGCCGGGCGCGTCACCGACAGCACCAAGAGCCGGATCAAAGACGCCGCTGAAAAGCTCGTGGCCTACATGCTCTTCTCCGACGAGGCCCGCCTCACCGATCCGGTTGAAGGCACCTCTGGCTTCGCCGCGAAGTTCGCCGCGAACGGCCCGCGCGACCGCCGGGGTCGCTCGCTCCGCGACTTCGACCTCAAGACACGCCTGTTCAAGTACCCGTGCAGCTATCTGATCGATTCGGAGTCGTTTGAGGCCCTGCCCGCGCTCATGAAGCAAGAGGTCTATCGCCGCTTGCACGACGTCCTCACCGGCCGAGACCACCGCCCCGAGTTCGCCCACCTCAGCGCCGTCGACCGACGGAACATCCTCGAAATCCTTCGCGAGACCAAGCCCGGCCTGCCCGACGACTGGAAGAATCCGCCGCGCTAAAGTCTCTGATTCCCAGCCCCTTCGTTGACGCCCAACCCCCCGGCCGGTAGCCTCGGTGCCTGCGGGACTTGCGAAGCTCTGGGCACGAGAGGCGGGCGACCAATGGGCCAGTGGCGATGGGTGATAGGCGTGCTCGTCGCCGCGATGGCGGGCGGCTGCGGGGACGATCCGGGATCGGCGGCCAGGCGGTCGGCTGACGAGGCGAAAGAGGTCGTCGTCTATACCGCGCTCGACCGTGAGTTCTCCGAGCCAATCCTTGAGGCCTACGAGGCGAAGACCGGGGTCCAGATCCCCGCGAAATACGACGCCGAGAGCACCAAGACTGTTGGCCTCACCAACACGATTCTCGCCGAGGCGTCGCGGACCCGGTGCGACCTGTTCTGGAATAACGAGATCCTTAACACCCTCCGGCTCAAGAAGCGCGGGCTGCTCGCCCAATGGACCCCGCCCAACGCCGACGATTTCCCCGAGACCTTTCGCGACAAAGATGGCACCTGGTATGGCTTCGCAGCGAGAGGACGGGTGTTGATTGTTAACACCCAACTTGTCCCCAGAGAATCCGATCGACCCAGCAGCATTTATGACTTGATCGATCCGAAGTGGAAGGGAAAAATTGCCATCGCCAAGCCCCTCTTCGGCACGACGGCGACCCACGCGACTTGCCTCTTTGCCGCGCTCGGCGAGCGGAAGGCGAAGGAGTTCTTCTCGGCACTCAAGGCGAACGACGTCAAGGTTGTCTCGGGCAACAAGCAGGTTGCGATTGATGTCGCGGCGGGCCGCCTGGCATTCGGACTTACCGATACCGACGACGCGATTGGCGAGGTCGAGGCCGGCCAACCGGTCGTCATCGTCTATCCCGACGGCAGGCCCGACGGCCTCGGAACTCTCTTCATTCCCAATACGCTCGCCATTCTGAAGGGTGCCCCTCACCCCAAGGCAGCCGAGGCGCTTGCGGTCCACCTGCTCACGCCGGGCGTCGAAGAGACTCTTGCCAAAGGACCGAGTGCCCAGATCCCGCTCAACGCCAGGGTGACGACCAAGCTCCGTGTCGAGACCCCTCGGACTGTCCGCGCGATGGTGGTTGATTTCGAAACGGCGGCCGGTCTCTGGGACCGCGTCTCCGCCTATCTCGTTGCCGAATTCGGGGCCTCGCCATGAGTGGACAGATTCTGTGTCTTTCATTGATCGCCTCGACGCTCGCTTGCTCGACGGCTCAGGCCGAGCGGATGAGCGTCCTTGATAACGGCACAATCCGGATCGGCATTGACCTCGATCGCGGCGGATCGATCACCTTCTTTGCCGAGAAGGAGGGGGCGAACACGATCAATTCGCGCGACTTTGGGCGGCAGATCCAGCAGTCTTATTACGGCGGTCCGCAGCCGTTCGGGACCGCTCATCCAGGCTGGAAAGGCTGGCCCTGGAACCCGATCGGCACGGGCGACGTCTATGATCATTCGAGTCGGATCGTCGAACACTCCAACGACGGCAAGACGCTCCACGTCAAGACAATCCCGATGCAATGGGCCTTGAACAACGTCCCCGGCGACTGCACGTTTGAGACCTGGATTCGCCTCGAAGGCCGCGCCGCTCACGTCCGCTGTCGGCTCAATAACGACCGGGCCGACAAGACCACGTACCCCGCGATGAGCCAGGAACTGCCGGCCGTTTACACCGTCGGCACGCTCTATCGCTTGTTCACCTATGATGGTAATACCCCGTTCACCGGGGCACCGCTTCGCCAGATCCAGAACGCCGGACCTCCCTGGGCTGGATGGAAGGGCACCGAGAATTGGGCCGCGCTCGTTGATGACCAGAGTCGAGGAGTGGGCGTCATCCACCCCGGCGTCTATACCTATACCGGTGGCTTTCACGACAAGCCGGGACAAGGCGGGCCGAAGGACAACTCGACCGGCTACATGTCGCCTGTGCGCAGTGAGATTCTCGACCCTAACATTCATTACGAATATCATTATGATCTCGTTCTCGATACCCTGGACGCGATTCGTGCCTATGCGGTGGCGCATCGAGTGAAAGATTCCCGACCTGACGCTCATTTCGGCCAGGATCGCCAGCACTGGACCTATCGCAATGCGACCGATGCGGGCTTTCCCACCAACGGCGAACTGCGGATCAAGCCGGGTCGCGATGATCCGCAACTGATCGGTCCTGAGCAGTGGTGGGCCGCCGAATCCGCTCCCAAACTCTCTATCCGCGCGGCCTACAAGACCCAGCAACGTCGCGCTCAACTGTACTGGAGCGTCCCAGGGCAGGGCTTTTCCGAAGATCGACGAGCCGATTTCGAGATCGTTGCCGACGGAGTCTATCATACCTATGAGATTGATCTCGCCTCTCGACCGACCTACAAGGGCACGATCACCGGCCTGCGGTTTGACCCCATTCCCGCCGGCGCCGAAGGCGATGAGATCCGTATCGAGTCGATCTCCTGGAAGCCCGCTACCGACCGATGACCGACTCGCCATCCGCAGATCAGCGTCAAGGTCAAAGTAAGCACATGCGGATTCGATATTTTTTATCACCCGTTCGACCTATCTCCGGGATCTATTGATGACCATCCCCGCTCAGCCGATGACTGACTTCGCGCACGACGTCCTCCGCTCTGAGGGGAGGCCGCTCGACGCGATTTTCGCACCGAAGAGTGTGGCGGTGGTGGGGGCGACCGAGAAGCCCGGGAGCGTCGGCCGGACGATCCTCCGGAACCTGATATCGAGCCCGTTCGGCGGCACGGTCTTGCCCGTCAACCCGAACCGGTCGAACGTGCTCGGGATCAAGGCCTATCCCCGGCTCAAAGACCTGCCCGAGCCGGTTGATCTTGTCGTGATCGTCACCCCCGCCCCGACCGTGCCCGACCTGATCGGCGAATGCGTTGAGGCCGGAGCGAAGGGAGCCATCATCATATCGGCTGGTTTCAAAGAGACCGGCGAGGCAGGCGCGAAGCTCGAAGAGCGTGTGCTCGAACAGGCCCGCCGGGGCCGGATCCGAGTCATCGGCCCCAACTGCCTCGGCGTCATGCGGCCGATGGGCGGGCTTAACGCTACGTTCGCCGGAGCGATGGCCCGGCCGGGCAATGTCGCCTTCGTCAGCCAGTCCGGGGCGCTCTGCACCGCGATCCTTGACTGGAGCCTGCGCGCAAACGTCGGCTTCAGTGCATTCGTGTCGATCGGATCGATGCTTGATGTCGATTGGGGCGACCTGATCGACTACCTCGGAGACGACCCCTACACCAAGAGCATCGTGCTCTACATGGAGTCGATCGGCAACGCCCGCTCGTTCCTCTCGGCCGCGCGTGAGGTGGCCCTCACCAAGCCGATCATCGTCATCAAGGCCGGCCGGACCGAGCAAGCGGCCAAGGCGGCGGCGTCTCATACCGGCAGCCTCGCGGGTAGCGACGAGGTGCTCGAAGCCGCATTCCGGCGCGGGGGGGTGCTGCGAGTCGGCTCGATCTCCGACGTGTTCGCAATGACCGACCTCCTCGCCAAGCAGCCCAGGCCCAAGGGGCCGAAGCTCATGATCGTTACCAATGCCGGTGGCCCCGGCGTGCTCGCAACCGACGCCCTGATCGGCAACGGCGGCAGCCTCGCCGAGATCGACCCCGAGGCAATAATCAAGCTTGACACCTTTTTGCCCGCCCACTGGAGCCACTCGAACCCGATCGACGTGCTCGGCGACGCTGGACCCGACCGCTATGCCAAGGCCGTCGAGGTTGCCGCTGCTGACCCCTCGGCCGACGGCCTGCTCGTCATCCTCACCCCCCAGGCTATGACCGACCCGACCCAGACCGCTGAGGTGCTCAAAGCGTTCGCCACGAGCACAGGCAAGCCCGTGCTCGCGAGCTGGATGGGCGGGGCCGACGTGGCGCCCGGCGAGGCGATCCTCAACAAGGCCGGCATCCCGACATTTGCCTATCCCGACACCGCCGCACGTCTGTTCACGTCGATGTGGCGCTATGGCGACAATCTTCGCGCCCTCTACGAGACCCCCACACTTCCCCCTGAAACCGAGGGCGAGGCCGCCGGGCGGGCGCAGGCCGAGTTGATCCTCGACGCCGCTGGTGCCGACGGCCGGACCCTGCTCGACGAGGTGGAATCCAAGCATCTGCTCGCGTCTTATGGCATGCCGGTCGTTGAGACCCGCGTCGCGCATAACGAGAAGGAGGCGATTGCCCACGCCGAGCAGATCGGATTTCCCGTCGTTCTCAAGCTCTATTCGCGCACGATCACCCACAAGACCGACGTCGGCGGCGTCCACCTCAGCCTCACGGACCCCGGCGACGTGAAGTCCGCCTATCGGGCGATCGTCGCGTCGGTCACGGCGGCGGCCGGCGCTGAGCATATCCTCGGCGTCACGGTGCAGCCGATGGTCCGCCACGCCGGTTATGAGCTGATCGTCGGCAGCAGCCTTGACCCGCAGTTCGGCCCGGTTCTGCTCTTCGGGTCGGGCGGCCAGCTTGTCGAGGTCTACAAAGACCGCTCGCTGGCCCTGCCTCCACTGAACAGCACGCTCGCCCGCCGGATGATGGAACGCACCCGGATCTTCACCGCGCTCAAGGGTGTGCGCGGTCGCAAGCCGGTCGACATCGCCGCGCTCGAGGCGCTTCTCGTCCGGTTCAGCCGCCTGATCGTCGAGCAGCCCCGGATCAAGGAGGTTGATGTCAACCCGATTCTCGCCTCTCCCGAGGGCCTGCTCGCACTCGACGCCCGCGTCGTGCTTCACGACCCCGCCACCCCCGCCGACCAGTTGCCCCGGACCGCGATCCGCCCCTATCCGAACCAATATGTCGGCCCCTGGGTGAGCAAGGACGGCATGCCCCTGACCATCCGGCCGATCCGCCCTGAAGACGAGCCGCTGCTGGTGAAGTTCCACGAGACCCTCTCCGAACGCAGCGTTTCATTGAGATATTTTCACGCGATGAAGCTGAGCACCCGCGTCGCCCATGACCGCCTGACCCGGATCTGCTTCATCGACTACGACCGCGAAATGGCGCTGGTCGCCGACCGCAAAGACCCCTGGACCGACGGCGATGAGATCCTCGGCGTCGGCCGGCTCAGCCGTCTCCGGGGCGTCGAGGGAGAGGCCGAGTTCGCGATCCTCATCAACGACCAGTACCAGGGCCGTGGCCTTGGCACCGAACTCCTCCGCCGCCTCCTCGATGTCGCCCGCGCCGAGAAGATCGCCCGAGTCACCGCCGACATCCTCCCCGACAACCGTGAGATGCAGCGCGTCTGCGAGAAGCTCGGCTTCAAACTCGACCGCCAGATCGACGAACCGGTCGTCCGCGCGGTGATCGAACTGGTGACGACCTGAAAATTGGCTTCGTTTCGTGATCTCCTTCGTGAACGCGACAGGAATAATCAGGGTGTCATGGAATGACACCATTGAGGTCGTGGATGGCGAAGAATGAGTCGAACAAGTCGATGAGCCCCCGCTCTGGAAAGCTCTCCAACTTATGCAGTCGCAACAACGCGACCGTTGCGGGTATTTTCGCCGAATCCACCCGTCCTGACGTGTCTAGGCGGTCCTTCGAGAGCCTCATAATCGCTCTGGGCGGCACGATAGAAAACGGCAAAGGGTCTCGTCGTCGTAGGTGAGGTCCGGGGCGAATCCCGTTCGTAAACCATCCCGCGAGGTCAGTCTCGATTCATCAAGCCATCGCGTGCGACGGCTTGCCGACCGAGAAGCCCAGGATCGGCGCGAGGTCGTTGCGAGTCTGGACGTGAGGCTGGACCTCGCCGAACTGAATCGGGGC
>JANXSY010000010.1 GCA_025356435.1 Isosphaeraceae bacterium | reverse complement strand
GTTCGCGGGAAGTCGATTGATTTCCGACCATCTCTGGTCGGTGCCTAACCCGATCAGAACGTGATGTTCTGAACGGCCGGGATGCCGAGCTTTTCTTCTTCTTCTTCGAGGATGATGATCCGTGGGGTCACCATCAACATCAGGCTGTCCGTCGTTCGACCGACGCCGATGTTGCGGAAGAGACGGTCGATGAGTGGCGTTTTCGAGAGGATCGGAACGCCGTACTCGGTCCGCTCTTCGCGAAGTCTCTTCACGCCGCCGAGCAGCACGGTTCCGCCGTCGGGGACGGTGACCGTGGTCTGGACGGTGGTGTTGGAAAAGATCGGAAGCTGAATCTGGGCGTTAATCGACGTGCCTTGACCGCCAAGACCGCCGAGGCTACCAACCGCTGCCGGGACCGTGAAAGTCTCGAACTGGATCAACGTGTTGAACACAGGCGAGAGCGTCATACGGACGTAGCGACGATCGGCCGAGACGACCGGGGTAACAGTGAGGAAGACACCGTCGTTGAAGCCCTGAATCTGGGGCTGATAGGCGATGGCACCGGCCGCGAGAACCGGCTGGAGCGAGTACACGAAGTACCGCTGTGTGCCGTTCTGGACGGAGGCGGGAGCACCGTTAAAGCTCGTCACTTTCGGGGCCTGCACGACGTTCGACCGCGTGTCGCCCTGGACGGCCGTGAGGAAGAGATAAACTTCCAGGTCGCTCAGAAACGCGATGCCGAACGTAGCCGCCGCGTTGGCACTCGAAATGGCGTTGAACGGCGTGATCTGACCCGCCGAACCTTGCGTGAACGGCAATTGGAGGTTGGGAGTAAAGCTGCCGGGATTTGTATTCCCGCTCGCTCCCTGAGCTCCGACAATCAGAGGGCCTTTTCCGCCGATTGCGTGATCGCGGATCGGGTTGACGAGGAACGGGTTCGTGCCTGCCGTTCCGCCCGTGCCCGCAGTCGTCCCGGCGGTTCCCGTTGTGAGAGCCACGGCTGGGTTGGGGATGGCGAAAGAGCTTTTTCGGCCGACGGCATCGGACTGGATCGAAAAGTCGAAGTCCACGCCGATCTGCTCGTAGAAGCTATCGCTCACCGTGATGAACCGGACCTCGATCGAGACCTGAAGATCCTGGAGCCGACGAAGCTGGCGGAGCAGGTCAACGACCTGATCGTGAACTTCGGCGGTGTGGCGAATAATCAGGCTGATGTTGAGGTAGAACGGCGTGATCGAGCCGACCGCCGTGTCTTCACCGGCACCGGCACCGACACCTTGACCGTAGCCGCCCATTCCGTCGGAACCGGAACGATCGTCATTGCTCCAAGTGGTGGGAGCGATGGCTGTTCTGATCAGAGCGATCAGCGGAGCCATATCGAAGTTTTGATCCGATTTGAGGCCGTTGCGACCGGACACACCACCCGAGCCCATCGTCGGGGCCTCGAACTGTCCTTGAGCGCCGGTCATCGCGGCGGCGTCGGCTTCGAGGTTCCTGTGGGCCATCTTCTCGATGTCGCCGGTCGGGTCGAGCGAACCGCTGGAGGTTTTGACCGTCCTGGGCACCGAGACGACCAGGTCAGCCACCGAATAGACGACCGGGTAGGTCCTCTGGTTGTTGGCCTGGGGGCTGGTGATGACCAGCACGCCTTCCTCGTCGATGTGATACGTCAGGCTCAGGTCCGACAGGATGTACTTGAGGACCGTTCTGAGCTTCCAA
Organism: Isosphaeraceae bacterium; assembly: GCA_025356435.1. Taxonomy (GTDB): domain Bacteria; phylum Planctomycetota; class Planctomycetia; order Isosphaerales; family Isosphaeraceae; genus CAMFLR01. The sequence goes on along the minus strand of JANXSY010000010.1, from coordinate 2,419 downwards.
TTGGTGCCTTGGATCGACACTGGGGAATTCAGGGTCAGAGCCTCTTCGGCCAGAGCCTTCTTGTCGACCACGACGTTCAGGCCGGTCAACTCGGAGATGTAGCGGACGGCTTCGCCGAGAGTCGTCTTGTCCATGTTGACCGTGATCGGCTTTTCGAGAGCCTTCTCGGTTTCCATGATCTGAAGCGACTTCCGTGGGCTTAGACGCTCGTTGGTCCGGTTGCGGCGCGTGGTCAGCTCCGCGAAGTTCGCGAAGTCGATCCCGTTCCGCTGAGCGTTGACGTTGCCAATGCCCGAGGCATCCACGTCGGTCATCGCTTCGAGGAACGATTCTTCCCTTGCGCTGCGAATGTCTTTGTCCCGCTTCATGTAGCGGCGGGCCTTTGCCAGAGTTCGCCCGGCAATCGCAGCGATCTCGTTCGGGTCGATCGCGGTTGCGAGAGCGTAGAACTTCTCGGCATCTTCGTACTTGCCGTCGGTCGAGGCCGCTTCGGCCTTGGCCATCAGCGTCTTCATCTGTTCCTTCTTGGCCTTGTCGGCTTCGAGGATGCGAAGACGCTTGTTCTCGATCTCAGCGCGATATGCCTTGTCAGTCATCTTCTGGTCGAAGGCAACTTTGTCCTTCTTGCAGAGTTCGATGTTGACTTCGAGGCGTTTGGTCATCGTGCGAGTGACGGATTCCTTGCAACCGGCCGCTTTGACCTGATTGATGGTGGCCGTCAACAGGGCGATCGCTTTTTCAGGGTCGGTTTCCATCAAGCGTCGCGCTTCGGCGACCTTCGTGCCGACTTCGGCGTTGAGCTTCTGGGCCTCAACGGCTTCTTTGTCGTCAAGCGACGAGGCTCCGATCCGAGCATGACCGGCCCCGGACGTCGGGAGCTTCATGAGCAAGTCTTCGACCCGCTGCTTGGTCGACTCGTCCAGATCCATCGTCTGGAGTTCGGTCAAGAGACCGCGAGCGTGGCCCATCTCGTCCTCGGTTCCCTTGCGGATCGAGGCGAGGGCGGACTCATAAATCTTCATCCCAGCGGCTTGCTCGGTCTGAGCGATTTGAGCCAGAAGCTGGTCGGACTCAAGCCCTGCTCCGTCGGCCTTGGCCTGTTGAGCGTGCTTGCGGGCATCGACATAGTTGCCGTTAGCGAGCAGGTTTTTCGCCTGATCGAGCGGAGCTCCGCCTGGACCGGCGGTGGCCGGGGTGGGCTGCTCACCCAGCGAAGGAGGGGCATCCAACCCGACGGGAGCCGGAGCCGGATCAAGAGCCGGAGCAAGAGCCGGAGCGGCACCTGCGACCGCAACGGGCACCGGTGCCGCTGCTGGTTCGGGAGCCGCTGTCACGGCGGTGGCCGCATCTTCCTGGGTCTTCAGGGTCTGGGCCTTGACGAACATCGCCATCGCGGCGGCGCGATCACCACTGGCGAGGAGCCGATTGGCTTCCTGCTCGGCAAGGACACTTGGGGCTTCTGGGCCAGCAGGTGCGACGGCCACGGCGACCGGGGCCGGTTCTTGCGTGGTTGTCGCTGTGGCGACGTTCGCATCGGTTGGTGCTGCGGCCACGGCTACGGTTGCCGTTGGCGTGGCTGCGGCGGTTTGGCGAGCGTTGTTGATTTCGTTCAGGACCGTTTCGGCGCGGTCGGCTGTGACCGACGGTGTGATGTCCATCGCCAGAGCCTGGCGGGCTTTGGCTTCGGCCTCATCCATCCGGCCATTTTTCATGAGCACGCGGCTTGAGGCAACAATGTTGTCATACATCGCCTCACTCGGACGTCCCTTGGAACCCCGCGAGCGGGAGACATCACTGCGACGCAGAGCCCGAGCGGCCGAGGCCACCTTGGTCGGGTTGTCGCCCATCATTCCCCAGCGTAGGTTCCACGAGGCAACTTCGAGGGCAATCGCCTCGGCCTCCTGGCTCTGACCAGCGGCGATCATGTTTCTCGCTTGCTTGAGCTTGGCATCGGCCTGGCGGCGATCCCCTTTGAATCCTGGACTGGCACCGGCTGCGGTCTTGGGCCGGGCCTTTTCCAGAGTCTCGGAGACCTTCGCCGGGGTGTCGTCGAAGAGGGTCCAGCGAACGTCGAGAGCGCGGGCCTGAGCGACCTTATCGGCGGCTTCGTCGTAGTGACCAAGCGCGATTTGCTCACGAGCTGACTGGAGCATCCAGCGAGCCTGGGCCTTGGCGTCGGTCGGGGCGGTGCCACGGCTGATGAGCCCGCCACCCGAGTGCTTTTCGATCGCGGCCAGTACATTACGAGGATGATCCTCGTTGGCCGAGAACGGAGCATTGAGCGCATTGGCTTCGTTCGCCAAAGTGCGGGCCTTTTCAACCTGGTTGCTCGCGAGCGCTTTGCGGGCTTGCGCCACCATGGTCACGGCCCGGTCACGAACAACCGTCTCGGTGGCCGTTGGGGAAACTTCGCTGAGGC
>JANXSY010000253.1 GCA_025356435.1 Isosphaeraceae bacterium | reverse complement strand
CATACATGCTGCCCATGCCGCAGGGAACCGCGAATTACAATCCCCAAGGGATCGACACCACACGCAATACAAACCCCTATCTGAAGGGGGAGCGCCGGCTGGTGACGCTGTTCGTGCGGTCTGGCCTGGTTGTCACTAACGAGATCGAGACCTTTGACGGTGCTGATGTGAACGCGCCGTTCTATTCGGCCCAGTTCGGCACGAGGGGAACCCCATGATCGCGCAACCCGCAAGAGCACGGTCGGGGATCACCCTGACCGAGATCCTGATCTCGATCCTGATCATGGGCGTCGGCCTGGTCTCGCTGGCCACGCTCTTCCCGATCGGCCTGGTGAGGATGCGTGACGCCGCCAGGCAGAGCCGCTCGGGCCTACTCGCCGAGTCGGTCGTCGGCAACATGGGCTCGGGGAACCTGCTCGACAAGTCGTCGTTCGCCCAAACGTATTACGGCGTCCCGGGCATTGGCAATAGCTACGACCCGTTCATCACTGACCGCAATGGCACGCTTGCGCCGCTCAGCGCCAATGCCCTCACCGGCGGCTTACCCGTCTGCTACGACCCGCTCTGGCGGTCGGTCACGGGAATCATCCCGGTCGTCGCAAACCCGAGCTTTACGCTGCCGGCCGGCTCGTTTTCCAGCCAGGCCGAGGCCCGATTCGGGGTCGGTACATCGCTGATTCGCACCGACGATGACGGCAACCCGCCGAGCGCTTATGGGCTCCAGCGGATCTCCAACTTCGTGCCCTGGTGCGCGGCTTCTCAGAATTACCCGCTGACCTATCCCAGCCCAGGCGGCGGCAACCCGGCGGGGCTACACGACTTCGCCGAGTCGACTTTCGTCTCGTCCGAAGATGTCGTGATGCAGAACAACCTGGCTGGACAGGAAATCTTGCTCAACCAGAGCACGAGCGGCACGGCCTCAGGCGTCGTTCCGATGTTTTTCCCAAACACCGTCACAAATAATGCTGAGACCCGGATCGACTACCACTTCTCGTGGCTATTCACCGGCAAGCAGATCGACGTGACCAACGGGACGATCTTCGAGGGCGACATCGTCGTCATGGAGAACCGTCCGTTCGGCGTCGAGACCTTCCCCGGTTCGCCGACCAATTACCCATCGGGTGAGACGGTCGTCGAGGCCGTTTATGGGCCGGGCGGGCTCCCGCAGGGATTCGGATCGCCCAACTATGTCCCAGCGGCTTCGCGGAGTGTCTTGCTCCGTTGGCCCAGCACGATGCCCGACCCCGAGGTCAAGGTCGGCAGTTGGTTCGCGGACGTCACTTACGAGCGGTTTCCGTCCATTAGTGACGCGCGCCAGAGCAACGCCGCCGCCACCGGGACAACTTATCCGATGCAGCGGTGCTATTGGTATCAGATCGCCAAGAAGTCGGAAATCATCAATGAATATGACCCGAACGCCCAACCCTACCAGGCCGGTTATCGCCGGATGACGGTCTTCACGACCTCGCCGATCCGTGCCCAGACCCTGGTCGTGGCGAACGGTAAGCCGGTCAACGTCAACGTCGCGCTTATCATGCCGAGCGTGATCAATGTCTTCTCGAAGACTTTCTACGTCCGATGACCCTTCGATCGAAGGGCCTGGTCGTCTCTGAGGGACCCGTCATGCGTCTCGCCTCGCAACCGAACGGCCGCTCGCTCCGACGGGGTGTCACCCTGGTCGAGATGCTCGTCGTCGTGGCGCTTTTGCTGCTGATGATGACGATTCTGGCGTCGATCTTCCAGGTCGCCACCGGGGCGATCACCGTCTCGCGCACCGTCCAGGAACTCGACAACAGTCTCAAGTTCCTCGACATGACGATCCGTCAAGACCTCCAGGGCGTGACGGCCAAGATGACGCCGCCGAACGATCCCGCCCAGAAGCGCGGGTATTTCGAGTACGGCGAGAACGCCCCCGCCGACGCCCAGGGCGAAGACACCGACGACTACCTCGCCATGACCGTCAAGGCCCCCGAAGGCCAGACGTTCACGGGTCGGGTGTGGGTCGTCAGCAATAACACCTCGATCCAGCCCGTCACGATCAATAGCCAGTTCGCCGAGGTGATCTACTTCCTCCGCAACGGCAACCTCTACCGTCGCGTTTTGCTCGTCGTCCCCAATCGACGGGGGACGTTCGCCGTGCCGCTATACCTACCCGGCACGCTTCCTAAAGGGCTCTTCGCCCCCACGATGTTCAACGGACAGAAGGTGAGCTGGCTTGCGGTGAACGACATCTCGGCGCAGCCGGCGACCGGGGTCACGGGTCTGCCGGACGACAAGATGCCGCTCGCCAACGACCTCGGCGACCTGACCAATCGCGAGCGTCGTTTCGCCCGTCAGCGGTTCTGCAACGACTACTGGGATACTCGTAACAGCACAAACGGCGGAGGAACCCGCGACGGCATCATCGACGACGGCAATCAGGACGGCATCCCCGACTACTGGCCCACGCTCACGCTCTCGCAGGTCAATCAAGCCGGGTCGAATGCTGCCGGTTCCCTCGGTGGACTCATGAATGAAGACTCGGCTTCCGGTCCCGGTGCGAATGGAACGGCCTACGGTCGCGTCCCTCCCTCGCTCGACGTCTACTGTTTCCCCTTCATCTTCCCGGGGATGTACTCGACCCCCGAGGCCACGTCCGTCGCCGCCGGGATCGGCTGGCTCCATGCCCTCGACGCCCGGACCACGGGCGGGGTCTCTCCCTCCGGCGTTCCCCCGATCAACCACGCGCCCGTCGAGTTTGGCGACAGCCTGCCGGGGCCTGACGCCTCCAGCCCCGCCAATAGCCTCCAGACGTGGTGGAGCTTCCCCACCTGGCGAGAGACGGCTTCGGCCAACTGGCGCGACCCGATCGAAAGCATCTCGACCGGCGGGTTCTATCTCGGCCAGCCTGGCAGCCCCGGTGGCACGACCCTGCCCGGTCAGCAGGTGTTGGGTCTGCGCCCCTTCTCTCAGAATTCCGCCCCGGCCAAGCAAAACGCCAATTTCCTCCCCACCGTCGGCTCGCAGCCGCCGCTCGGAACCTATGCCTCGCCGAACATCCCGTACGGTTTCGATGGTGCGGGAAACCCCACCAGCACAACGTTCGTCAATACCCCCGTGGCGCTCGCCAGTGCTTCGACCGCGCAGCTCTCGCAGGTCTGGGAAGACGACCTGATCATGACGGGCGTCCGCAGCTTCGACGTCAAGGCTTATGACCCCGCCCCCGCGATCTACAATCTCCCGAGCTCGAACATTTACTACAACGCAGGCTATTACGACCTTGGCTATGCCTCGACCGACTACCTCAAGCAGTCGATCACTGGGCTAACCACTGGCACGCCCGTCGCCCTCCAGGACAGCAACGGCAACCCCCAAGGCTTCGGCCACGAAGGCCGGATGCCGCCGCTCACCGCCGACTTCCGATTCGACCCCCAGCGGCCGATCATCAAGGCCAACAATGGCGGGGTCCAAGCCAACAACGTCGGCGACGACACCACGGGTGCCTCCGCCCCCCAGCGCATCCGCCGTGTCTGGGATTCCTGGTCAACTGACTACACGAACGCCCCGGCCGTTGATATCAATCTGCGAGGGTCGCCGTTCTACCCGTTCCCCCTCGACCGACCGATCTACCCGTCGTATCCACCGCCCTATCCGCAGGCGTTGCGGGGCATCCAGATCCAGATCCGCGTCGTCGACCCCAAGAACGAACGGGTCAAGATCCTGACCATCCGCCAAGACTTCAGCGACAAGCTCCAATGAGCACCCGAACATAAAACGGTCCGATCCCGGATCACAAGCCGCCCCGAGGTCCGTAGGGTCTCGGGGTGGTTGCCGGGCCGAGGTCGAGACACACAAGTCCATAAGCCGATACACGAGCCGGAACGAATCGCGAGGAGACGCCCATGTTCTTCGGAATCTCAGAGAGGTCAAAGGCCAGGCGGCGGGGAGTCGTGCTCATCCTGGTGCTCGGCATGCTCGCCCTGATGGCGCTGATCGGCGTCACCTTCGCAACGTTCGCCGGGCAATCGCTGGTGGGCAATCGCAGCTTCTCGCAGTCGGTGAACTTCCCGTCATCCGAACAGGTGATGGACTACGCGCTGACGCAGCTCATCAACGACACCAATAATCCGACCTCGGCGCTCCGGGGCCACAGTCTGCTGCGGGACATGTACGGCAACGATTCTCTCATGAGCGGCAACTCCGGCGCGATCCGGTGCGTGCTCAACCTCCTGCCCAACGGCACGCCGCTCGTTCTCACGGCGGCATCCGCCTACAGTCTCTCGTCATCGACGAAGCCGTTCAACCTCAACGGCAACCTCCAATACTCGACGAACATCCCGGTCTATTCGCTCTACCCAGGTCTCTACAACGTCGACTTTACGCGGTGGATTCTCCGCATCCCTGCGTTCGGCACCAACGTCGCCCAGACGTTCGAGATCCTCGAAGACGATCGGTCGTCGAGCACTCACATCTTCACGCTCGCCCAGACGCCGTTCAACGCGACCACGACCCCGGTGACTGACCTCGCGCAGACCCGGATCTATCAGGGGGCGGACACCGCCCAACTGTATGTGACTCCGGCCGTCATCCCGATGAAGTTCCCGACCTACATGAACAACCCGTTCCCGGTGACGAACTCGACGCCGCAGTCGGTGGCCTTCACGCTCGACGGCCGTTATATGCGGGCCTTCAATGGCACAGGGATGTCGCACGCGAACAACGCAGGTGTCCCCTATAACAACGCGGCCTACGCCAACTTCCGCGTCAATGGACAACTCACCGGCACCGCCATCGCCGTGAACAGCCTCTTCGGAGACCCGAATGCCTACGGGATGGACGAGGACTACGACGCCTGCGACCTGGAGAACTGGTACCTCGCCCTCCAGTCGGCTGACGGACAGGTGATGATCCCATCATTCCACCGCCCGGGCATCCTCCAGCTCGCCGACTGGACCAGCGGCTCGACCGCGTCGATGGCAAAAATCCTCCGCCCCCGCCAGGGCGACAACTCGAGCCTGTTCCCCCCCGACCCGACCCCCGACTCCACCGGCAAGATCAAGTACGACATCGACAACGACGGCGACGGCGTCACCGACTCGGTCTGGCTCGACCTTGGCTTCCCCCCCCAGCGCGACTCGCGCGGGCTGACATTCAAGCCACTGTTCGCCTTCATGGTGATCGGCCTCAACGGCCGCCTGCCGCTGAACACGGCGGGCAACCTCCAGAGCCGAGACTTCCAGACGAAGACCTCGAACGGGGCGGCCGGCGTCCCCCCGAACACGCCAGCCCCTTTCCAGTTCGAGTACGGGCCGCAGACCGTGGTCGACGGCACGACCTGGAGCCACGCCTCGCACCTCGGCTTCTCGGTCAACGAGATCAATCCGCTCTACGCGCTCCAGAATGCATCAAACATCGTCTTCGGCAACCACAACGCCGCCAATCCGACCTATACACAGCACGACAACGCCGGGGTCGGCGGGGGTGGGCTGGGCCAATTCAAC
>JANXSY010000212.1 GCA_025356435.1 Isosphaeraceae bacterium | reverse complement strand
CGAACTCGCATACGAAAGGCCTTCCAGCCGCCTCGGCCCAAGTCGCGACAGCTCGAAAAGGGCCGTCGTTCCGAGCACGTTCACGCGGCATCCTTCGAGCGGGTCTGCCTGGCAGGCGGGAGTCAGTAGCGCAGCAAGATGGATGAGGTGAGTCACGTCAAAGCGAGCCATCACGTCTCGCAAGTGACCGAAATCGGTGAGACGACCTTCGACGAACGAGACCTGATTCGCATCGACTCCGAGCACAGACTGCCAGCGGGCGGGGTTCGGCTTCACGTCAAACGCGACGGGTCGCAGACCGCGCCGGATCAGTTCGCGTAGCACCCAGGTCCCGATGAAGCCACTGCCGCCGGTGACGAGCGCGTTCATGAGGCCGGCCCCACGCCGACTCCATTCACAACGTTCGGCAGCGACTCGCCTCGCACGGCCATCAGCGCCAGGTTGGCCACCGACTCGCGAAGAAATCGCACGGCCGGGACGCTCGCCGAAGCGATGTGCGACGCCACGATCACGTTGTCCATCTGGAGGATCGGATGATTGGCCGGGATCGGCTCGGGAGCGAAAACGTCGAGCGCCGCGGCGGAGAGGTGCCCCGTCTGCAAGGCTCGCGTGAGGGCGTTCGAATCAACGAGATCGCCGCGAGCGACGTTAATGAGTATCGCCCCCGTTTTCATCGTCGCGAGCGATTCGCTGTTGATCATGCCCCGGGTCTGCGCCGTCGATGGACAGTGCAGCGTGACCGCATCGGACTCAGCAAACAGCGTCATTAGGTCGACGGGAGTGCATCCCGCGCGCTCGATCTCGGATGACGAGACAACCGGATCATGCACGAGCACGCGACACTTGAACGCGTGCAGACGTGCGACGACCTCTCGCCCGATTCGCCCGAATCCGACCACGCCGACGGTCAGGTTTTTGAGCGTGAGCATCCGGTCGAGGGGGGTGGCGAGGCCCCACGTCCCTTGGCGATTCCGCACTGTGTTGGTCACAACCTGCCGGGTCGTCGCGAGCAGGAACGCCAGTGTGTGGTCGGCCACCTCGTCGATGCAGTAGGCGGGCACGTTGCAGACAGGGATGCCCTTTGCCCTCGCGGCGTCGAGGTCGACGCTGTCGACACCGATGCCGTATCGCACGATCACGCGGGCCGACCGCATCGCCGCAATGACGTCCGCCGTGATGGGAGCGAATTGGGTAATCACGGCATCAGCGTCGGCCACGAGAGCGATCAGCGACTCGACCGTCTTGCATTGGCCGCCGACCAGTTCCACCCCGGCGGGCCGCAAGATCCCCTCCTCGACTTCGAGGTTCGGGAACGTAGAGTCGGTGACGACGACCTTCATGAAAGTCTCTCCGAGCGTCTCGCCAAGAGGCGAGAATCGGGCCACGGCCATTGATCGTTGACGAGATTGTCTGATAATCTAATGGGCGATCGCGCGGTTGGCAATCGTGCTGTGGGAAATCATCGGGATAATCGACACGTCATGGTAAAGACCATCAAACGCGACAAGCTCCGCGACGTGGTCGCGACGCAGATCAAGTCGTACATCGTCGCGGCCAATATGAAGTCGGGCGACCGGCTGCCGACCGAGACCGAGCTGGCCGAGCGCTTCGGAGTCAGCCGCCTCAGCCTCCGCGAGGCGACCAAAGCGCTCGAATTCATCGGGATCGTCGAGGCCAGACAGGGCCGGGGACTGACCGTCGGCCGCGTCGATATGGCCCGCGTCACCGAATATCTCGGCTTCCACCCGGCGCTCCAGGGTGTCCCCTCCGACGAACTTATCGACACACGCGTCTTGATCGAGACCGGCGTCTTGCCCCACGTCGCGCGTCGGATGGCGGAGGACGCGTCGATCTATGAGTCGCTCAATGCGATCAATAACAGTCTCCGACGGGCACGTAGCCTGCGTCGGTGGGTTGAGCTTGATATCGCATTCCACCGAGGTTTGATCGAAGCCAGCGGCCTCTCGCCGTTGCTCGCCTTTGGTGATCTGCTTGCCGTCTTCTTCGGGCGGTTCCGCGAGAGCGTGAAAATGGCCCGCTGGAAGCAAGGGATCGAGACTCACCAGCAGATCATCGACGCCCTCCGCGCGGGGGAGATCGCACCGGCCGGCGACGGACTGCGTCGGCACATTGAGAGCCATCGCGAACCCTTGAGGAGCGGCGAATGATCGGCAGGCGCACGTTGGTTCTCTTCTCACTCGTGACCCTGATCGCTGCGACCAGTCGCGCCGACGAGCCTGCCTCGTTCGCCCTTCTGGCAAAGTCATTCGAAGGTCGTACCCGACCGCTCATGGCGCAGTTTTGCCTCAAGTGCCATTCGACTGAGAAGCAAGAGGGTGACCTCGATCTCGAACACTTTACGAAGCTCGATCATGTCCGCAAGTCTCCGCGCGTCTGGCAGAAAGTCGTCGAGATGCTCGACAACGGCGAGATGCCGCCAAAGAAGAGTCCGCAGCTTTCGACCGCTCAGCGGAAGGAACTTCGCGGTTGGGCGCGGGGCTTCCTCGATGCCGAGGCGATGGCCAACGCGGGCGACCCCGGCGCGGTCGTCCTGAGGCGGCTGAGCAACGTCGAATACGACAACACCGTGCGCGACCTTACCGGTGTCGACCTCAAGCCGGCGCGCGAGTTTCCCGTCGATGGCGCGGCGGGCGAGGGGTTCACGAACGTCGGCGAGGCGATGGCGATGTCCCCTGCCCTCTTCGACAAATACGCGACCGCCGCCAAGGGTATCGCCTCTCACGCCGTCCTCTTGCCCGACGGTTTTCGCTACTCCGAAGGGGGCACCCGGCGCGACTGGACCGACGAGATCGCGACCCAGATTCGCGACATCTATCGCCGATACACAGACTCCGAAGGTTCCCGACGAGTCAACCTTCAAGGGCTCGATATCCTCGCCGAGGCCGGTGGTCGCATCCCGCTCGACGCCTATCTTTCAGCCACAATCAAGTTCCGCGACTTCAAGCCCAAGAGTGGCAAGACGGCGGCCCAGTTCGCGATTGATCATCATCTCAATCCCAAATATATGCAGACCGTGTGGGATGTACTCAACGGCAACGAACCGTCGGCCTTAATCGACTCGCTCCGGGTACGCTGGAAGACGGCCGGACCTGACAACGTGGCCGCACTCGCCGCAGAGATCCGTCAGTGGCAGGCCGCGCTCACGAAGTTCAACAGTGTCGCCCACTTCAAGCCCTGGATGGAGCCGGTGGTCCCGGTCGTCGAATCGCAGACGTTCCGGATCAAGTTGACCCCTGGCGCGAACGAATCCGAGGTCGTCGTCCGGCTCGTGACGCGGGACGCGGGGACCGGTGGTGTGGGTGGACTGATCGAGTGGAACCAACCCCGCCTGGAGTCGCCTGGTCGACCACCGATCCTGCTCCGAGACGTGCCGGATGGGCTGCGTGGGCGAGAGGCGAAACGCCGGACGTTCGCTGAGGGTGCGAAATATCTCATGGCGGCCGACGACGCTCGGGGCGGGCCTTCGGTGGTCGACACCGATGCGCTTGCGAAACAGCGTTATCTCGATCCCGTCATGCTCTCCGCGTGGTTCGACTACCTTGGCATTATCCGTCAGGGAACTCTGAATCTTGAGGGTCTCTTTACAGAACGGACGGAAAGCGCGGGGGCTTTCGGATTCGTCAAGACGTGGGGACCGGCTGCAACTCCGAACGTCTCTGCCAATCCGTCCGATAAGTCAGTCTATATCCCTGGAACCATTAAGCCGCACAGTGTCGCAGTTCATCCGTCGCCGACCCTCAACGTGGCCATCGGCTGGCGAAGCCCGGTCGAGGGCTTCGCTCGCGTCGAGGCCCGCGTCGCTCACTCCCACTCCGCCTGCGGCAACGGCGTGACGTGGTCGCTCGACCGACGCCGAGGCCGCGAGCGTCGACAGCTCGCGGGTGGATCGCTCGACCTGGGAAAGGCTGCGAAGATCGACCCGATCGAAGATCTCCCTCTTCTCCCTGGTGATCTGCTCTCGATCGTCGTTGGCGCTCGCGACGGTAATCATTCGTGCGACCTGACCGAGATTGACCTGAGCATCCAGGAACAGACCGGACTGAAGCGAAGGTGGAATCTCGCACGCGACGTTTCGGGCGACCTTCACGCTGCCAACCCGCATGCCGACACACTGGGCAATCGCGACATCTGGGTATTTTACACCGAAGCCACATCGGTGAATGATAACAAGCCGATTGCGAACATTCCGAAAGGCTCGTCCCTCGATCGCTGGCGAGAGCGGCCGACCCGGGTCGAACGCGATAAGTTCGCTCAGGATGTGCAGGTATTGCTGACCCAACCCCTATCCGAGAAGAGAGACGGCCCCGACGCGGCCTTGTATCAGCAACTCACCTCTCTCGACGGCCCATTGCTCGGGCGGCTTGATTTCGCCCGCCTCGCCGCCGAGATCAAGGCAAAAGGCGAGAGTCAGGCATCTCCCCATGCCTTCGGCACGCATCCCTCGGGACGACCGCTCGACCCGACGAGTCTGCTTGCAGGCGCATCGGAGATCATTGAGATGCGTCTGCCCGCCGACCTGGCGTCGGGACGTGAATTCGTCGTGACAGCCTCGCAGGCAGATGCCGAGGGAAGTGCACAAGCAAGAGTGGTCATCGGCTCGGGGCCGATCGCTCCGGGACTAGCTGCGGGTCTGCCGATCCTGGTGAGGGATCAAAGCCAAGCCAAGCGGCACGTCCAGAAATCGTTCGACGAATTCCGCCGCATCTTTCCCGCCGCGCTCTGCTATTCGAAGATCGTGCCGATCGACGAAGTTGTCACAGTCGTCCTCTTTCATCGCGACGATGAGGCACTCTCAAGGTTGATGCTCGACGAGTCCGAACATCGCAGTCTCGACCGGCTCTGGGACGAGCTGCGATACGTCAGCCAGGATGCCCTCAGGGTGCAAGAAGCCTACGGGCAGTTCATGGAATACGTCACACAAGACGGCGACGTTCGGATCTTCGAACCGCTCCGCAAGCCGATCAAGGCCCGCTCCGAACAGTTCAAGAAGCGTCTTATCGACACGGAGCCGGCGCACCTGAATGCCCTGGTGGATTTCGCACCCAAGGCCTATCGACGCCCTTTGACCAAGGACGAAGCGGCGGGTCTGCGAGCCCTCTATGCGCATCTGCGCAAGGGAGACCTCGATCACGAAGCCGCATTCCGGCTCACGCTCGCCCGGGTGCTGATGGCTCCATCGTTCCTCTATCGTGCCGAGCAGCCAGCCGAAAGCGCCGAGCCGAAACCGGTCTCCGACTGGGAACTTGCGAGCCGATTGAGTTATATGTTCTGGTCTTCAATGCCTGACGACGAGTTGCGTCGGCTCGCGACCGAAGGCAGGCTGCACGAACCCGCCGTCATGGCGGCCCAGACGCGGCGGATGCTCAAGGACGCCAAGGTCCGTTCGTTCGCGACCGAGTTCGCCTGCCAGTGGCTCGATATCCGTGGTTTTGACATCCACAATGAGAAGAGCGAGCAAGTCTTCCCGCAATTCGCCGCCCTCCGGGGTCCGATGTACGAAGAGTCGGTCCGGTTCTTCGTCGACCTCTTCGGCCGCGACGGTTCACTCCTCGACGTGCTCGACGCCGACCACACCTTCGTCAACGAGGCGCTCGCCAAGCATTACGGAATCCCTGGCGTCACCGGTCCCGACTGGCGTCGGGTTGATGGCGTGAAGGCCCTGGGCCGGGGGGGCATCCTCGGCATGTCGACGTTGCTCTCGAAGCAGGCGGGGGCCTCACGCACCAGCCCGATCCTCCGAGGCAACTGGCTCTCCGAGATGCTGCTCGGCGAGAAGCTGCCCAAGCCTCCCAAGAATGTCCCCCTACTGCCCGAGAGCGAACTCGACACCAACGGCCTCACGATGCGTCAGGTCACCGAGAAGCACCGCGCGATCGAGTCATGCTCGAAGTGCCACGATCGGATCGACCCGTTCGGCTTCGCGCTTGAAGCGTTCGACGCCATCGGCCGCCGCCGTATTAACGACCTCGCCGGACGGCCGATCGACACCAAGGTCCGCCTCAAAGACGGAACCGAGTTCGCCGACATCTCGGGCTTGCGTGATTATGTCCTTTCGCATCGTCGCGACGAGTTCGTGAAGCATTTCTGCCGCAAGCTGCTCGGATATTCGCTCGGCCGGTCGGTCCAGCTCTCCGACGAACCCTTGCTCGCCGAGATCCGGGCGAAGCTCGCCGCGAATCAATATCACATTGAGGCCGCCATCATCGCGGTCGTCGAGAGTCCCCAGTTCCGGCTACGTCGGGGCCTCGAATCGCCCCTGGATCAAGAGAATACCAACCCTTAATCCCTGCCCCGAGGCCCACCATGCCCTACGTCGACCGCTCGATTCCCTCCGATGGGTTCACTCGCCGCACCATGCTCCGTGGCCTCGGCGTCTCGATGGCCCTGCCCTGGTTCGAGTCGCTTCGCGCCTGGGGCGGCGAGCCGATTCGCACGGGCCAGGCCCCGGTCCGGTTCGCCTGTTTCTTCGCGGGCAACGGCTTTCACAGCAAAGAGTGGTGGGCTAAAGGGGCCGGGAACGCGATGACCCTGGGCAAGGTTCTCGAACCGCTCGCCCCCCACCGAGAGAAGCTTCTCTTTATCAGTGGCCTCTACAACGAACAGGCGACGAAGGGCAATATCCACAGTTCACAGACTGGCAACCTGCTGTCGGGCGCGCCTCTCGCCTCTGGCGGGGCCATCTTGTCGGGCACAAGCGTCGACCAGGTACTCGCGCAGAGGATTGGCCGGCTGACGAAAGTCCCCAGCCTCGTGCTGGCCTGCGAGCCGTCGATGGCGGCGGTACATAAGAACTATTCGATGCTCTACAGTTCGCATATCTCCTGGAGTTCGCCGACTTCCCCCACCCCGCTTGAACTCTACCCTGCGCTCGCCTTCGACCGTCTCTTCAAGGACGACGACCAGCAGAGCGACCGCAGCGTCCTCGACGCCGTCCGCGCTGAGGCCGGTTCGCTCCGTGCCAAGATCAGTCGCTCTGATCGCGTCAAACTTGACGAATATCTCAACTCGGTACGCGAGGTTGAGCAGCGGATCGAACGCGCTGGCAAGGATCAAGAATTGCAAGGCTGGCGACCCACCCTGGCCGCACCAAACATCCCCCGCCCGCCCGATGGCGTCCCCCAGAACATCGCCGAGCATATGCGGCTGATGTGCGACATCCTTGTCCTCGCGTTCCAGACTGACACAACCCGGTTCTGCACGCTCAAGCTCAATAATGATCACTCGTCGCTTCGGTTCTCGAATCTCGGCATCGACTATATGATCCACCACCTGCTCTCGCACACCGACTCGGCTGACTGGCTCAAGGTTAACCGGTTCTTCGTCGAGCAGGTGGCCTACGTCGCCCGCAAGCTTGACGCGATCCAGGAGGGCGAACGTACCGCGCTTGACAACTCGATGCTCCTCTTCTGTTCGAGTATGATGTCGGGCGGCCACGACAACTCGCAGCTCCCGCTCGTGATCCTCGGCAAAGGCGGCGGCCAGCTCGAATCAGGTCGGGTGCTCGACTATCGCGGCAAGTCGAACCGCAAGATGTGCAGCCTCTATCTCTCGTTGATGGACAAGTTCGGCGTCAAACTCCCCGAGTTTGGAGACTCCCGCGAACGGCTGGCGGGGATCTGACCGATTCCCTTTCTTGTAGCATTTCCGACCGATCCGCAAGCCGTTCAGACGACCCGTCTCCTCGTCGAGCCTCTCTCATGAACTTCGCCCTCGTGCTGGCTTCTCTCGGAATGAGTCTGGTCCCGCGCGTGGATTACACGCGCGAGGTCAAACCGCTGCTCGCCAGGCATTGCGTCTCTTGCCACGGAGAAGTCCGGCCAAGGCGGGGTCTGCGGCTCGATACGGCCGCGTCTGCGATCAAGGGCGGGAAGGCCGGCGCGGCGGTCGTGCCCGGCCATTCCGATGAAAGTTCGCTGATCGATGCGATCCTCGGCGAAGGGGCAACGCCGCGGATGCCGTGGAAGCGGGCGCCGCTCTCCGATGCCGAGATCGCCACACTCCGCGCCTGGATCGATGAGGGTGCCGACGCTCCCGGCGATGAAGCGGCCACCCGGCTCAGCGAGACCCACTGGGCCTTCATCGCCCCGAAACGGCCTCCGGTCCCAACCGTTTCGAAGGCGAACTGGGTCGCGAATCCGATTGATGCATTCATTCTGGCAAAGCTCGATCTCAACAACGTCTCTCCCTCGCCCGAGGCCGATCGCGCGACCTTGATCCGCCGCGTCAGCCTTGATCTGATTGGCCTGCCACCAACGGCTGGCGAAGTTGCGGCGTTCGTCGCGGATCGTCGGCCCGACGCTTATGATCGGGTCGTCGACCGGCTGCTTGCATCGCCCCACTTTGGGGAGCGCTGGGCACGCCCTTGGCTCGATATCGCCCGTTATGCCGACTCGAACGGCTACAGCATCGACGCCCCGCGCTCGATCTGGAAGTATCGCGACTGGGTCATTGATGCCCTCAACCGCGACCTGCCCTTCGACGACTTCCTCACCGACCAGCTCGCGGGTGATCTCCGCCCGAACGCGACCCTGGCCCAGAAGGTGGCCACCGGCTTCCATCGCAACACCCAGCTCAATCAAGAGGGGGGGATCGACCTCGAACAGTTCCGCGTCGAGGCCGTCGACGACCGCGTCTCGACCACCTCGACCGCGTTCCTCGGCCTCACGATCGGCTGTGCCCAGTGTCACGACCATAAATATGATCCAATCTCCCAGCGAGACTATTACTCGCTCTTCGCCTTCTTCAACAGCGTCGACGAGCCCGAGATTGAATTCGCCACCGACGCCGAGCAGGCCCGTCGCGAAGCGGTCCGTGCCGAAATCGTCGCCACTCACCGCAGGCTCAAGGCCGATCATTCCGAGATCGCCGCGAAACTCGTCCAGTGGGAGTCGACCCTCCCCCAACCGATCAAGGTCGACCAGCCTCCTGAGATCAAGAACGCCTTCGACCGGCCCGTCGAGAAGCGGACCGAGAATCAGGTGCGGTTGCTGACCGAACTCCTCCTCGCCGCCCGTCCCGAATATAAATCCGAGCACGCTGCGCTCAAGGCGCTTCGTGCGAAGGAGACGAAGTTCGACACCTCGCTCGTCGTCCGCGAACGCAAGACACCGCGGCCCACCACGATCCATATCGGTGGCGATTTCACCCGCAAAGGGGCCTCGGTCTCGCCCGGTGTGCCTGCCGTCTTGACGCCGCTGGTGCCAAGAAATCCGGTCAAGCCCGACCGTCTCGACCTCGCCCGCTGGCTGGTCGATCCGGCCAACCCACTGACGGCTCGCGTCACTGTCAACCGACTCTGGCAGTCGTATTTCGGTCGCGGACTGGTCGAGACCGAGAATGACTTCGGCACCCAGGGTATGCCGCCGAGTCATCCCGAGCTGCTCGACTGGCTGGCGACCGAACTCGTCGCGCGGAACTGGAGCCTCAAGGCGATGCACCGGCAAGTCGTCACGTCGACGACTTATCGTCAATCTTCGATCAATCGGCCTGAACTCGACCGACTTGACTCTGGGAATCGGCTCCTGGCAAGGCAATCGCGGCTCCGGCTCGACGCCGAGGCGATCCGAGATGCGGCGCTGTTCGAGAGCGGCCTACTCGCACCCAAGATCGGTGGCCCCAGCGTCTTCCCGCCGCAACCTGACGGCGTGATGAACCTCGGCCAGATGAGGCGAGCCTGGATCCCGAGCACCGGCCCCGATCGCTATCGGCGCGGGCTCTACACCTTCTTCTGGCGCGCCACGCCCCACCCGGGTCTGATGGCCTTCGACGCGCCGAATTCCATGCAGACCTGCACCCGTCGTAACCGATCGAACACCCCGATCCAGGCGCTCACGCTGCTCAACGATGCCTCGTTCGTCGAGTGCGCCTCAGCCCTCGCCGCTCGGGTCTGTCGCGAAGGTGGATCGGACGACGGAGGCCGGATCGACTACCTCTTTCGCACCTGCCTTGGCCGGCCCGCCACCGATCGCGAAGCCCGGACGATCGCCGCACTCCTCGTCGAGGAACGTAAAGGCGGGGTCGATGCCGACTCGTGGACGACCGTTGCACGCGTGCTGCTCAACCTCGATGAAGCGATCACTCGCGAATAACAGAGACGTTGGATATGACCATCACAAACTCTCACCTCCTCGAACGCACCCGCCGTCACTTCTTCCGCGACTGCGGCGTCGGCCTGGGCTCGATCGCGCTTTCGACGCTCCTCAATGGCGAGTCGTCGGGGTCGGAACCGTCCAGAGACGCGATCGGCCCCAAGCCGGGCCACTTCCCTGCGCGGGCCAAGAGCGTCATCTACCTCTTCATGGCGGGCGGGCCGAGCCAGCTTGACCTCTTCGACTTCAAGCCCGAGCTTCTGAAGCGGTCGGGCGAGCCGATTCCCGAGTCATTTACCGCTGGACGCCGGTTCGCCTTTATGGATACGTTCTCTAAAGAGCGTCCCAAACTTCTAGGTACGAGCCGGAAGTTTGCCAGACACGGAGAGGCGGGAGGCTGGGTCTCAGAACTCCTGCCCGAATTCGCGAAGGTGGTCGATCACGTCGCGATGATCCGCACTGTCGCGACCGACGTCTTCAATCACGCCCCCGCCAAGCTTTTCGCCAACTGCGGTTCGACCCAATTCGGCCGGCCGAGCATGGGGTCTTGGATTACTTATGGGATCGGCAGCGAGTCGCGCGACCTGCCCGGCTTCGTCGTCCTCCAGTCCGGACCTCGCGGACCGCGCGGAGGGTCGGTCAACTGGGGGAGCGGGTTCCTACCGACTTCGCAACAAGGCGTTCCGCTCCGCTCGGGCGGCGACCCGATCCTCAACCTCTCCAGCCCCTCAGGTGTCTCCGACTCAAGGCAGCAACGCACCGTCGCCGCGATCAAGGCGCTGAACCTCCAGCGGCTCGAAGCGACCGGCGACCCCGAGATTGCGACCCGGATCTCCGCCTACGAGATGGCGTTCCGGATGCAGACCAGCGCACCCGAACTGATCGACGTCTCGAAAGAGTCGCGGGCGACGCTGAGTCTCTACGGTGCCGAGCCGGGCAAGGCGTCATTCGCGAACAATTGCCTGCTCGCGCGGCGGATGGTCGAGCGAGGTGTACGATTCGTCCAGCTCTATCATACCGAGTGGGACCACCACGGCGGACCTGGTCAGACCCTCAACAAAGACCTCGACGTCGTCTGTCGAGACATCGACCGCCCGATGGCCGCACTCGTCACCGACCTCAAGACGCGCGGCCTGCTCGACGACACCCTGATCGTCTGGGGAGGCGAATTCGGCCGGACTCCGATGGGCGAGATCCGCGAAAACGTCGGCCGCAACCACCACATTGACACCTCAACAATGTGGATGGCCGGCGGCGGTATCAAGCCCGGCCTGAACCTCGGTACCACCGACGACTTCGGCTTCGCCCCGGTTGAAGACCGCGTCCACATCCACGACATCCAGGCCACGATTCTCCACCAACTTGGCCTCGACCACACCAAACTCACCCACCGCTTCCAGGGCCGAGACTTCCGCCTGACCGACGTCGCCGGCAAGGTGATCTCGAAGCTACTGGCGTGAACTGTCGCAGGGAGGGAGGAGCAAAATGACAACCTACCGAGGGGCCGCGGGAGTGCGTCGTTAGGCCCCAAGGCCACCTCACGCCTGGTCGCGAGCGCAGTGATCGACGTGGAACGCCGCCTCCTGCCCGAGTTGCGACAGTTGGCAATACTCGCAGCGGTTCGCCGCCCGGAGGACGACCTTGGCGCGCCAAGCGACGGTGATGTCTTTCACGGAGCCGCCCGCATTCGCAAAATCGCCAGGAACTCCGCGAGATCGACCAACCCCTCGGCCTCGCCCTGCTCGTCTACGGTGAGCGGCCGACCGCTGTCCTGGAGGTCAAGGAGTGCCTGAAGGCGGGTAGCAACGGCTGCGGGCAATTGGAAGCGAGCTAGGTCAGCCAGAAAGGCCAACTTATCGACATCCTAGGCTGGGTCTGGACCCAGCATCTTGAATTTTGGAAGGCGGAGCTGGGTCCAGACCCAGCCTACGGAGCTTACACGCTTGGCCCGTCTGCCGCGAAACGAACGGTAAGCCTCGCTCCCGGAGGGCTTTCTGCTCCCCTCCCCCCTCCGTGGGGGGGGGGGGGGGGGGGGGGG
>JANXSY010000148.1 GCA_025356435.1 Isosphaeraceae bacterium | reverse complement strand
GTCCTCCGCCGCAAGAAGCCGTCCCAGAAGCCCGTGCCGATGTCGCCACCACCAGGGAATCGCCCCTCGACGACGTCACCATAGGATCGCCCGATCGGTTGGTGTAGACTTCGTGGTCGTCAAGCCTGAGCATCGGCGACCACGAAGAGACCGCGCCCATGACGCACCACCGCCGCAACTGGTTCCGACTCGCCGCGCTCGGCCTCATGGCCGGGCCTTCGGCGCTCGCGGGGCAGGGGAAGGCCCCGCTCAAGATCACAGGGCTGAAGGTCACGCCGATCGCGCTGCCCGACCCTCCACTCCTCAACGCGAGCGGGTGTCACGGACCCTATTTCCTGCGGAATATCGTCGAGATCGAGACCGATGGTGGGGTCGTCGGCCTCGGCGAGACGGTCGGAGGCCGAAGGGCATCGGCCGCGTTGGAAAAGGCTCGATCGATCATCGTCGGCAAGAATGCGTTCGCCTATCGCGGGTTCGCACGAGAGCTACTTGCGCTCTCGCCGGGCTGCTATGCCGGGATCGAGCTGGCCTGCCTCGACGCCTGCGGCAAGGCGACAGGGCGGCGGGTCTGCGAGCTAGTCGGCGGGCCGGTGCGTGAGTCGGTCGAGTTTGCGGCGTACCTCTTCTTTCGCTATGCGGCCGACAACCCAATCGTCCTTGGCGACCCCCATCGCCTCGACCCACGCCGGCCAATCGACGCCTGGGGCGAGGTCCGCACGCCCGAGTCGATGGCCGAGATGGCAGCGAAGTTCCGCGATCAGTGGGGCTTCCGCGTCTTCAAGCTCAAGGGGGGCGTCCTTGCTCCCGACGTCGAACTCGAAGCGATGAGGGCGATGGCGGCGAAGCTCGGCCCCGAGGCGCTGCTGCGGATCGACCCCAACGGGCGCTGGAAGCCGGCGACGGCCGAGCGGATCGGCAAGGCGATGGTCCCGCTAAACCTCGAATATTACGAAGACCCCGTCAGGGGCCAGGCTGCGATGGCCGAGGTCCGTCGCGCGACGGGCCTCAAGATGAGCACAAATATGTGCGTGACCCGATTTGCTGACCTCCCCGAAGCGTTCCGGGTGAAGCCGATCGACGTGTTGCTCGCCGACCACCACTACTTCGGCGGGTTCGCAGGCTGTCAGGCGCTCGGGCCGATCTGCGAGACGGCGGGCTGGACGATGAGCCAGCACAGCAACAACCACGCGGGGATCAGCATGTCGGCGATGATCCACCTCGCCGCGTCGATCCCCCAACTGACGATGGCCAGCGACACCCACTATCCCTGGCTACCCGACGAGGACGACGTCATCGAAGGCCCCCGGCTGGCGATCAAGGGCGGACACATGGCCATCCCGCCCGGCCCCGGCCTGGGCGTGACGCTCGACCGCGACCGCCTCGCCCGCGCCCACGAGACCTACACCCGATCCGGCATGGCGGGCCGCGACGACGCCAACCTCATGAGGCGGCTCGAACCAGGCTGGAGCAGCGGCTTGCTCTGATATCATTGAGGACCGAGTCCCATTCCCGAGGTCGACTCCAATCGCTCGTAGGCTGGGACCACGTCACGTCGGCGCGTGTCGCCAGCCCCTTCCGTTCGGCGTCGGAGGTTGATCGCCCACCGTGCGACGTGTCATCGGCTATCCGCTCTGGCTGGGGCATGTCCGGCGATGCCCACGACGTGCCAAGTGTCCTCTCGCTAGGCATCTTGGCCGTGGTCGACCTCGCCTTGAACGAGCCTCCCACCAAGCTCCCCCGCGAGTTGGCCCATTGCCGCTTCCCGCTGATTGACGGCTCGGGCAACCCTCGTTGGCTGTTGCGGGCGGCTGTCGAGACGGTTACGAGCCTCTTGCGTTCCGGGACGCCCACGCTCGTCTACTGTGGGGCCGGCATGAGTCGAACGCCGGCCATTGCCGGGGCGGCCATCGCTCTCGTCATCGGTTGCACACCCCAGGAGGGCCTGACCATCGCCCTCCAATCGAGGCCATCCGACGTGTCGCCGGCGCTCTGGGCGGAAGTCATGTCGTCGATCGCATGACCCCGCCATCGAGTCGCTGTTCGGGCGGTCGTAGGCGGGGTCGAGACCCAGCAATTTCCCAGGATTCATGGTGCTGGGTCCAAACCCAGCCTACGATGCCTGCGACGTCCGGTCGAAAACCGCTCTATCGCCTCTTCTTCGCGGTCGGGTTGTTGTCCATGTTCATGCTTCGCGTGAAATCCGCCTCGCGGAAGACGGCGATTGGCGGGGAGCCGACGACGACGAAGACCGCCTCGACCTCGGCGGGGGGGGCGAAGTATTTCAGCTTTACGACGAACCGCTTGTCCCCCTCCGAAGGCTGATCGCGGAGGATCTCGAACGAGCCGAGCTGGCGGCCATGGTTCCAGTCGGTGTCGATCGACTGGATGGGTGGCACGGCCTGCGAGGTCGCTCCGGGCTTCTTGCCTTCGCACCAAGCCGTCAGGGATGTTTCAAGCGCGGCACGCGCGTCCTGGACCTTTGGCACGGTGTTCGGTGCGCCGCAGGCGGGAAGGATGAGGGCGGTCGCGGCAATAATCGCGGCGATCGCCCCCCGTCGTGAGCAAGGGCTGTTCACGAATCGGTCTCTCTTATCAATACGCATCGGAGCTAATCACCTCTCCACCAGCGCGTGTGCCCAGGGCCCGCCAGGTGGGCAGGGAGACCGAACTCTTGATGAACCGGACGGTGCCGTCACCCATAAGCGTGTTCACGCCGGCAGGATGTCGACTCGATGGCGGCACCTGCATCGGCATGTTGGCCATCGTGCCGGGGAAGCCCGTTCCTGCACAGGTCTTGCCGTTGGGCGGGGCGACGTGGTTATACGACGTGCAGCACATCTCGCCCATCACCCAGGTCATCCCCTGCCGCTTGGTGAGCCGGAGCGAGGTCATCGGGCTTAAGACCTGGCAGTTCGCATAGACCGCATCAATGCCGGTGGGGACCGGGCTGAAGGTTCCCGGCATGATCAGCGAGTCAGACCGCGCGTCAGGGTCGTTGGCGTCGGTCCCGCGGATCTTCTCGCTGAAGAAGGCAGTATTGCTCAGGCCGTCGGTGATGTTGGCCATCGTCACCGCGCTCCGGTAATAGAAGATCCCCTGCGGCTGCTCGCCAGGCACAACGGTCGAGGAGAAGCCCTCGCTCAGGTCACATGCCCACGATTGCAGATTCCCGAGGTAGTTGTTGCCGCCCGGCCACAGGCCGATCAGGGAACCGCTGCCGCCGTCAGAGGGACAGAGGAAGGTGTTAACCTGAGACCGGCAGGCGGTGGCGTTCTCGCGGTTGTTGTTCGTATACGGCGGCATGAACGCGACGTCTCCTCCCATGCCAGGGGTCTCGGGGGGGACGTTGAAGTTGATGCTGTTATAGAGGTTCCCCTGCTCGATATAGAGCAAGAGTTGGCTATGGGCCGACCACCGAGCGTAATTCGCCGCGCCGGGATAGGTGTTGGCGCAGAACGGCTGCGAGCCGTAACAGAGACCCTTGCCAAACGGCAAGACCTGGAACGTGCCCACATAGTTGTGGGCGGCCAAGCCGATCTGCTTGAGGTTGTTGATACATTGTGACCTGCGGGCGGCCTCTCGCGCCGCCTGGACGGCCGGGAGCAAGAGCGCGATCAAAACGGCAATAATGGCGATGACGACGAGCAGCTCGATCAGCGTGAATGCTTTGCGTAAAGTCTTCATGGACAGACCCTCCCCACTCTCTCATCAAGATGAGATGGACTGGATATGCAGTATCAATCAATCAAACGGTATACGGCGAGAGAGGGGTCACGCGCGAGGAGGACGGTCAGGGCGTTCGAGCGTGGGCGAAGGGTAGGCGAGGTCACTGCCTTCGAGCCAGCATCGGCCCGG
>JANXSY010000122.1 GCA_025356435.1 Isosphaeraceae bacterium | reverse complement strand
CCAACAGGCCCGCCAAGCCTCGATATCCCAGCCGAAATTGACGGCGAATCGGCGACGGAGCGTGCGGACGCTCCCGGGGTCGCGGGCGGAGAGCTTGTTGGGATTGTGTCGAACCTGTTCGGCCATGACTTCAATCAGGAGACCGGCTTCCTCGGTCCGTTCGGCCTTGAGCAGAAGCATCTGCGCGGGAACAGTGTGATACGCCGACGGCGTCGGGCGGGAGTCGTTGACGTCGAGTGGATCGCCATCGTCGGCCGTCTGCTCGTAGGCGGAGAGCCAGTCGGCCCAACTCACCGGCGATGTCCTCTGCTCGAACACCGTCGACCAACCGCCGATTCCAGGTAATGCGATCGGTTCGATAAGCCTGAGACGCCGGACGATCCGCTCGGCCCTGACGCGATCGGCTTCGGGGTTCGGCGACGACCCGTGTCGGATCTTCCAATCAACCTCGTCGTACTCGTTCACGAGCTTACACCAGGGCGGGGCGCAGTCTTGGTCATAGTGGTGGATCAAGCGACGAAGCTCGGGCCGGGGGTCGGCGGGGTCGGCGGCTTCGTGGGCATAAGCGGCGATCGGGGTCTGATCGAGATTGCCTTGGTATTCGACCGACGGACTGACCGCTTTGTCCTCGCCGAAGTGGGCGGCGATGCTCGGTCGCCGCTTCGGGTTGTCGCACGCCGCGAGCAGGAGGATCAGTCTGCCGCGATCTCGTTTGAGCAACCGGACGGCCTTCCGGCGGTGCTCCGTCGATCGCTTGGGGTTCTCGACGAACTCGAGCAGCACGCGACGCCCCGCGCCCGTCGCGATCACCACCGGCAGGGCGAGCGTCTCCGAGGCTGTCTGGTCCACGTCTAGCCGAGGTCGGAGCCGGTCGATAAGGCCCGGCCAGCGGGTCTCGATGAAATTCGACCCGTAGACGAACCCGACGCGAACAGGGTCGTGGCTGTTGAGCAATTGGATCAGGAGGTCGATCTCCTCAAGCCCGCCGATCGAGGCGATGAATCTCACCCATCCCAGGAGGCTTTCCGACGGCTCGGAGGGTTGCGCTGTGAGAGCTCGCACCCGTGCTCGGGCCATCGCCCGGCGTACATCATCGGACAACGTGCCGCAGATTGCCAGTCCGAAGAGGCGATGGCGAGCCTGGCGGGCCAGCGTCACCGAGTCGACCTCCTCCAGCCACTCGTCGAGGAACTCGATCGCGATTCCCTCGGGCGCATTCTCGATCTCCTCGACCTTGAAACTGGCCTCGACCGAGCGGAGGAGTCGGCGGATGACCGCTTCGGGGTCGCTCTTGAGCCGGTCGTAATCCCGCAGCTTGAGCCGACGTAGATCGCTCAAGATCGGGCGGTACTGGTGAAGACCGTTCGAAATGTTGGACTGTGCATATCGCTCGCGGAGGATCGCATCGATCCTCGACCGCCGAAAGACAATCGGCAGCCAGACGAATAGTGCCGCACAGGCGGTCGCTGAAAAGGCCACGCCGACGATCATCGTTCTGATGCCGAACCGGGTACGCCGCAGACAGATCATTAACCCTCTTTTTCCAGACCATTCTGGAGGATGAGAGGGGTGCGGTCAACCAGGCGAAAGCCGGCTCAGGCGGCGACGATCTCGTGGGCCCGTTCGACGGACTCAACCGTGTCAACGACCATTGAGGCGACGAGCCAGTTGAGGGAGACGCCGAGCTTCTTGGCCTCGGCGCGGAGGTGACGGAGGAGTTCGCTCGACAAGGTCACTTCAACGCCTGGTGCTGTCGTCATCTGAGCCTCCTGGTGCGATCGGTCACCGGATCGACGTCTCTCAAAAGGAGAGAACGCCACGTTTCACGGTTCGACCGTCGATATTCCCGCTCCCCGATCCTACTGGCGAGGCGGCCCGCCGATCCCTGCCGAGACCCGTCCGTATCGACGAATCGTGCTGAGTCTGACGTCGCACCTCATCAAGGGTTGGAAGTTGTCTCCGGATATAGCAAGGCCCATGCCGGACTGAAAAAGAGCGGAATTTTCCTGCTCGGGCGGGTGGATATTCGTCAGAAGGGGAACATCAACGGATCGACCTCGGGCGAGCGGCGGTCGCCGAAAGGGCTGAAACCACCTCGGTTACGAGGCCCGGCCAGTTGAGAGACCGCGTGCAAGGTTGGAAACAAGAGCAACGAGCATAAAATAGCTACCCGTACCCCCCGGTGCAGGGTTGTTGTCATGACGACAGCCGCCCCCTCGGCGATTAGTAACAAGAGAGACGGCATCAGGAATAGGACGAGCCGGCCGTGAAACGGGTAGAGATGGAATGCGTTGGCCAGCAGCGTGAAGAACACCGGCGCGATGAGGATGGCGAGGGCCTTCCGATTGCGTCGCCCCATCGACCCGACCCCGACCACAAAGAAGATGAGCGCAGGCAGGGCGGAGAGCCTCGGACCCAGCGGCGTCGCGAAGTCGAGCGGGTTGAGGAACAGATAAAGGAACCGCCGCGCGATCCATGTGGCATCCCACACCGAGTCTGGCGGCATCGGCGGGAAGGCGAACGCCCAGAAGGACCACATGTCGCGTCGATATCCGAGCTGGCTCCGAGAGGTGAGGTAGACCCCCACGAAGCTCACCAGCCAGGCCAGGACGACCACCGAGATCGCGGCAAACTCCCGCCAGGCGCGGCGATGGAGGGCCGACAGGAGGAGCACCGTCCCCACCCCCGCCAGGACGAAAGCCGTGGGGTGTGAGAACCAGACGATCACGATCCCCGCCGCCCCCAAGGCGACCAACTGGCGGGCCGTCGCCGAGGCTGAGCACGCCCAGAGGCCGATCCACAAACAGGCCAGGGCCGCAGCCACGTCGGTCGCGTATTGCTTCATCTCTGACGAGAAGTAGATGAGGTCGTCCGAGACCGCGAACATCGCCACCGCCAGGAGCACCGCCTTCGGCTGCAAGGTCCGTGCAGCGACCCGAAGGAATAGGAACAACCCGGCGATCCCGCCCGCCATCGGGTAGAGCCGCATCACGCGACGCGAGTCGCCCAGGACGTTCGCGAGGCCCCCCTCGATCGCCAGGAAACCCGAAGGCGCAAGCTGGCTCGACCCCATCGGGCCGAGCAGGTGTTTCCAGGAGAGCTGGGTCACGTTCGCCGCCAGCGACGTTTCGTCCAACCAGTATTCGCGATTATGAAGATACTCGACCAGCCGGGCAAAAATGCCCATGCCGATCACGATCATGACCAGGTTCCGAGCCATCCAATCGAACAACGGTCCGAGATGAATCTCTCGCCCCGCGAGTGAGCGTCTCATGACCGTTTCGGCGCGAACGTGGCCAGTCCGAGTGTCACCCATCCCCCGGCAGCGCGAGTCATCGGCCAACTGCCGGCCAGGGTTTGCGTGACGACCAGGACGTCAAACCGTGACATCTGAGGCATCGATCGACCTCCTCTCTACGAGACGCACGGAGGATCAAGGCGCGATCACCGATTCGATCGTTCGTGGCGGTCCGAGAAACTCACCCCGCCTTGGTCTCGATCTTCGGAAACAACGGCGCGGGCTTGCCGGAGATGAGCGGGGCCGTCACTTTCAGGTCGGCGATATCGGGGCGTTTCAGAATATCGGAATAAGAGACCGTCTCCCATGCCGCCCCTTCGGCAAAGCTGAACGCCGAGTAGAACGTCTCGGCCGTGCTGGGCAGGAAGGGCTTGATGAGGATGCTGATTACTCGGATCGCCTCGGCGAGGTTTACCAGCACGGCGCGGGTTGCTTCGACGTCGGTCTTCACGAGCTTGAAGGGTTCGGTGACCTGGATGTAACGGTTCGCGGCGTCAAGCACCTCGGCCCAGATCCGCTGGATCGCGACGTTGTACTGGAACGTGTTCATCAACGATCGCAACTCGTCGACGAGCGCCGAGAGGTCGAGACCGGCTCGCCAGGCGGTGGCGTCGATGGCGGAGGCCCCGGCGAGGTCGCCATCGAAGTAGCGGACAGCCATCGAGAGGGTGCGGCTGTAGAGGTTGCCGAGGTTGTTGGCGAGTCCCGAATTGTAGGCGTCGGCGAAGCGCTCGAAGGAGAACTCGCCGTCGCCGCCGAAGGGGCACTGGCTCATGAAGTAATACCGAAACGCCTCGGCCGAGAACGAGCGGATCAGGTCCATCGGCTCGACCGCGTTGCCGAGGCTCTTGCTCATCTTGGCGATCTCGCCAGTCGATTCGTCTTTGCGATAGACGAATCCGTGCCCAAATACGCGCTTCGGCAAGGGCAGGCCCGCTGACATCAGCATCGCGGGCCAGAGAGCGCAGTGGAATCGGGTGATGTCTTTGCCGATCACATGAATATCGGCAGGCCAGATCGATTCGAACCGCTCTTGATCGGTCCCATAGCCAATCGCGGTGACGTAGTTCAGGAGCGCATCGAACCAGACGTAGATCGTCTGATCGGGGTCGAATGGGACCGGAATGCCCCAGGTGAAGCCCTTACGACTGATCGATACGTCTTGCAATCCCGACTTCACCAGGCTGACGATCTCGTTCCGTCGGCTCTCGGGCTGGATGAAATCGGGGTTGGCGTCGTAATGGGCGAGCAGACGGTCGGCGAAGCTGGACAGGCGGAAGAAGTAGTTCTCTTCCTCGACCTCGCGGAGCGCGCGGTTGGGGTGGTTCGGGCAACGGCCGTCGACCAGTTCCTTCGCGGTCTTGAATTCCTCGCAGCCGTCGCAATAGAGCGACTGATAGGCTTTCTTCTCGATATCACCGGCGTCGTAGACGGCCTGGATAAACTTCTGGCAGCCGATGTAGTGACGCTGTTCGCTCGTCTGAATGAAGTCGTCGTTCGAAACCTCAAGCGCCTTCCAGACCTCCTGGAACTGGCGGGCCATATCGTCGACGTACGGCTTCGGCTCGACACCAAGTTCCTCGGCGCGCTGCGAGACCTTGATCGTGTTCTCGTCGTTGCCCATGAGGAAGTGGACGTCCAGACCTTCCATCCGCCGGAACCTCGCCTGAACGTCAGCCCCGATCTTTTCGAACGCGGTACCGATGTGCGGGCGGCTATTGGGATAGTCGATCGCCGTCGTGATATAGAACCTCATATCGTCCCTTTCGCTCCGTGTCCGGCAAGTCGATCAAATCATCAGACACGGCCCCGGCCGCCGACGTTCGTCGCTGACGATCTTACGCGGGAACAGCCGGGGTCGAGAAGGGGAATAGCTCAGGCTAAGCCCCGTCGACGCCTGACAAACCCCACGCCCGCGAGCAGTACGCCGGCGATCAGGAGCGACGAAGGCTCGGGCACCTGCTGGGTCGCGGGCCGAGTGAGCGGGGGGGGGCCGACAATCTGGGGATGCGGTATCGGGGTCGGGGTCGGTGTCGGTGTCGGTGTCGGCGGGGTCAAAGCCGGAAGGGGCGGCAAGTAGCTCGCCAGGATCGGCCCGATGTGCGGATGATGGCAATCGAATCGCCTGGAGTCGAGCGCCCGCCGATACAGGAGAAAGTCAAGGAACAGCCCCGAGGTGAGCGACCCGTTAGCGTTCCTCGATAGGGCCATCCCTCGCGGGATGCGTGGGGTCGTGTGAGACCAAAGGCTCGGCCCTCCCGCGAGGAAGCTCGCGAACGACATCAACGTCGGGGGCGGAGGCTTCGGCACCTCGAAATGATGAATCCAGCTCGCCCGGGCCGACGAACCGCCCAGTATCATCAGTCCCAAGGCCAATTTGATCAGGGCACCGCGCATGAAATCAGACCTCAAAGACGACCGTTCTAGGCCCGGGCTCGTGAGGAACGACCCGGCCGACGACCGTGTTCTGAGGTTTCCATCGGTCTGACGAGATGCACAGCTTGAATCGGTCGTGGCGATTTGGGCAACCGTGCCAGCAGGATGGGAAAGATGGTTCGTCTGCGACACGAGAACGGGCGTTTAGTTCGAGCCCATTCGCCGAGGAGTCGGCCCAGTGGTGCGTTGGTGACCCGCTTGAGGTTGTTCGCCGACTCCCGGGATGCGCGGCAGGGCGGAGGGACCACGCATCCCGGATAACCCGCATTCTCAATGCCGATCAGTCCGGCTTGCGGGCGACGAAAACCTGGGCCACGTCGTCTTCGGTGGCAGGACCGAAGTGGACCTCAACTTCATAGCCCATCAGGCGAAGGAGGTCGGGCAGGTCGGAACCGAACTCGGTGAAGACGGGATAACCCACATCCCCCCCCGGGTGGCAGATGGGCGTCGTGAGGTGGCGCAGCTTGCCGTCGGCGTCGACGACCGAACGAGCGAACGTCCGATCGACGCCCGGTAGAAGAGGAACCGTGAAGACATGCCGGCCTCCAGGCGCAAGCACCCGGCGGACATCGGCGAGGGCGGCGGCGAGGTCGGGGACGTGTTCGAGGGTTTCGGAGGTCAGGATCAGGTCGAACGAGGAGTCGGGGAACGTCATCGAACAAAGATCTTCGTTACGCACGCCATGGGCGTAAGTACCTCTTTGCACGTCTTCTCGGAAGTCGGAGAAGATAAACCGAGGAAGCTTGGTCAGGCATTCGTGGACACCGTCGATGCGATTGACCTCGACGGCGCGAAGTTGATGCGGCTCAGGATGTTCGGCCCAGGAGGAGAGCGATCGAGCCAGGGCGGGAGGGTCTCCGACGGGGTAGAGGTCGAGGACAACCCGGGCGATCCTTCGGGCGCGCAGATTGGCACCGCAGGCCGCGCAGGCGCACGACTCCTTCCGCGCGAAGGCCTCCACCAGCCGGGGAGACAGACCCCAGAGTTCGGCCAGGCGGGGGGGGATGATCCGTCGTCGGTAGAGCATCGGAGCGAACGCCCCGCAGCAGGCGCATCGCTCGAACCGGCGGAGTCGGAGGGCATCGAGATAGTCGACCGCCCTGCGCGTGAAGCGGTGGCCGCCGTTCCACGCGGGCAGGAGGAGTCGCTTGAGCCATCGGGGCGGGCGCGGCATTGAGGGATGCGTCCTTGCGTTCTCAGACGTTATCGCCGGGGCACTTGTCGGGGACCAGACCGTCGTCGATGACAGGACGCAGGAAGCCACCGAGGGCTTTCTCCTGGGTCGGATACACGTCGAAGAAGCTTTCGAGCCGGGCGATCCGGAAGATATCCTGGACGTCGGGGCGTACGCCGCCGAGCTTCAACTGCGAGCGATGTTCGGCGGCGAATCGGGCGAGGTTGATGAGGCGGGCCAGGATGGTGCTCGAAAGATAGGTGACGCCTTCGAAGTCGAGCAGGATGCGCTCATAGCCGCGATCGTGGATGAGGCTACGCATCCGTTCGAGCACGCGCATCACGTTCTGCTCGGTGACGATCCCCCGCCCCTTGAGGTGGACGACCTGGACGTCACCGATCGGCTCGATCCAGAACCAATGACCGTGACCGCAGGCAGGGCAGACGTCGTCGTCGAAACCCTGGACCGATTGTGCGACGCCGAGATCCAGGCCGCAGGCCGGGCATGCAATCGTTTGAGTTGACATGGCAGACCTTGCGACAGGTGGGGATCGGCCACGCTCGAAATCGAGAGAGAGGCCGATCCTTCCCACAGTACGCCAGCCCGCGCCGGTGGACAAGCACCGACTCCGTCAAGAAGGTTCTTTGCCAAGCGAGACCCGTCGTTGGGTTCGACCCTACGACTTCTTGGGAGTCTGGATAGTGGAAGATGAGCTTCCGGCGAGTTTCGCGGCTTTGAATTCCTCGGCAGTCATCTTGCGAATGGTGCGGTCGAGCATAAGGACCTTGCCTCCAGATTGAGGAACGTCCTTCTGATAGGCGAGTATGTCGTCCGAGGACGTCTTCGCCGGTCCCTCGTCGGTGTCGCTCATGGTTGCACCGAACCTGACGATGACGCTGCCCGTACTGAGGGCCTTGAGGCCCATCGGGCTCATCTGCTCAAGTGACTTGAAATCAGAGATGCTGGCAGGTGGCTTCTTCTTATCAAGCGTATAGAGTCGGTAAAGCTCCGCAACGTCGCCCAACGCCGTTTGCTCCGAATCATCCTGTGTCGGGATACGATTTTCAGCTTGGCCGCAGCCGATCATCGCCAACCCCAGACATCCGATCGCTACTCGTCGAAAACGCATTAAAACCCTCTCCCTATGAGACGAGGGGCCAGACCTCTGACCCCCCAACCCGATCAACTCGGATACGATGGCTGCTCAGTACGAGTCGGAGCTGATCACCTCGCCGCCGCCCCTCGTGCCGAGCGCCTGCCAGGTGACAAGGTTGACGCTATCCTTGGCGAATCGAACCGATCCATCGGCCATGGCGAGGTTGACCCCACCGGAATGGTAGCTACGGGCCGCGTTGTGCGACTGGACGAAATTGCTCGAACCGCAATCCCACAGCTTGGTGTTGGGCACGAATGTGTGGTTGTAATATCCGGTTTGCGGCAGGTTGCGATAATACTGCTGGCCGCGATAGACGATGCGCGTGTAGCGGTTCGCCGCGGTGCATACCGGCGGATTGAGGTTATCGAGCACGACGCCAAGAATGTAAACCTGCAAGGGATCGGACGGGTCAATTCCGCCGATGAAGCCGCCGACCGTGCTACTGGTCGGGGCGTGAGACTTCCTCGTCTCGGAAAAAAGGGTCGTGTTGCTCGTGCCGTCGGTCACCATGGCGATGGTCACCGGGCTGATCTTGCGATAGTTTGGGTTGAACTGCGTCATGCCCGGGTCGAGCCACTGTGACGAGGACCGATCGATCGTGACGTTGAAAATTCCGGCTCGCTGGCCGTTCGATTCCTGGAACGAATACGCCGCCCCCAACTCTTGACTCGCGGTCGAACCCAGGCTGGCGACGTAGTTCGCATAGCCAATATTATCAAGCTTCGTGTTGCTGGGGTCCGACGGGCAGTTGAAGGCGCTCACGATCTGATATTGCGCCGTGGAGTTGGCCGTCCCCGCCCCATTGAGGTTGATGTTGATACTGAGGTTGAACGCCCCGTACATCGCGGACTGTTCCAGATAAGGCAGAATAAGGACCAGCACGTTGGACCGGCCGGCCCCGCCGTCCTGCGGTTGGGGTCCGTAACCCGGCGGATACGTTTGATTGGTTGACTCGAAGTTGGCTGCCGCGAGGCCCATTTGCTTCAGATTGTTGATGCATTGGGCCCGCCGAGCCGCCTCGCGAGCCGCCTGGACGGCGGGCAACAACAGAGCGATCAAGACCGCAATGATCGCGATCACGACGAGCAGTTCGATCAGCGTAAAACCAGCACGATTCCGCATCTTCATCGACATTTGCATGTTTGCACCTTTTGGTCAGTTAGGGACCTGTGCGGATGACTCGATCGAGGAAGGTCCGAGATGAGGTCGAAGGCGAATCGTCATCGGGGCCAAGCGGAGCAGATCGCTGCGTACAGGAGCGAAAAGGGTTGATTCGGATCGGAGATCAACCGGATCTCGGACGGCCAGGGACGCTCCAAGAACGGCGAGCGTGGGGTGGCCAGCACGTATTAGACCTGGGTAGAGCAACATGAATCAACTCTTTTTTTTCAATATGCTTCAAACTTTGCGCGAGCCTCGCGAGAATTTCTTGATCTCTCAGAGATCGAGATGGCACCGCCTCGCTTTGCGGCAGTCTTGCCGAAAAAAATGGCCCGCCAGACGACGGCCCTTGGCTGCTTGGTTGCGGTAAAGACCTCGTGGCCTTCGCCGTCTCTGATGCTTTAACGACTACAGATCCGCACGGTCTGGCCGGAAATTCAGGTCGAACGGCTCTCAAGTGAGGGCATCTTTCGTACCACTCACCGTTCGGGCCCTTACCGACGCCCGCGATCGGACTTGTCGGCCCGCGCCTGCGCGGTATGCTTTGGCGTGGGTTCCTGACGCCGGTCGGTCGCGGGGTCTTTTGATGTTCAAGTTTCTCCATGCAGCGGATATCCATCTCGATAGCCCATTAAGCGGATTGGGACGCTCCGGAGACGGACCCGCCGACGAGGTCCGTGGGGCGACGCGTCGCGCGCTCGAGAACCTCGTCACTCTCGCGATCGCCGAGGGGGTCAAGTTCGTTCTGATCGCCGGGGACGTTTACGACGGCGACTGCCTCGACTTCCGCGCCGGTCTGTGGTTCATCGCGCGGATGCAAGAATTAGCCGAGGCCGGGATCGCGGTCTACCTCATCCGGGGCAACCACGACGCCGAGAATCGGGTGATGCGAAACCTCGATTTTCCCGACTCCATCCGTCGCCTAAGCATCGACGGCCCCGAGTCGGTTGCGATCGACGACCTGGGCGTCATGATCCACGGGCAGGGATTCAAGCAGCAGAAGGTGATAGACGACCTTGCGGCGGGCTATCCGTCAGCCACCCGAGGACTCCTCAATATCTGGATGCTCCACACATGCGCAGACGGCGACGAGAAGTCACCCCACGCTCGATACGCTCCGTGCTCGCTCGACACGCTCCGATCGAAGGGGTATGGCTACTGGGCACTCGGCCATGTTCATACACGCAAGACGCTCTGTGACCGCTCGGGAAGGATTGAGTTCCCGGGCAATATCCAGGGCCGTCACATCCGCGAGACTGGGGCCAAGGGATGCCTGCTGGTGACGGTCGACGACAAGGGCGAGGTGAAGGAGGTCGACTTCCGCCCGCTCGACGTGGTCCGCTGGGAGAAGTGTCGGATCGACGGCGAGGGGGTAGCCGACCAGGACGGACTGCTCGACTCGTTCAGCGTCGAGTCGGGCCGCCTGCTCGACGAGGCCGACGGCCGGACGCTTGTGGTCCGGGTCGAGGTCCACGGCCCTTCCGCCGCGCATGCTGACCTGATGGCCGATCAACCCGAACTCATCACGCAACTGCGATCGAGGGCGTTGCAGATCGGCTCAGGTAGACTCTGGGTCGAGAAGCTCAAGATCGCAACGACGGCGAACGAACCTCGTGAGGTTGAGGAACTGAGCGGCGACGCGCTGGGGGTCTTGATCGAGACCATCGACGACTATCGCCGCGACGCCGACGCGCTCATGAAGCTCGCGAGCGAGGAACTCGAATCACTTCGTAAGAAGCTTCCCGCCGAGTTGCTCTGCCGCGACCGAGTCGACTTCGAAGACGTTGAGTGGCTCCGAGAGATTCTCGACGCGGCTCGGCCGATTGTCGAGAGCAAGCTGAACGCGACCCCCTCCCGCCGCTGATCCCCCCCGCGAGCCCCCTTCGATGAAGATCCTTCGGCTTGACCTGCGGGCCTTTGGCCCTTTCACTCACGCATCGCTCGAATTCCCCGCCGAGGGACCGGGACTCCACCTGATCCACGGGCCGAACGAGGCGGGCAAGTCGTCAGCGCTCAGGGCGATCGAATGCCTCTTCTTCGGGTTCGCTCACCAAAATGAATATGATTTCGTTCACGACGCGAAGAAGTTGCGTGTCGGGGCAACCCTCCAGGGCAAGGACGGATCAAGCCTGGGCTTCCTCCGCCGAAAAGGGCGCGACAAAACCCTCTTACAGCCCGACGACAAGACGCCCATCGACGAGACGCAACTCGCCCGCTATCTGCCGAGGATGGGCGAGAAGCGGTTCCAGAAGCTCTACGTCTCGACCCTCGCTGACCTCACGAGGGGGGGCAACGAAATCATCAGCGGTACCGGAGAATTCGGCACGGTCCTCTTCAGCGGCGCGGGGCTCTCTCAGATGCCCGGTGTGCTTCGTTCGCTCGAAGAGGACGCCAAGAAGCTGTACTCGGCGACAGCGAGGGTTCCAGAGATCAACAGCCTGCTCAGCAAGCTCGACGCCGCCAAGCACCAGGCTCGACTCGATTCGCTCTCAGGCGAACAGTGGAAGGCGAATCAGGATCAACTCGACGAAACCATCCGAAAACGCGACGCGATCAAGGCGGAACTCGACAGGATCGGGGCCGAGCAGAACCGGCTCGGGCGGCTGAACCAGGCGAGGCCGATTCTCGCCCGACGGAACGCAGCCCGCGACGCCCTCAACGACCTCGGCCCGGTCGTCCCTCTCTCCGCCGATTTCGCAACGAGGCGGTCTGAGGCCGACACGGCGCTCGCCATCGCCGTCGCAGCGGCCACCGAGCGTCGCAGGTCGATCGGAGAGGCCGAGGCGAAGTTCGCGGCGATCGAGTCTGCCGACCGGCTGATCGAGCAGGCTGGATCGATCAACGCCCTCCGAGAGCGGCTTGGCACTTACCGGAAGGCGCGCGAAGACCGGCCGAAGCGGGCTCGTGAACTTCAACAGGCCGAAGACCTCACGCTCAGCCTCCTTCAGGCGATCGACCCCGCGAAGTCGCTCGACGACGGCACAACGTTGCGGACTTCCAAAGAGCGCAAGCCCGCGATTACTGCACTGGGACGCCAGCGCGGCGTGCTCCTCGGGGCCGACCTCGAAGTCCAGACGCGGGTCCGGTCGATCGAAGCCGAGCAGGCGGCGGGCGGGTTGGTTGAACGCGATCGGAACGCCCGGCAGGTGCTCGATGAACTCGACGCTCTGATCGTCCGGATCAAGGCGCTCGGAAACCTCGATGAAACCTATCGTACCGCTCTCGACAAGATCCAGAAGCACGAGAAGGCCGGAACAAAGTCGCTCCAGGCATTGCCGATCTGGAAACGCTCACTTGATGATCTGTCAAGCGTGCCATTTCCTTCGCCCGAGACGGTCGCTCGATTCTCACGAGAGTGGCACGAGTCAGAGCAGGAGCGGAAGGCCCTCGACCAGGAACTCCGCACGCTCTCCGACGACTTGCGCGACACCGATCGTGAGATCGAAACCGATCGACTGATCAGCAACCCTCCCAGCCAGGCCGATCTCGATCACATGCGTGCCAACCGCGATGAGGCATGGCGTCGGATTCGGAAGGCGTGGGTCGGCGGTGAAGTGGTCGAGTCAGCCCCCGACCTCGCAGCGGAGTTCGAGCGGACGGTCGCGAAGGCCGACCATCAAGCCGACCTGCTCCGGAGCGAGGCCGAGCGGGTCGCCAAGCGGGCCGAGCGGGTCGCCAGGCGACACGACCTCGCCGAACGCTCGGAGGCCGCCGCTGAGAGGTTCTCGCTCGCACAGTCTCGGGCCGAGCGGATCGCGACCGATTGGAACGGCATCTGGGCACCGGCCGGCATCGAGCCTCTGCCCCCGGCCGAGATGCGTGACTGGCTGACTCGTCGCGAGACCGCCCTCGTCGCGCTCGAACGGATCGCGACGGCCCGCGACGAGGCCGCCTCGATCCGCCGCAAGTGCGACGACGAGATCTCCGCGATCTCCGCGATCCTCATCATCCTCAACGAACTGCCGCCCACCTCGGTCGATTCGCTTGCGGCCTGGCTCGCCCGTGCCGAGAGCGTGGCGGGCCGGGGTGCGGTGGCCCTCGCATTGGCCAAGGCCCGCATCGAGGCCCAGAAGACCGCCGCCGCGCTCGACGACTGGCGAGCCCGCTGGGCCGAAGCGATTGCGCCGCTCGGTCTGCGGCCCGACGCGAGCCCCGAGGAATCCGACGCCGCCCTCGATCGGCACGAAGCCGCTTCGAAGAGCGCTGAGAAGGTCGTCAAGCTCCGTGACGCCTTGGCGGAGATCGACACAGAAATCACGACGTTTACCGATGACTTGCGCCAGTTGATCCTCACGATTGGCATCGAATCGGACGATCGAGGCCCCGATCTCGTGCTCGATTCGCTCAACCTCGCACTCACCCACGCCACGACGCTCGGCCAGGAACTCCGGGCTGAGCGGCGCGGTCTCCATGAAGCCGAGGCCGAGATCACCCGGCAGACCGCGATCCTCGCCGAACTCTGCCGCGAAGCCCACAGAGAACGGTCGGACGAGTTGCCAGAGGCCGTCCGGCTCTCCGACGCAGCACGAGGCTTCACGGCCCTCGTACAGGACGAAGAATCGCGTCTACATGACCTTTCCGGCAACGGGTCGATCGACGACCTCGCCCGAGAGGCCGCGACTCTCGACGCCGACACCTTGCCGACGCGTATCGAAGCGCTCGCCGACCGCGTCCGGGGCCTCCGGTCCGACCTACAATCGCTCAACGAGTCGGTCGGCACACTCCGGACCGAACTCACCGCGAAAGGGGGAGGGGAGGGGGCGTCGGTCGAGAACGAGAAGATCCAGCAATACCTCACCGAGCTTGAGGCGAAGGTCGAGCAATACGCCCGAGTCAGGCTGGCGGAGGCCATCGTCCGCAAGGCGATCGAGAGCTATCGCCAGCGCAACCAAGGACCGATCCTCGCCCGCACCAATGCCCTCTTCTCATCGCTGACCGCCGGATCGTTCGCGCGGGTCGAACTCGTCGACGAGTCGTCGGGGACGGGGAAGGCAGCGAGCCCGATCTTGAGGGGCATCCGTGCCTTGCCTCCCCATGAGAGCGTCCCCGTCGAGGGGATGAGCGAGGGGACGGCCGACGCCCTCCATCTCGCGGTGAGGCTCGCCACCCTCGAACATCACCTGGACGAGCACGAACCAATGCCGTTCATTGTCGACGATATCCTCGTCCACTTCGACGACGCCCGGGCCTCTGCCGCGTTATGTGCGATGGAGCAGCTCTCGCGAAAGACGCAGGTCTTGTTCTTTACCCATCACCGCCACCTGATCGACCTCGCCGAGACCGCCCTTCGGCGCGACTCGTGGTCGCTCCACCAGCTTCCGGGCCGCGTCGAACTGGCATTGACCGCCCCGGCCTCGCAGATAGAGTGAGACTGGTGCCGCCATGAGCCCCGAGGAAGGGGGCGGCGGCAAACGTTGGAAAGGACTCCGGCCGTGGAACCTCAAACCGCACACGATGCGCGCGGCCGTCTCCGATCGATTCGCCGGCGGATCGTGCTCGGGATCGCGCTGGTCGGGGGCATCGCGTTCGCGATCTATTTCCACCGGCCGCTGTTTCGGGGCAACCTCGGGGTCGTCGACGAAGGCGTGCTCTATCGGAGCGCCCAACCGAAGGGAGACGTGCTCGGCTTGATCCGCGCGCACAAGCTCGGCTCGATCGTCAACCTCCGGGGAGGCAAGGACGACGACTCCTGGTACGCCGACGAGGTCAAGGCGACCCGCGAGGCCGGGATCGAGTTCTACGACCTGCCGATGAGCCCCGTGCGTCGCCCGACCCGACGCGAGCTTCTCGTCCTGCTCGACTTGTTCGAACATTGCCAATATCCCTTGCTGATCCACTGCAAGAGCGGGTCGGACCGCACCGGCCTGGCGACCGGGCTATACCTCATGGCCCGCAAGGGAGTGCCTCCCGACCGCGCCGAGGAGGCGTTCTCGCTCGCGCACGGCCATGTCCCTCTGCTCGGCCCGGAGCGGCTGCACGAGCCATTTGACGAATACGCCGCCTGGCTCGCCGATCGGCACCTGTCCCACACCCCCGAGCGGCTGGTCGACTGGGTGAAGCACGACTACCGCGCCGACGATCCTCTCATCGCGATCGACCCCGTTCGCCCCGGCCCCCGCGTCCGCCGCCAGGCCGTCCGATCGGCAGCGCCTTCGGTCGCGCGCTGAGATCGCGTCGGTCGCGGGGTTGCTCGTGACCTGCCGGGGGTTATACTCTTGTTGGAGACTGATGAAGGATTGACGGAGACGGTGCGCGATGCTCACGCTCTATGGCTCGAAAGGTCGCTTCTGCGACGGCGTCTCGCGCCGGTCGTTCCTGAAGGTCGGCGGCTTGGCGATGGGCGGGCTGACGTTGCCGGATCTGCTCCGCGCCGAGGAGGCGACAGCCGGCGGCTCGCGACACAAGTCGGTCATCATGGTCTACCTCGCAGGCGGGCTCTCGCATCAGGACACGTTCGACCTCAAGCCGAACGCCCCTAAGGAGATCCGCGGCGAGTTCAACCCGATCAAGACAGTCGTCCCAGGGATTGAGGTCGGTGAGTTGCTGCCGAGGATCGCGGCGTGTACCGACAAGCTTGCGATCCTTCGCGCCGTGGTCGGCCTTCGCGACGAGCATTCGAGCTGGCAGAACGTCACCGGGCAGCCGATGGACCTCGCCCAGCGGCTCAAGACGCCGCACTTTGGGTCGGTCATCGCTCGGGCCCAAGGGCAGGTTGACCCGGTCGTTCCGCCGTTCGTCGACCTCTTCCCAACGATGCAGCACAAGCCCTATAACGCTGCCGGTCCGGGCGTGCTCGGGGCCAAATATGCGGCTTCGAAGATGGACGGCGACGACCTCGCACTGCTGAGGCAGACGGCCGTCGCCCCCGACCGCTTCGCGGGTCGCAGGGGTCTGCTCGAACGCTTCGATGGCTTCCGTCGCGCCGTTGATTCGGCCCCGGTCGACGGGATGGACACCTTCTATCGTCGCGCGTTTGACGTTCTGACGTCGAGCAAGGTCGCAGACGCGATGGACCTGGATCGCGAAGACCCTCGCCTCCGCGACCGCTACGGCCGAGGCGCGTCGAACCACCTCGGCGACGGTGCTCCGATGTGGAACGACCAACTCCTGATCGCCCGTCGCCTGGTCGAGGCCGGTGCCCGCTGCGTGACCGTGGCCTACGGGTTCTGGGACACCCACTCGAACAACTTCGGCCATTTGAAACAGTACCTGCCGCTCTTCGACCGGGGCATCTCGGCCCTTGTCGAAGATATCCATGCACGCGGTCTCGAGAACGACGTGACCGTGGTCGTCTGGGGCGAATTCGGTCGGTCGCCGAAGATCAACAAGGACGCGGGCCGCGAGCACTGGGCTCCCGTCAACTCGGCCCTGCTCGCGGGCGGTGGGATGAAGGTCGGCCAGGTTATCGGCTCGACCGACCCCCTCGGCGGCCGCGCGGCGACGCAACCCGTGCATTATCACGACGTGCTGGCGACGATCTACAAGAACCTGGGGATCGACCCCCACGGGTTCGTTCCCGACGTCACAGGCCGCCCGATCTCAATCCTTCCCGGCACGGCCCGACCGATCGCGGCGCTCGGCTGATCTCGCTATCGCTTGCCGACGAAGATGTCGTTGTCGTTGCCAATCGGGTCGGACAACGTCCCGTGCCCTTGAGCGGTAAACGGCG
The DNA here is from genome assembly GCA_025356435.1 of Isosphaeraceae bacterium. Taxonomy (GTDB): domain Bacteria; phylum Planctomycetota; class Planctomycetia; order Isosphaerales; family Isosphaeraceae; genus CAMFLR01. The sequence goes on along the minus strand of JANXSY010000122.1, from coordinate 21,684 downwards.
GTCGGTCGGGGTCTTGCCGGGGCAAAGCAGAGATGCTTGATGCCGGCAATTCGCACGATGAAAATCTTGCCCAATCCGCACACATCTCACCGTCCGTCGCATTTCCTCGCATCCGGTTGACTGATAAGGCACGGGTGCGACGATATTGACCGACGTACAGACGAGAGGACTCGTCGGGGCCTCGTAGCCAAGGAGGGCTGACCGATGTCATTGCACGATTCGAAGAAGAAGCTCAATCCCGGAGTGTGCAGACTCGAATCGCGAGACATGCTGACGGTCATCTCCCCATTGGCCTTCGGGGGGGGTAGGACGGTCCCGCTGGCCGAAATCCGCTCTAATATCGCCCCGGGAAGCTCTGTCGCGGGGAGCACTGACGGGCGGGTCCTCACACCGCATGGCACTGCGAACTCCGCCTTCCGGGCCAAATTCAATGGGCCGGTCGGGGTCGGTGCAGGACAATATGTCGACCAGGCCAAGCAATTCCTCTATACGGCCTCAGGGAACACCAGCCAGTTCCTCGTCGGCAGGCTGGTCATGCGTCTGTTCATCCCGTCCGATCCGAACGGCCAGATCATGGGCATCGGTTCGATCCGAAACCGCAACATCGGGACGACGGGCACGCAGCTCGTCTTCGATTTCAAGGGCGGCCCCGCCAGTACCGATCAGCTCGGGCGGCCGACTCACCTTGATTGGACCGTGAATCCCAATAGCTCGGGCTATTACGTCGGCGCGACGGGGCAGGGGACGATGGCGATCATCTACAGCCCAACCCACCGCAAGGTCGGGTCGCATTCCGGACATGAATCAGGATCGGCGACCGTCATCTTTGCCGGAACCGTCCTGAACAACGGCAATACCGTCGACCTCGCCACTCTCGAGTTAAACAAGCGACTGTGAACCGAACGGGTCGGCGCGGGTCCTATCGCGCCGGTCATCCCGGTCGCATTGCCCGAAATTGATGGCTGCGGCTCGGCATGTTACGGTCGTACGACTCCCACGGAAGTCCGGCTGAAGGAGGGATTCGATGTCCAGGCGAAAGAGTCAGGTGTGGAGGTCAGAGCTACTCGTGCTCGAGACCCGCGACGTCCCCACGGTGATCTCGCCGATGGCCTTCGGGGGTTCGCAACCCGGGCAATCTCATTCGAGCCTCGCGCAGGTCCAGGTCGCTCAGGCAGCCGCAGTCTCTGCAGCCTCCTTCCTGGGGAACGGGCAGGAAATCGACTTCAGCAGGCCGTTGAGCCCGATCGGACTCACCCAGGCCGCCTTTGCCGCCAAATTTAACGGCCCGGTCGGAACGGGGGGCGCGCAGTATCAAGACCAGGGCGTCCAATACCTCTACACCGCTTCGGGTAACTCTTCGCAATTCCTCGCAGGCCGCCTCGTCATGCGTCTGTATACCCCTGGCTCGAGTGGAGGCGACGTCACCGGGCTTGCATCGATCCGAGACCGAAACGTCGCGACGACCGGAACAAACCTGATCCTCGACATCCAGGGCGGGGCATCCAATCTCGACGCGTCCGGCAGGCCGTCGCACTTGACGTGGAAGGTCAACCCCGGCTCCGGTGGCTACTATCTCAATTCGACCGGGCAGGGGACGCTCGACATTATCTACAGTCCGACTCATCGAAAAGTCGGCTCGCATTCGCAGCACGAGGCAGGCTCGGCAACCGCGACCTTCCACGGGCTCATCATCACCAACGTCGGAGTGACGGACCCCACCGTTTTCGAGCTTAACAAGCGGCTCTGATCGAGCAACGTGACTGAACTCGCACGGCGGGATTCAGATGAAGTGCGGCCGAGGAATCGCATCTCGGCGGGTCGTCCGCATTCATGGCTCGATCCCGCCTGGGCTTCCGCGATGATGCGACGGGCGAGCTGATCCCGAACGAAACAGCCTCGGTTTGATGTGCGGGATGTTTGAAGCCTCGGACGGATCGGAGTATGGTGGAGAGGATAGCGGGCCGACTTGCCGCCCGCCGTTTTCGTCTCTCCCGAACGACCGCCCCGACGAGGTTTCCGACCATGGCCACCGCCACCGCGATCCCCACCCAGATGTATATCAATGGCCACTGGTGCGACGCCCCGGACGGCAAGACGCTGCCTGTCATCAACCCCGCCGACGAGTCGATCGTGGCCCACATCGCCTACGGCGGCCGCGCTGAGGCCGATCGAGCGATTGATGCGGCCGCAAAGGCGTTCCCGGCATGGAAGGCCCTCTCGGCCTACGACCGCGCCAAGATCCTCAAAGAAACCGCCAACCTGATCCGTCAGCGGGCCGACACCATCGCCCGGACCCTCACCCAGGAGCAGGGCAAGCCTCTCGCCGAGGCCAAAGGCGAGGTGATGCACACCGCCGACACCTTCGAGTGGTTCGCTGAGGAGGGCAAGCGGGTCTACGGCCGGATCATCCCGCCGAGCAACATGGGCAAGCGGCACTCAGCGATCTCACACCCGGTCGGCGTCGTCGGCACGATCACTCCCTGGAACTTCCCGGCCGCGCTCCCCAGCCGGAAAATCGCCCCAGCGCTCGCGGTCGGCTGCACGGTCGTGAGCCGTCCCGCCGACGGCACGCCGCTGACCTTGATCCAGTTGTTCGAGTGCCTCATCGACGCCGGCCTGCCGCCCGGGGTCGCAAACCTCGTCCTCTGCCCCGCCGTCGAGTTCGCTGACGCCCTCTTCGAGCACGCGGCCGTCCGCAAGATCAGCTTCACCGGAAGCACCGCCGTCGGCAAAGAACTGATCCGCCGATCGGCCGACGGCGTCAAACGCCTCAGCATGGAGCTCGGCGGCCACGCCCCGCTGATCGTCTTCCCGGATGCCGACGTGGCGCAGGTGGCCCAGGCCGCAGTTATCGGCAAGTTCCGCAACAACGGTCAGGTCTGCATCGCGCCATCACGTTTTTATATCCATGAGAAGATCTGCAAAGAGTTCACCGAGGCCGCCGTCGAGCTGGCGAAGGCCCTCAAAATGGGCAACGGCCTGACCGAAGGCACCCAGGTCGGCCCGATGTTCGATCCGAAGGCGATGGCGAAAACGTCGGCCCTGATCGAAGACGCCAAGTCCCACGGCGCGAAGGTTCTCACCGGCGGCGGCCAATCGACCCGGTTCGAAAAAGGCTATTTCTTCGAGCCGACGGTGATCCGCGAGGTCAACGGCAAGATGAAGATCATGACCGACGAGCCATTTGCCCCGGTCATGCCGATCCTCGACTTCAGCAAGCTCGACGACGTGATCGCCGCCGCCAACGACACCCCCTACGGCCTGGCCGCCTATGTCTTCACGAACGACCTGACCATCGCCACCCGGATGGCCGAGGGCCTCGAAGCCGGCATCATCGGCATCAACGACCCCGTCCCCGCCACCCCACAATGCCCCTTCGGCGGCATGAAGGAGTCAGGGCTGGGACGCGAGCTGGGGATTGAAGGTCTCCAGGCGTATCTCGAAACGAAATACGTGTCGATCGGACTGCGTGTCTGAACGAGGGTCCCGGATGGAGTGTCGACCATGAGCACCGCCGAGATGCCGAGCCGCGTCAAACCGAAGACGATGACGGTCGAGGAATTCCTCGACCTTCCCGACGACGGCGTCGATCGCGAAATGATCCGGGGCGAGGTCAAGGAATACGGATTGACGATCCCCAATCAATTTCATGCGAGTGTTGAGTCGAGAATGGCTCACTTGCTTTGGACCTGGTTGGAGAGTCAACCTGAACCTCGGGGCGAGGTCGTGAGCGGCGAGGGCGGATTCCGGCTGGCGGGGACGAGGGCCTCGGTCGTCGGGATCGACGTCGCCTACGTCTCGGCCGAGATGATCGCGGCGACCAAGCCGGAACAGAGGATTTTCGAAGGACCGCCCGTGCTCGCGGTCGAGGTACTCTCGCCGTCGGACACGAACAAACGTTTCCTCGACAAGCTCGACCTCTATCTCGGATCGGGCGTGCTCGTCTGGGAGGTCGACCCGCGTCTCCGCACGGTCCGCGTCCATCGGCCGGGGCGAGAGCCGGAGATGTTCTCAGCCTCTCAGGATCTCGTGGGCGAGCCCGAGTTGCCGGGCTTCCGGGTCGCGATCTCGCGGATTTTCCCCCGCCCGACACGAGGGGGACTCGCCCATGAGCACCGCCGAACTGACGAGGCCGATCACGGCTGAAGACTTGATGGATCGCCCCGACGACGGCATCGAGCGTGACCTGATCCGTGGCGAGTTGCGGGAGCGGTCGATAACGCGACGGAATCCGGAACATAGCGGCGTTGAATCGACAATTGCCTATTTTCTCAAAGACTGGCTCCGCCGCAACCCTGATGTTGGCGGAAAAGTTCACAGCGGCGAGGCGGGCTTCCGCCTCCGCCGCGACCCCGACACCTTCGTCAGCATCGACGTCGCCTACATCTCCTCCGAACAGGTCGCAGCGCGAGACCGATCGCTCAAATTCTACGACGGCCCGCCCGTGCTCGCCGTCGAGATCCTCTCGCCATCCGACCAACACGGTGACGTGAGCGAGAAGGTCAGGCTCTACCTCGAAGTCGGCACAGTCGCCTGGGTCATCGACCCCGATTTCGAGACAGTCGCGGTCCACCGCCCGGGCCGCAAGGTTCAAATCTTCACTACCGATCACGAACTCTCGGACGAGCCCTACCTTCCCGGCTTCCGAGTAAAGGTGGCAGAGTTCTTCGGGTGAAGGATCAGAACTCTAAACCTTGTCTTCCTCCTCAAATTCTAATAGGAAATGCGACAAGCTTTTTCGGCCATTCCAGTAACGGATGTGATTCTGGCTAGCGAAGGCGTCATGAACCAAGTGCTTGTTATCGATACTCGTTTCCGAACCAAAGTAGACCCCAATTAGTGCCTTAGGAGGATATAAAATATAGTGTCTGCTATTTTATGCAGGCATCGCCATTCACGTTCGTAACCCCATTCCCATGCTTTTGTGCAATACACAATTTGCGCAAGGGGTAATTGAGGATTGTGATTTAATATTTACACAGGATTAACACACCGCATTTGTCTCTCGTATTGAACCTGCAGAACTTTTACATGATCGGTTGTGAAAGGTGCGTTAGAGGTATCGAATTCCAGGCAAAAACCGCTTCCCTTGTTCGCATAATGCGACCACATCAATAAGTTGTCTTTTGTTTCATAAAAGCAAGCAACTCTACCTGTACTTTTGGATATATCAACGGATTCTTTTAATTCACCAAGTCATGCTTCTCTGATTTGCTGTTTTACTGTTTTAAGTTCGGCAGTTCCAATGAACACAGCTCTATTTTGGTCTCGATACTTGGATCTTTTAACGCAGCATCTCGACAATATGCCGCTTCGTCATCCGTTAGTTCAGAGATTTCCGGATTGACCGAGCAATCATAAGGATCGTCAAACTTCAACGGTGGAATATTGACTGTTTAATGTTTGATACTTGTATAATCGATTTGGTTTTGGTTGAGGTGTGGGCATCAATAGAAGAAAGACTCCGCGAAAAAGCAAGTTGTGGCCTTCAAGTCATCTAAAAGCAGCAGAGTCACAAGTAGAGGGATTTTGTCTTGATACGATATAGAATCATCTCCAAACAAGGGACGCCGAAGCCATCTTGTCGCCCCAGGCTGATACCCGGTAGCGTCGTGAAGACAATCATAGCATCGACATCCCCCGAATGAAGAAGGCGATATCAATTCAAGACCGTCAAGGCCGCCCGTTTCTTCTCTTCTTTTTCGAGATGCGACTTGAGCGCCGGGGTCTCCTCGTCGAAGCGTTCGACTTCTTCGAGCAGGGCACTGACCATCTCGGCCTCGGTGACGCGGCGGATTGGCACGCCTCGCTTGAAGATCACGCCCTTGCCACCGCCGGCGGCGATGCCGAGGTCGGCCTCTTTGGCCTCGCCGAAGCCGTTCACCAGGCAGCCGAGGATGCTGATCCGGAGCGGGTTCTTGAGGTGCTTCATCTTGTCTTCGACTTCGGCGACGATCCGCTCCAGGTCGATGTCGAGCCGGCCGCAGGTCGGGCAGGCGACGACTTCGGGGCGGGTCACGCGGCGGTCGCATGAGCGGAGGATGTCGAAGCAGACGGCGATTTCGGGCACCGGGTCGCCCAGGAGCGACGTGCGGACCGTGTCGCCGATGCCACGAAGCAGGATCGCGCCGATGCCTGCGGCGCTCTTGATCGTGCCGTACTCACGCGATCCGGCCTCGGTGATGCCGATGTGGGTCGGGTAATCACTCTTGCCGGCGTACTGAGTGTAGCATTCGAGAGCTGTCGGGACGTGGCTGGCCTTGAGGCTGATGATCAGGTCGCGATAGCCGAGCGACTCGGCGATCTCGATCGAACGCAGGGCGCTCTCGACCATTGCCTCGGGGCAGGGGAAGCCATATTTCTCGATCAGGTCTTCTTCGAGGCTGCCGGAGTTTACGCCGATCCGCATCGGCACGCCTTTATCCTTGGCTTTGCGGATGACTTCTTTGAAGCGTTCGACCCCGCCGATGTTGCCGGGGTTGATCCGGATCTTGTCGAGGGCACGCTTGCCCGAGGGGGTGACGGCATCAAGGCAGGCGAGGGCCATCCGGTAGTCGAAGTGGATATCGGCGATGAGGGGGATCTTGATCTGGTCGCGGATCAGCTTGCAGGCTTCGACGTCTTCCTTCTTCGGCACGGTCACGCGAACGATCTCGCAGCCCGCCTCTTCGAGCCGATGGATCTGCTCGATGGTCTCCTTGACGTCGAACGTGTTCGTCGTCGTCATCGATTGGACCCAGATCGGGTTGTCGCCGCCGACGATCCGGTCGTCGATCGCGACTTCACGGGTCTTGTGCCGAGCCACCGTCGTGCTGTAGGCCATCTTCGCCGTCCTAATCGCTTGGTAAGATAGGTCTTTACGGAGGATCTCCGCCTCGCCTACCGGCCCTTTTATGTTAGTCTTTTCGGCCGGGACGGTCAAGGAAGGCTTGCGCGAGGATTGCAACCGGCGACTCCCATCGCAACCGCTTGACGGATATAATGCACTGAGTAACCCGCTTGGTGGCCTTCTCCCTCGACCGGAGCCGATCGTTCATGGGCGTGCAACCTTTCGACATGGTTCCCCGTTCGACCCGGCGTCGCTTCGTCCAACGCACGATCGCCCTCAGCGCAACGGGGCTTGTCGTGCCGGGGATGGTCATTGGTCGAGAACCCGTGCCTGATCCGTTGATGATCGTGCGAAGTCGTCGACCGCTCGACGCCGAGACGCCCGTCGAGGTCTTCGAAAGCCAGGTCACGCCGAATCGTCTGTTCTTCATCAGGAGCCATTTCGGCGTCCCGGCTGTTGGGCTCACGGAACGATGGACGCTCAAGATCGATGGCGGCGTGAAGCGGGAGACGACCTTCTCGCTCGACGATCTTTCGCAATTCAAGCAGGTAACCATCCCCGCCGTGCTCCAGTGCACGGGCAACGGCCGAGCCCTTTACTCGCCGACGATCCCGGGCGTCGGCTGGCTCAAAGGGGCGGTCGGCAATGCCGAGTGGACGGGGGTCAGGCTCGCGGAGCTTCTTGACCGCGCGGGGGTCGAGCCTGGTATGGCCCATGTCCACCTGCATGCGGCCGATGGCCCGCCAATGCCCAAGACTCCGGCCTATCTCCGCAGCATCCCGCTCGATCGAGCAACGGCCGAGTCGACGTTCGCCCTGCGGATGAACGGCGAGCCGCTACCCGCTGAGCATGGCGGGCCGATCCGCCTGGTCGTGCCGGGGTGGTCGGGGAACCACTGGATCAAGTGGCTGCGGACGCTCGTGGTCGCCCATGACGAAGCCCCGGGCTTCTTCATGCAGGCTGGCTACAAGATGCCGATCAAGCCGACCGCGCCGGGCGTCGACCTGAAGCCGTCTGAGTTGAAGCCGGTCACGGTGATGAACGTCAAGTCGCTGATCGCCCGCCCACTCGACGGGGCCAGGCTCAAGGCCGGATCGAACGAAGCAAGAGGAGTCGCCTGGACCGGCGGCGAGGCGAGCGTGACGCGGGTCGAGGTTCAGGCCGGACAGGGAGGCGTCTGGCGTGATGCCGTGTTGGAAGGCCCCGCGCGGCCTTTTACGTGGCGTCGCTGGCGACTCGCATTCGACGCGAACGGCCTCGGCCCGCTCGTCATCCGCGCCCGCGCCACCGACTCCGACGGCGCGGTCCAGCCCGAAATCTCGCCATGGAACAAGAGCGGCTATCTCTGGAACGGCTACGATCACGTCGCCTGTGAGGTTGAGTAGATCATGTCTCGAACATTCCAGAGGGTGAGCGTGATGTTCGTCTTCGCGCTCATGTTGGCATCGCTGGCGGCGGGTCAAGGCCCCGAGAAGCCTATGGTGGATGACGAAGACGCCGACATGACCGGCCGACAGACGTTTGTCGAGAACTGCCTGATCTGCCACGGCGAGGACATGACGACCAACCAAAGGTTGACGACGAAGCAATGGACGTCCGAGGTCGAGAAGATGGTCGGCTGGGGTGCCCCGGTTGCCCAAGAGAAAAAAGCGGCGTTGCTTGCTTATCTGTCGAGCAGCTATTCCGAGAAGTCGGCGGCACCGAAGCTCGATCGAGCGGATTTGAGGGGCCTGATCCGCGCCGAAGTCCCTGGCGAGTCAACCTCTCACGGCGACGCCACCAAGGGCGGACTGCTCTACACCCAGCACTGTGCCACCTGCCACGGCCCGGCGGGGATGGGGGGAGACCTTGGCCCGAACCTCGTCGAACGGTCGATCCTGCTGAAGGAGACTGCCTATCACGAGGCCGTCCGCAAAGGGGTCAGGCGCATGCCCGGTTTCTCGAACGTGATCAAGGCTCAAGCAGAAGACGACTTGCTCGCCTGGCTCCGGTCGCGTCGGACGCCCTGATCGCGGCCTCAGCCGGAGGTCTTCACCATGTTCGCGATATTCACCTCGTCGTCATGCCCGACGAGCCCGCACGGCCTGACACGCCGCCGACGAAGGAGCAACTGGCGAAGATCACCGAGCGCTCGCCTCTCATGACAGTCCAGCCGTGAGGTCCGTGAGGTCTTGAGGCTGGACGTCATGACGAATAAGTTCGGCCCTGGCTTCTTCGTCGAGTCGGGGGGCAATCCCAACGTACTCGACACGCCAAGCGGCATATTGCCGGAACGTACCCAGGAATCGCGAGACGTGTGCTTTGAAATTATTGACGTCGGAAAGCCGTTTGCTCGGCGAACGCTTGCAAGACCCAAATCGGAGCACGCGATCGTTCTCGTTGACTGCAACCAGATCGATCTCCGTGTCGTTCTTATCCCAATAGCCTTTGATTTGCGAGGTGAGCGGGAAATCGCCGAGCCCCTTGCGACTACGCTCTTGATAGTGTTCGGCAACCATTTTTTCGAGGGCAAATCCTTCGAGAGTGGCAAGCCTCTCGTCCGCATCGACCACCAAGCCATCGACGGGGCGAAATCCGAGGGCTGAGATCGGTTGTGAGAGAGCCGCCAGCCAGGATTGGAGGAAGTTATCGGCGAGGTAATAGCGACTCTTTCGCTCCTTCTCCTCCGCGAACACCGGCAGTCTGCGTTCGATTAGACGATACCGATTGATCAAAACTGACAGATAACCGCCAATCTGTTTGATATCTTCACCACTAACGTGTTGGATGGCCTCGACTAGATCTCCGTGCGATTGGCCGGGATGCCGCGCCACGAACTTGAGGACCATGCCGTACCACCCGCGAAGCTCGCGGAGGAACCAGTTTTCCGCCTCGGAGTGGAGACGAACTCTCGAAGAAGATCCGCCGGAGCAATGTCCGGCGCTCATCGCCGAACACCCCCTCTTCATAGACAGTCGCGATAGAACTTGGGGACGCCTTCAAAAAGGGTCCAGAGGAAGAGAAGTCGTTCCGGCGTCTTGCTCGCGGACGATTTCTACAACCGACCCAACCTCCAGGTGCGTCAGCTCGATGGCATTCGTGATCCGGTTATAGAGGGGAGCCGATCGATCTTCGAGCAACGCCGCCATCTCGGTGTGGATCGAGCCCAGGACAATCAAACCGCCCTTCACCACGGCGGCGTCGGCCGTAAGCCGATCCACCGACGCCTGAAGCAGAGAGCAGAATTCGGCGTGCGGCTTTCGATTGAAATACTGGAACTCATCAAGGACGACAATAAATCCGCCCCTAGCCAATGCTTCGATCAGCTTGGCGAGATCCCCCATCGTTCGAGGCCGAGGATAGCGATCGGAGGAGACGGCGAACGTGTCGAGAGCGTCGATGACCGCAGAGAGAACCCCCGCCTCACCTGAATCGGGAATCCGAACGTAAAAAATAGGTCGAGTTGGCGAATGTTCAAGCGCATTACGGATAAGCGTCGTCTTGCCGATTCGCCTTCGGCCGGTGATTTTTACGAAAACCATCGCTCTCTTCGGAGAATCCCGACGAGTTGAGATAACTTCTGGCTACGGCCGTAGAAGCGCCAATCCTGCATGCGGATCACTCCCCCTACTTGCGTCAAGATAACGCCGCTTTATCTAATTTAGATAACGCCGTCTTATCTTACAAAACAATCGGCTTCATGTTCTCCCAACTACAGCCGTTCCAGGCTCTCGACTCGCCCCGACCGGCCGACTACACTAGGCAACAATCCCGCCCGACAAGCCCTGCCATCGGTTCGACATCCCAACCGGAGATTGCTGCCGTGATACGTCATGATCGTCGTCCCGGCGCGGCCTTTTGGGCTGGCCTACTCTGGCTCGCCTTGGCCGCGTGCCCGGCCATAGCCGCGCCTCCTGCCTTTGAGTTGAAGGACGGCGACCGCGTCGTTCTCCTCGGCGGCACGTTCATCGAGCGTGAGCAGAGCTATGGCCATGTCGAGGCCCTGCTCACGAGCCGGTTCTCCAACCGCAACGTCACCTACCGCAACCTCGGCTGGAGCGGAGACACCGTCTGGGGCGAGGCCCGCTCTCGTTTCGGCCCGCCCGCTGAAGGCTTTGATCACCTCAAACAGCACGTCGAGGCCCTTAAGCCGACGGTCATCTTCGTCAACTATGGCCTCAACGAGTCGTTCGCGGGCAAGGCTGGATTGCCCGAGTTTGAGAACGGCTTGAACGTCCTCCTCAACGTTCTGGATAAGACCGGCGCGAAGATCGTGCTCATCACCCCCCGCAGGCTGGAGACGCTGCCGCCGCCCTTGCCCAACCCGGCGAAGGCCAACGAACGGCTCGCGGATTACGTGAAGGTGCTCCAGAGTACTGCGGCAAAGCGAGGATATCGGGTTGTTGATCTCTTCAATGACTTTCCTGCCGATCCCAAGTATTTGCTGACAGACAATGGTCTGCATCTGACCGAACCGGGATATCGCGAAGCGGCGAAGGTGATCGCCAATTCGCTCGGCCTTGGCGTGATCCCCGAAGAGTCCAACAAACTTCGCGCGACGATCGTCGCCAAGAACCAGCTCTATTTCTACCGATGGCGGCCCCAGAACGAGACGTATCTCTTCGGCTTTCGCAAGCACGAGCAGGGGAATAACGCGCGGGAGATCCCGCTGTTTGACCCGCTCGTCGCCGCCAAGGAGGCCGAGATCGCCAAGCTTCGCGTGCCGACCATCCCCGCCCACGAGACCAATCGAAAGGAGGAGGGACGATGACCTTCCCCCGTCGCTCTCTATTTGTTGCAGGCTTGGCCCTCGCCCTCTCGGCCTCGTCTGCCCGCGCCCAGCGCGAACTCAAAGACATCCCCAACACCGACCCCGAGATCGAGCGCAAGTCGTTCCAAGTCGCCGACGGCTTCGAGGTCAACCTGTTCGCGGCCGATCCGATCCTGGCCAAGCCGATCCAGATGAATTTCGACGCCAAGGGGCGGCTCTGGGTCGCGTCGTCAGAGGTCTATCCCCAGATCGAGCCCGGCCAGAAGGCGAACGATAAGGTCGTCATCCTCGAAGATGTGGACGGAGACGGTAAGGCCGACAAGACGAGCGTCTTCGCGCAAGGGCTGCTGATCCCGACCGGGGTCGAGCCCGGCGATGGCGGGGCGTATGTCGCCAACAGCACTGAACTGCTCCACTTCAAGGATACTGATGGCGACGGCAAGGCCGACACCCGCCGCGTCGTCCTCTCGGGCTTCGGCACCGAGGATACGCATCATATTCTCCACACCCTCCGGTGGGGCGGGGACGGCCAGCTCTACATGAACCAGTCGATCTATATCCACAGCCACATCGAGACGCCCCACGGCGTCAGGCGGCTGGGCGGCGGCGGGATCTGGCAGTTCCGCCCTGAGACGATGGAACTCGACGTGTTCATGCGAGGTCTCGTCAACACCTGGGGCCACCACGTCGACCGCTGGGGCCAGTCATTCGCCACCGATGGCGCGGGCGGCGAGGGGATCAATTATGTCCTCCCCGGCGCGTATTACTTCACCGCGCCTGACGCCGTCCGCATCCTTCAAGGCCTCAATCCCGGCAGCCCGAAGCACTGCGGGCTCGAAGTGATGAGCGGCCGACACCTGCCCGAGTCGTGGCGGGGGAGCCTCATCACGAACGACTTCCGGGGCCATCGTGTGTGCCGGTTCGTCCTCAGCGACGACGGCGCGGCGTTCTCGTCGCGTGAACAGCCCGAACTCATCAAGACGACCCACGGGGCCTTCCGGCCGATCGACGTCAAGATGGGACCCGACGGCGCGATCTATATCGCCGACTGGTACAACCCGATCATCCAGCACGGCGAGGTCGATTTCCGCGACCCCAGGCGTGACCACACCCACGGCCGGATCTGGCGAGTCACCGCCAAGGGCCGCCCGCTCGTCGCCCGCCCGGGACTCGTCGATGCGACGACACCCGCACTCCTTGATGCGTTGAAGGCCCCCGAAGACTGGACCCGCCACTTCGCCAAGCGCGTCATCAAGGAACGTGGTTCGAGCGTGCTTCCCGACCTTGCGGCATGGGTGAAGGCGATCGACCCGGCTGACCCCGAGGCCGAGCACCATCGGCTCGAAGCCCTCTGGACCTATCAGACGCTCGACACCCCCGAGCCCGACCTGCTCGCGAAGCTGCTCACGTCGGCCGACCCGCGCGTGCGGGCTGCGGCGGTGCGGGTCGTGCAGCACTGGAAGGACCGGCTGAGCAACCCGCTCGCCCTGCTGGCCCCTCGGGTGATCGACGACCATCCCCGCGTCCGGCTTGAGGCGGTCCGCGTGTTGGGTCATATCCCCGAAGTCGCCTCGGCCGAACTCGCGTTCCAGGCCCTCGATCGCCCGGTCGATAAATTCCTTGACTACGCGATCTGGCTCACAGCGCGTGACCTGCAAAGCGTCTGGCTACCAGCCCTCCAGGCGGGCAAGTTCGACGACGGCGGCAAGCCCGACCGGCTCGTCTTCGCCCTCTCGGCGGTTGGCTCGCCCGCCGTCGCCAAGCCGCTGGTCGAGGCACTCCGGTCGGGCACACTCGCCGGAGAGGCCCAGGCCCGGGCGCTCGTCCTGATCGCGTCACTCGGCGGCCCCGACGAACTCGGGATGGCGCTCGAACTGGCCCTGTCCGACAAGTCGCCCGCCGCCCAGCGAGCCACGCTGCTCGACACCCTTGCCCAGGCCTATCGGCAGCGGAAGGTGACGCCCAAGGGAGACCTCGCCCGGCTCGCAGCGCTGCTCGATGCCAAAGACGACGCCGTGAAGGCCGCCGCCGCGAGGGCAATCGGGGCGTGGAGAGTTGCCGCCGCGCAACCGCGTGTTCAGGCCCTTGCGCAAGCGAAGGATGCCGCGATCTCGGCACGGCTCGGCGCAATCGACGGCCTTGCCGCGCTGAATGATCCCGCCAGCCGGGCGATTCTCGAAGAGATCGGGGCCTCAAAGGGGTCGCCCGTCCGAGGCCCGGCGATCGTCGCGCTCTCCGCCATCAACCTCGACCAGTCGGCCGAGCTTGCGGCTTCGTATCTGGCCAATGCCGACGCTGACGCCTCCGTCGCGATCTTCGAAGCCTTTGCCGGACGCAAGGGCGGGCAGATGTCGCTCGCTCGCGAGCTTGCGGGCAAGACGGTTGCGGCTGACGTCGCCAAGCTCGGCCTCCGGCTCAACGGCACCTCCGGCCGTCCTGAGCCCAAGCTCGTCGAGGCCCTGACCAAGGCCGGGAAGCTCGCCGAGGCGACCAAGCCGCTTATGGGAGCCGATCGCGAGAAGCTCCTGGCCGACGTGTCCCTCGTCGGCGACCCCGCGCGGGGCGAGGCCGTCTTCCGTCGCGATGCCTTGCAGTGCCTCAAGTGCCACGCCATCGCCGGAGCGGGGGGACAGGTCGGTCCCGGCCTCGAATCGCTCGGCGGTAGTGCCCAGGTCGACTACATCCTTGACTCGCTCCTCGAACCGGCGAAGGCCGTCAAGGAGAACTATCACGCGACCGTCGTCGCCACCAGCGACGGCAAGGTCGTCACCGGCCTCAAGGTCCGTCAGACCGACACCAACCTCGTCCTCCGAGACGCCGAGGACCGCGAGGTGACGATCCCCGTCGCCTCGATTGAGGAGCAGAAGATTGGCGGCTCGCTGATGCCCGCCGGTCTGACCGATCAGCTCACAAGATCCGAACTGGTCGACCTCGTTCGCTTCCTCTCTGAGCTGGGAAAAGTCGGCCCTTATTCGGTGAGCAAGGCCCCGGTCGCCCGGCGCTGGCAGGTGCTCGTGCCCCGCAACGAGTTGATCAAACACCTGCATATCTCGGGCTATGACTTCGTCGCGAACCATCCGGAGTTCCCCTGGAAACCGGCCTACGCGAAGGTGTCGGGCCTGCTTCCCGCCGACGACGTGCCGACGCTTCCGGTACCGCACGACAATCCGAAGGTCAGCATGGCGCGGTGCCAGGTCGAGGTCTCGACTCCGGGCAAGGTCCGGTTCAAGCTCCCGACGATCGCCGGCCTCAAACTCTGGATCGACGCGATCCGAGTCGAACCGGCGGGGACGGTCGATATCGACCTCAAGCCAGGCGTTCATACGATCACGTTCTTGCTCCCGAAGGGCGGCCAACCCTCCGACGGGCTCCGGCTTGAACTTCAGGACGCCCCGGGCTCGACTGCTCGGGCACAGATGACGCTCGGAAAATAACCCGATATGTTGCCCGTTCACCCGGCCACGCTCGACGCCGACCGCTTGCTCGACGAGTGCGACCAGCGGTTCACCCGTCGGTCGGGGCCGGGGGGGCAGCATCGCAACAAGGTTGAGACGGCCGTCATCCTCACCCATCGGCCGACGGGCCTCCTCGCCGAGGCCAATGAGGAACGCTCTCAAGGGAAGAATCGCGAACAGGCCCTCTTCCGCCTCCGACTGCTCCTGGCGCTTGAGGTCCGCCGAGATCCGGCCGAATCCCCCAGCATCCTCTGGCGGACGCGATGCCGAGGCGGCAAGCTGTCAGTCAACCCGACGCACCACGACTACCCCGCCTTGCTGGCCGAAGCCCTCGACACCATCAACGCCCACCGGGACGACGCCAAGGCCGCTGCCGAATTCTTGGGATGTTCGACGACCCAACTCATCAACCTGCTCCGAGACGAGCCCCGCGCCTTGGCCTCGATCAACGCGAGGCGGGTCGGGCAAGGGCTCCATGCGTATCGAGCGTGAACGAGTCTTGACGGAGTCTTCGCCATGAGGCAGTTCGACGCCATCGAGACCGAGATTGGCCCGGGATCGCCCCGGCCGACCAACGTGCGGTTCCAGGTTCTGGCGTCGGCCTGTGTCCTCGCGGTGCTCACCTATATCCTCCGCGTGGGCTTCGCAACGGCGTCTGCGGAGTTCCGAGGACCGCTCGGACTTGACGAGTCCGACATCGGCACGCTCATGGCGACGTTCCTCATCGCTTATGGGTTGTTCGAAGTCCCCTGGGGGATATTTGGCGACAAGCACGGCGTCCGCAAGCCGCTGACGAGTGTCGCGGTGGGAGGGTCGCTGGCGACGGCCGCCGTCGCGCTCGCCGCCTCGTTGCCGAAGGGGTCGCTGGCCATAATGGGGCTCTTGGTGACGCTCCGGTTTGCGTTCGGGATGTTCCAGGCAGGCACGTTCCCGAGCCTCTCACGCATGATGGCCGACTGGATGCCGACCACCGAACGAGGCTTCGCGCAAGGCCTGATCTGGATGTCGAGTCGGCTCGGCGGCATGCTCGCCCCGCTGATGTTGGTCCCGCTCTTCGCCTGGTTCGGCCACTGGCCCGCGCCCCTGGTCCTCGTCGCGGCGATGGGACTCGGATGGGCGGGGCTGTTCGTCCCCTGGTACCGCGACAATCCCGAGCACATGCGAGACGTCAATCAGGCCGAACGCAAGCTGATCCTCGGCGGCCGTGCGGGGCGAGGCGGCGATATCGGTGCCACCCCCTGGCGGGCGATGGCGCGATCGAAGAGTGCCTGGGCACTCTGCATCGCCTATGGAACGCTCGGATATAGCGGCAACTTCTTCCTCACCCTCTTGCCGACCTATCTCCGGACCCATCGCGGCCTCGACGCCGACACGGCGAAATGGCTCCATGCCCTCCCGTTCGCTTGCGGGGTCTTCGCCTGCGTGCTCGGAGGATTGATCTCGGATCTTATTATCAGACGCACGGGCAATCGTCGATGGGGCCGACGGCTCATCGGCGCATCGGGCCTCGCGGTCGCCAGCCTGGCCGTCCTGGCGACGCTCCGCGTGAGCGACCCCTTCTGGCTCGCCGTCTTGCTCTGCCTGACATTCGCCGGCAACGACTTCGCGATGGCCCCCGCCTGGGCCACCGCGGCCGACATCGGCGAGCGCCACGCCGGCACCCTTGCCGGGATGATGAACATGACCGCGAGCTTTACGGGTGCGAGTATGGCCATCATCACCGGCCGCCTCCTCAAAGCGGGCGACGGCACGACCCCCTTCCTCATCTTCTCCGCCGTCTACGCCGCAGGGGCTCTCGCCTGGCTCTTCGTGGATGCCTCTCGGCCCTTAGCTATGATCGAAGACGAGAGTCTTCCCGCATAAACGAATGAAAATTGAAGTCGGTTTCTGTCAAGGAGCGACTCGCATTGGGGGACGTTTGACAGCCATTGATGCAATTCCCGCCGTCGTGACTTTTGTTCCCCGTGGAATCATCGGCTTTTGTGTTCAAGAGATCGGTCGTTGGCCCCAGGGCAGGGGCATCGTGGGCGGGCGGCGGTGGAGGTCAATGCGTTTGTCCTTGGGACGGTTTTTGAAATAGGTGACGTAACGGATGAGTTGTTTGACGCACTCCTCATAGGCTTCGAGGCCCTTCTCGGGGCTGGCCTTTTCGGCGTCTCCGAGCACGCCCGTGCCGGAATAACTGCTCGTCCACGAGACGACTGTCGCGGGGCCGGCAGCGAAGAGATCGACCCAGTTGAACGGGTTGTCCTCGTCATTGAAGCTGATGGTTCCCGACTTGATCAGGTCTTTACGAACGTTTCCTTCGTCGAGATAGAGATAGAGCGAAGTCTCTAACTCGCAGGCATGTGAGCAGCCACCGGGGAACTTGCTCTCACGCCATCGGGGGAGAAAGGTTTTGTCGACGGTGAGCAGGTTCCACCAGGAGATCACGGTGCATTCGGCGTCGGTTTCGAGGTTCGTCCGTCGCGCGGCGAGGTCGAGGTTCGGCATGTTCGAGCCGTGACCGTTGAGAAGGATGATCTTCTTGAAGCCGTGATAAGCCAGGCTCTTGGTGATGTCGAGAACCTGGTTGATGAAGTGTTCATAGTCGGTGTTGATGGTCCCCGGGAAGTCCATCACATGCCCGGTATAGCCGTAGGCAACGATCGGCAAGACGAGCAGCTTGTCGGGGACCTCGCGGCCCGCGCCGTAGGCGATTCCGGTGGGGCAGACGAGATCGACGTCGAGCGGGAGGTGGGGCCCGTGCTGCTCGACGGCCCCGCACGGGACGATGCAGACCTGATCCGCCTCGATCGCGTCGTTCATCTCGGGCCAGGTTAGCTTCTCGTACCGGTATTCGGTCAGGGCCTTACTCGCCATATCATCGCTCCCGAGAGGGTTAGGGTCTGCGTACCGAGGATCTTACCAGTGCCGACGGGACGCGCCCAACGTCAGGAAATCCTGAAGCTTTGCCCGCGTTGTGTCGATTGTAAGGTTGGTGACCGGTGCCATTCCTCAAATGTGCCGGCGCCGATGGCTCGCGACCTGGGGACTTTGCAGAGATGAAAACGGCATGCAACGTCTGACCTTCGCCCTCGCTCTCACAGCCATTTGGGGTATGGCCGCAGTCGCCCAGACGACCCCTGCGCCACCGTCGCCGACGCTTCCTGCTCCTTCAGCCTCTGAGTTGGGCGACCTCGTCCGACGGCTCCGCGACCTCGAAGAGACGAACAAGAAGCTCGTCCAGGACGCTGGGGAGTCGAAGCGGCTCCGCGAAGATCTCCAGGACCTTTCGAAAAAATACGACGACCTCTCTCGGAGGGTGGAAGGCCGTCCCGCGACGCCCGCAACCTCGGCCGCAAGTCCATCAACAGGGGCTAGCCCCACCGCGCGTGGTCTCGGCAATGATGTCAATACGTTTGTCGGCGGCGGCGGAGTGCGTAACCGCGCGGAGGCCCAGCAGGTCGGTAATCGCCGGCTCGGGCTGGTCAAGCTCAAGACGGGATATAACTACGAGGCGGGCGGGTTCCAGTTTGCGACCGAAGACGACGAGCTGCAACTCAAGGTCAGGGGCCTCGTCCAGGCCGATTCGAAGGTCTACTCGCAGGTGGGGCCGACCCCGCTCAATAACTCGTTCGTCGTCCCCCGAACCCGCCTCTATTTCGACGGCCGGCTCAGCAAGCCGATCCAGTACCAGATCTCGGTCCAGGACGCCTTCGGCGTGCTCAACCTCCTGAACGCCTATCTCAACTTCGGCTACGACGACCGGTTCCAGCTCCGAGTTGGACGATTCAAGACCCCTTATACCTATGAGTTTTACAAGCTCAACGTCTATAACCAGATCGCCCCCGAGCGGTCGATCTATAACGTCAACTTTCAGGGCAACCGCCAGGTCGGCCTGATGGGCTGGGGCGAGTTGTTCCAGAAGCGGGCGGAGTATGCCGTCGGGGTCTTCGACGGCCCGAGGAACTCGTTCCAGGACTTCAACGGCGCGAAGGACGTGATGGCCTTCGTCAACTTCAAGCCGTTTGAGAAGTGGGAAGGCTCATTCCTCAGAGACCTGAATTTCGGCGGGTCGCTCGATTACGGCGATCAGGACAACCCGCTCACCCCGGCGGTGCTCCGAACGAATCAGCAACCGTCATCCTCGGTGGCAAATGCTGTCGACGGCACGGCAACCTCCTCGGTCCCATTCCTGGCCTTCAACAACAACGTCCGAGAGCGTGGCATCCGATCACTGTATGAGCTACATCTGGCCTACTTCTATAAAGGCCTCTCCGTGCTAGGCTCGTGGGACTCGGGGTTCGACAGCTATCAGATCAACGGCGCGGGCCATCAGTCGGTCAAGGTGCCCGTCGGCGGCTATTTCATCCAGGCGGCCTACATCCTGACCGGGGAGACAATCCGCGAGCGGGCGATGATCGACCCTCTCAAGCCGTTCGACCTCCGCAAGGGAAAATTCGGCCTCGGTGCGTTCGAGCCAACCGTCCGATTCAGCACGGTCAATATCGGCAACCAGGTCTTCACCAGCGGCCTGGCCGACCCCAACCTCTGGACAAACCACGTCAACCTTATCGACGTGGGCCTGAACTGGTATCTAAATAAGTATGTACGAGTCTTCTTCGATTGGGAGCATGCTGAGTTCGGCCAGCCGGTCTACTATCGGCCCGGCGGGCTTCAGAAGAGCAGCGACCTGATGTGGGCCAGGCTCCAGCTCTACTTCTAATCTCACGCGATCAGCACGCTCCGATGTTTTTAAAGCACTGACTTGATCATATCAATCAAATATAACGTCCAAATTTTTGTTCACTGATCGTACTCCATTGGATCGGATCAGCAGACGCGAGCGGCCTCCCAGACGGCGTGGGCGATCTCGGGGTGGGCGATATCGCAGTGGGCACCGCTCAGGCCGTTGAGCGTTTTGATGACGGAGCTGCTCTCGATATTGTAGATCAGACCGGGGAGGAACCCGTAGTCCTGGTCGACGCCCAGGATTGTCGAGTCGACGGCGCGGTCGCCCAACCCTTGAATGCCGAAGCTGCCTACGGCCCCGTAGCGAGGAAGGGCGGCGGGGATATTGAACGTCACCTGCTGGGCCACCCCCGCCGCCAGGGGGTATAAGCGGCCGACGGCGTAGTCGAGTTCGGACTGGGTCGTGAGGATCGGCCCCTTCACCCGGCCGTTCACGGCGGCGCGAAAGTAACCCGGCTTGCCGGGCGCGGTGGGGATGTCGTCGCAATACGACCAGAGCGAGAGGGCCCCCTCGGACAGCATGACCGACTCGACCGGCCGGACCATCTCGCCATGACCGTCGCGTCCCGCGAGGATCGACGAGACGACGATGCAGCCGAAGCTGTGGCCCATCAGGTGGAACCGGGCCGTCGCCGAGGCGCGTTGGAGGCGGGCGATCAGCTCAGCGCCCGCCGTCGCGCCGAAATGGCGGGCGCGGTCTTTCATCTTCCAGAACGACATCGTGCGGAGCGGGGCGAGCAACAGGCCGATCCCAGGGATGGCGAAGCTCACCGAGTCGTCGTGCGCGCCCTCAAGGATCGCTTGCGGGTCGAATGGTTCGCGGTCGCTCGACGGGTCGCCGGCCTCGCCGTCGCTGCCAAGCCCACTCTCGGCGTTCAGCGACGCGTATGCCGCAACGACCTCCGGCGGCAGGTTGCGCACCAGGGCATTATCCATCGACCATTCGACGATCGTCCGCAGCGCCGCGCGGGCTTTCGGGGTGTCGGCGATGGTCGATGCATACTCGGCAATCGTCGCTTCGACCGGGTCGTCCTCCAGGCCGCCCTCGACCGCGAACGACGAGGAAGGGGCTTCGCCCGCGACGGCTTCATCACCCCAGGGCAGGCTGGGCCAATGCAGCCCGATCATGATCGGGTCGAACGTACCGCCCCGCGCCTCGACCATCCGGGCGATATCCCGCTCGCAACCGACCATCGCGGTGGTCCACGCACCGTACTGAGCCTTCGCAGCGGGAACGTCGCCCATCCAGCCGTGGCTGAAGACGAAGACGTCGGTCACGCCCCGAGACCCGACAATCGTCTCGACCCGGTCGCTGGCCCGGCCGTCGGGGTCGATCCGTTCGTTGCCAAAGGAATCGAAGCAGATCAATTCGTAGGTGAATTTCGTACCGGGGATTGGCTCGAGCGACATGGGTCAAGGGGCTCCCGAGTTCTGCATCAGGCTGATAATCGGCCCGGATTATCGAGCCGACGCGGGGGGTGAGTCAATCATCAAAAGGGTAGAATCTGAACTCTGTTTTCGATCGGGATCATCCGTCTTGCCAGACTTCCCGCACGGTGATTGGCTTCGTTCGGTCGGATTGCGGCGATTGGCTTCGGTCGGCGCATCTCGACCGGGAACCCGGATTGGCTTCGTTTCGTCGACGAGGCAGGGGCACCGACCAAGTTGGCTTCGGTCGGCACATCCGAGGCGGCGATCCGCATTGGCTTCGGTCGGCGCATCTCGACCGGGAACCCGGATTGGCTTGCTCTGAAAGTCTTAATTCTGAGTGATTGGCGAAATTTGAGGAATGCCCGGCCATTACTGGGCGCATGCATCGATCTCGTGCTTCTTTCATGGGGTCGGGTGTCTCAAGGGAACAGGAAAAATTCGTTTGGTCGAAACGCTCTGGTCCCCTCCCCACTTGTGGGGGAGGG
>JANXSY010000094.1 GCA_025356435.1 Isosphaeraceae bacterium | reverse complement strand
CCGGCTCCGGCGCCGAACGAAGCCAAGCCTGAAGCTGTCGTGAAGCCGTCCTCGCCCACCGCGCCGAACGAACCCAACACGGTTACATCAGTCGTGCCGATTCCGCAGCCTGAGCGCGACCGCGAGAGTCGGGTCTGGCCGCTGGTCACGAGCGAGCCGGGGTCTGATGACCCCCGCTCACTCTGATCAAATAGACAAACGTGGATGAATTCTAGTGAGGCCGGGATCGCGGTGCGCGCCGAGGATTCTCAGTTCTTAAGCCACCTTAACGCGATCCGACTGTGTCGCGACGGTCTGGGCATCAATGGCCCCCGCGTCCCAGGTGAGGGCGTTCGCCACGGCCGCGCCAAGGGCGTGTTTGAGCAGGGCTTCGGGGCCAAAGCCGTTCAGGCGGGCATCGACGAGGCCGGCGAGGAGGCAGTCTCCCGAGCCGATCGGATTCACGGCCTCAATGGTCGGGGGCGTGGCGCGATAGGGACGACCATCGACCGAGGCGAGCACGGCTCCTGGGCCGTCGGTGACGACGCCGACTCTCACCCCACGGGTTGACCAGCGAGCGAGAAGGGAATTCACGTCGTCGTCGGTCACGTCGGGCTTGCCGAGGTGGAGCGCGGCTTCTCGGCGATTGAGCGTGATCGCGTCGGGCCAGAATCCCCAGATGGCGTCGAGAGGTGGGCCGTAGGTATCGAGGAAACTGGGAACCCGGCGCGAGCGGGCGACGGCGATCAGCTCGCTATAGAGTTCGTGGGTGTGCGACGAGGGGCTCGATCCGGAGAGGGTCAAGGCCTCGATATCGCCCGAGGCCAACGCCTCTCTGACGCGACGAAGCAGGTCGTCAGCCTCGTCGGGGGTGATCAGAGGGTCCGGGTCGAAGAAGGCCGTTGGCTCGGTCCCTTCGCCTCGAACGGTGAGAATGACCCGCGTCGAGGCGGCGGTGGGGGCGACGATCGGGTCGAGGCCGTCGTCGCTTCTGAGCAACGCCTCGCAGTGTTGGCCGATCGGGCCACCTAAAAACGTGACGGGGCGAGCCGGTCGGCCGAGCCGCATCAGGGCGCGGGCGACGTTGTTTCCCTTGCCGCCGACGACCTCCCGCATCGCAAGGCCCCTGACATTGTCGCCAGGCTTCCACGAGGGGACGGTCAGCGTCTTATCAAGGCAGGGGTTGAGCGTGACGCAAAGAATCATCAGGAATTAACCAGGCGTTTAAGGAGAGGTCCTCGCCCCGATCCGCCGGTTCGAGACCGACTCGACTCCGGGCGACGTAGAGCGGTCGGGCGTTGACTTCTTGGAGAATCCGGCCCACATATTCACCGAGGATCGCTGCCGATATCAACTGCACGCCGCCGAAAAACACCAGTCCCATCGCGACCCAGGCCCATCCCGCTGCGAATCCCCAGCCTACTAATCCCCTTGCCAGCGCCCCGATCAGGCCGATCAAGGAGAGGCCAACCGCCGCCAGCCCCAGCCCGCCGACAGGCCGGAGTGGCCCTTCGCCGAACCCGATCAGGCCGTCGATCGCCAACCCGATCAGCTTGGCGAGGGTGAACTTGGGACGGCCCGCATACCGATTCCCCCGGTCGATCGGCACTCCCACCTGTCGAAAGCCGACCCAGGCCCGCAGCCCCCTGACATAGCGTCGACGCTCGGGCATGGCAACGATCAAGTCGACCACGCGCCGGGACATCAGGCCGAAATCCCCTGAATCAAGCGGGATCGAGATCGAAACGAGCTGGTTAAGGAGGCGGTAGAAGGCCGCGTAGGCGACTCGCTTGGGCCACCCCTCGGGGCGGCTGGCACGCACCGCATAGACCACGTCGAACCCCTCGCGGTGCTTCGCCCAGAGGGAGGGGATGGCCTCGGGGGGGTCTTGCAGGTCTCCATCCATCACGACCACGGCCGAGCCTCGGGCCTCTGCCAGGCCCGCCGAGATGGCGATCTGATGGCCGAAATTCCGCGAGAGCGAGAGCCCTTTGAAACGGGGGTCGCGAGCCTGAGCTTTGATGATTTCCGCGAGGGTTTCGTCGCCCGAGCCGTCATCGACCAGGATCACCTCGGCCGAGACACTGAGGGCGTTCAGGACCGCCCCGAGCCGCTCGACCAGGACCGGCATGACCGCCGCCTCTTCGTAGACCGGGACGACGATCGAGAGGTCAGGACGCGGAGAGGCTGGGAGCCGGAAGTGGGGCGACGGGATCGGTTGGGCGTCGGGTCGACTCATCGGGCCGGGCTCCTTCCTGGAGTGGGCCTGGTGGATAATCGAGATCATGTCGGCCGTCGGGCGATGGCAAGGAGTGAGCTGCCGATCGGCCAGGGGATTCGCCGTCCGACTGCATGTTCTATGCGTGAATAGGCGGTCAAGACCCTGTTGATCGGGGTCGGCGGGATCGCCACGTCGTAGTCGGCTGTGCCGCGACCGGCTGGGGCAAGCCATCGACGAATCAGCATCGGCCCCACGGTCCAGGCGAAGTAGAACCGGATCGACTCGACCGCAAACCCCGCCCGGTCGAGTGCCTCACGCAGCCCCTCCGGCCGATAGCGGCGATAGTGGGCATTCGCCTCGTCATGACGGCTCCAGAGCCAGGGAAGTGCGGGAACCGTCATCAGCAGGCGACCGCCGGGGCGGAGCACCATCAACGCAGCATCGAGGGCCGAGGCGTCGTCCTCAATGTGTTCCAGCACGTCGAGCATCAGCAGAAGGTCATAAGGCTCAGTCGGTCGGAAACCTGGACCGAGCGTCCCGACCTCGATCCGATCGCGCCATCGGGAATCGCCGATCAACCCCGCGTCAGGTTCGAGGCCGTCGACCGAGCCGAAGCGGGCCAACTTATCGAAGAAGAGGCCGTCGCCGCATCCGACGTCGAGGAGACGACCGACCGTCGTCGACCGGGCGATCTGGCCGATCGTCGCGAGCAGGAGGGCTTCGCGAGATCGCCACCACCAGTGCCGCTCCCAGAGCGTCCGATAGCGTTCGGCGTAGGCGGCTTGCACGCGGATCGTCGCCCGAGGTGGTGGTGCCGCGACGTTCCTTCGGGGATCTCCGTCCCCCCGATGACCCCGGCTACTCCCTCTGACGGGTCTGCCGGGCCACGCCCGTGGATCGCTGGCCCGCGCGATGCTAGCCGAATCGGCCTTATCGGTCAAACGCAAAGGGCTTCACGCTCGATCGGCTTGACAACCTTCCCGACGAGTAGGCGATGGCCGTCATGGCTTGATTTCACGATAGTGTCTTCAGGGGGAGCGGGATTGTGGACGAACCATGTTCACGAGCCGACAAACCCCGCTCGACGAACGACCTGGGTCGTTGTGGGGCGATGCATGGTGGGTTAAGTTATTCTGACTTGCTCGATATCCACTTTCTGACGATCCGGAGTCTCCGCCGCATGAACGGCCGTGCCACACGCCTGCTTCCTTATGGCCTGGCGTTCTTCAGCAGCCTCTGCATCATGATCCTCGAGCTGGTGGCAAGCCGCCTGGTCGCGCGTCACGTCGGGTCGTCGCTCATCGTCTGGAACAGCGTGATCGGGATCATGCTCGGCGGGATCTGCCTCGGAAACGTGCTTGGCGGTCGCCTCGCTGACCGAGTCGACCCGCAGAGGGCTGTCGGTCCTCTCTATGCGCTCGGTGCGGCCCTGACACTCGCATGCCTCTGGCTCAACTCCGTCGGCGGCCTGATCCCCGACATGCCCAGCCTGCCCTGGCTCAAGACGATCGCGCTGGTGACGATCGACTTTCTCATCCCGGGCACTCTGCTCGGGATGATCGGTCCAGTCGTTGCCAAGATGGCGGTCGAAAAGGCCCGAAACACCGGCTCTGCGATCGGCGACGTCTATACCCTTGGCGCAGTCGGATCGATCGTCGGCACCTTCCTCGCGGGCTTCGTGCTCCTCTACTATGCCCCGATCTCCGTCGTCGTCACGGTCGTCGCCGCCTCGCTGGCGATCCTGGGCGGGTTGCTGATCGGTGACACGATCGGCCGGATTCTCGGCCTCGTCTCGGGCGGAATCCTCGCGATCGGCTCGACGGCACCGCTGATGCGTGCGATCGGCGTCCCGGGGATCGACGTCGGCGGCGTGCCGATCAATCTGGTCATGCTCGTCGGCCACGTGTCGACTCTGGCTCTGGCCGTCTTCGGAGCCATCCGCCTCATGCAGGCGCGTCGATCGTCGATCGCCGACGAGCCTGCGATCGAGCTGGTAAACGCTCCTCGTCCGAAGCTAGTCGACCTATCAGTGCTGTCGTTCATCGCGAGCCTGGCCTTCATGGCGTTCGAGATGGCGGCGAGCCGGTTCGTCACCCACCACCTCGGGTCGAGCATATACGGCTGGACGAGCGTGATCGGGGTCTTGCTCGCGGGGCTTAGCATGGGGAATTTTCTCGGCGGCAAGTTGGCCGACCGGATCACCCATGAGCGGCAGTTGAGCTGGCTCTTCCTGGTTGCCTCATTCTTCGTGCTTACGATCTTGGTCCTGGAATCTCCCCCTCGATGGATGGTCTGGAACCCAATCGAGTACGCACGCGGCAAGGACCCGAGCCCGATCTTCGTCGGCGGATCGGCCCTGAGTGCGGCGGTCGTCCTGAAGGGCTACGAGTGGTGGTCCCGAGTCCTCATCGTCGTGACGATCGTCTTCTTCCTGCCTGCGATGGCGCTGGGAACGGTCAGCCCGGTCGTGGCCAAGCTCGCGGTCGAGCGAGTGCGGTCCAGCAAGCGGACGGGGGCGGCGATCGGCCAGGTCTACGCCTGGGGGATGGTCGGATCGATCCTGGGGACGTTCGTCACGGGCTTCTTCTTGATCGACGTGATCGGGACGAAAGGTGTGATCCTCCTGATCGCGACCCTGCTCGCGCTCTCGGCGACGATGCTGGGGTCGATCTGGCACGCCGCCTGGGCCGGCATCCCGCTCGGGCTCTGCGTTATCGCCTTCGTGCCGATCCCCGTACTCGAACGTCAGGGCCTCGCCTGGGGCATCCGCGAAGACAAGGGAGACCCCAACACCAGCGAGAACGGGGCCGAGGCATGGGTCGACGAGAGCAATTATTACTTCATCAAGGTCGGTAACAAAGGAGTATCCGAGGGGAATAAGCGGACGATCGTCCTCGACAATCTCGAACACGGCTATTACACGCTCGGCCATCCCGAGCGGGTCGACTACCCGTATGAATATATCTACGGTCTCGTGTCGCACCGGGTCGCCCGGGCCTACGAGAAGGATGCGAAGGGGGAGAGGCTCAAGACGCTCTTCTTCGGAGGCGGGGCCTATACGTTCCCGCGTTACCTGCAACTCAAGTATCCCGGCACACTTGCTGACGTGGCAGAGATCGACCCGGCGATCACCAAGGCCAACATCATGGCGCTCGGGCTCGGCTCATCGCCCTCCGACAGCGACATCCACACGACCTGGGGCGACGCCCGCGCGTTCGTCGAGCGGAATCAAAGCAAACGCTACAACCTGATCTTCGGCGACGCTTTCAACGACTTCTCCGTCCCCTGGCACATGACGACCAAAGAGTTCAACGATAAGGTCGCCAATATGCTCGACGACAAGGGCGTCTATATGATTAATATCATTGACGTCTATGAGTCGGACGAGAAACTTGAAGAACTCGTCGCCCGCCAGATCAAGGCACTTCCCAATCCGACCGACGCCGATAAGGCTCGCATCCGAAAGGCAGAACGAGCGAAGGCCGACAAGTATACCGGGTTCCTTGGAGCCTGGGTCGAGACGGCGAGGAAATCGTTCAAGCATGTCGGTATCTACGGGACCGACGACCCGCCCGGCAGCGGCCAGCGTGAGACCTTCGTCGTGGTCGTCTCGAACGCCAAGCTCGACCTGGAGGGTCTTGGAAGCCGCGACGACGATCCGAAGTTCTTCTATCAAGATAAGTTGTTCGAGCCGAAGTCGTTCGACGCCACGCATGTGAAGGCCGTGACCGCGAGGTCGCGGGGGATCATCCTGACCGACGACTACGCCCCGGTTGACAACCTTCTTGCCCCCGTCGCCGCAACCCGCGCGAGCGACGACTGAGCGACCCAACAGGAGCGCCGACATGAACGAAACCCCGAAGAAAGACCGAACCTGGCTCTACGTCGGGGTGGCGTTCGCGGCCTTCTGGGCGGCGTATCTGATCTTCTTCAACCCCCGCAACGCGGTGCATCTCGAAGGCACCGGGCTCACTCTCCCGGCCGACTACGGCTGGAAGCTTGAGGATCTGGAGGGCAAGCCCGTCACCCTGGGCGATTACCGAGGGCGGGTCATCCTGCTCAACGTCTTCGCCACATGGTGCGGGCCTTGCCTCGGGGAGATGCCGTCGCTCGTCAGCCTGGCCAAAAACCCCAAGCTCAAGGGCGTTGCCTTTCTCTGCGTCACCAACGAGACGTCGGATCGTTCGCTCGATAAATATGCACAATCGAACATGCAAGGACTGACGGTCCTCCGGAGCGAGGCGTTGCCAGCCGTTTTCACGACGGAGGGCATCCCGGCCACCTTCATCATCGCCCCCGACGGCGCAGTCGTCGCGTCGGTCGTCGGGGCAGCGAACTGGAACGATCCGGCCGTGGTTGACTTCGTTGAAAAGTTACTCAAATAGAACAATATGTCCCGATCAGATGACGATCGACACGGGAGCCCCGCCGGCCTCAGCGCTTGTCTTCGCGGCCTCAATGAAGGCGACAATTTCGAGCGTTTCCCGCAAGTCAATCGGCACCTCTTTGGTCTCAAACATCTGGACAATTTTCTTCAACAACTCTCGATAGATAAATTGGGTGCTCACTCCTTCGGTTTTGACCGCTTTCGATCCGAAGAGCGTAAACCCATAATCGGCCTGTCCATCTCGTATCCCTCGGATCGAGGCGACTCGGCCGTCAGCCCACACGCCAGTCGTCACCTCGGCCCCAGGTTCGCTGACGCACGTCAGTCGCTTGCATCCCGTTCCCATAAGGGTGAACAGCATCTCGACGGGGTGGATTCCATAGTGGAAGAGGCCGGGGTTTCTCGGATGGGTGAGCGATGGCCCATACGTCGAGACCCCGATAATTTTCCCAACCACCCCCTTGCCGTCCTTCGCCGCGACGACCTCGGGGGCGTATCGCAGGCTCGAACTTGACATCAGGGGAATATGCTGATCCATTGCGACCTTGGCCAGCGCCTTTGCATCAGCGAGTGAGCAGGCGAAAGGCTTGTCAACATAAGTCGACATCCCTCGCTTGAGGAAGGGCATCGCCCGATCGAGGTGGACACTGCCGTCGACTGACTCGATGAGGACGGCGTCGATCTTGCCGAAGAGATCAGCCGGGTTGTCGAGGATCTCGACGCCGTATTTCCGGAGTTGCTCGGTGTTCTTCGCGATCGACTCGGGGCTGATCTGAGACCGGCCAGGCACTCCCGCGACGACCTTCGCCCCGTCGACCCATTGGTCTTGGGCGATGTCGATGTGGTTGAGTCGCTTGGTGAATTCGATGGCATGGCTGGTGTCGAAATCAACGATGCCGAGGCGGATCATGGCGAATGCTCCGGGTAGTCGCGAGGCGGATCCACCCGATTATCGATCACGGGTCGAGAAACGCAAGGGACCTCTCAACGCAACTTGGGGGGTTGCACAGTCCCTTTCCCTCGCGAAAGCAAGCGTTTCTGCTAGGTGGCCTCAACCCTTGAACCGGGGAGCAAGGCGATAGGAGATGGACCGCCCGCGCGGGATCTCTCCTCAACGGTTCAAGGGTCGGTGCCACCCAATTGATCCCGAGGATTGCTGACTTGAAAGTCGTCCTCTCAGCGCGATAGGGGAGACTCTCCGGAGGTACGCACTGCACTCGGGTCTCTCACGTCTTTGTCGAACATCGTGGTGACGACCGTATTCGACCTGAGATTGTTGATGTAAGCATCAGAATATCGTGCGAACTTCTGTCGAAGGATCAAGTCTTTGATCTTATCCTGCACCTCGTCAAACCGGGCCGGCCCGGCGGTGCGTTTGCTATCAACCCGGACGATGTGGAAGCCGCCAGGGGCTTCGATCACGCCGCTTAACTGTCCTGGGGCGAGGGCGTTGATCGCCTCGTTGATCTCAGGAACCCCGTAACCCCCCGGCGCAACTTCCCAGCGTCCCCCTTCGCGGGCGGTCGCCCCGTGGCTTTCCCCCCGGGCGATCTTGGCGAAATCCTCGTTCTTCTTGACCCGAGCGAGGATGGCATCGATCTTCTCCTTCGCTTCGGCCCGGCTGGCGCACTTGGCATTCTCGATCGCGATCTCGCTCCAGACGTACTGCGCGGGCTGGTCGAAATCCTTGAGGTGATCGAGGTAATACTGCCGCTTTTCAGGCAAAGAGGCGTGCATCTTTGACTGGATCTTCGACAGGAGAAACTCGTGGGACAGCACCTCGAAACGGAAGTCCTCGCGGATCGCGTCGAGCGACTTCCCCTGCTCGGCGTACTTGCGCTTCAGTTCGTGGATGTTGGCCGAGTTCGTCTTGCGGAGGATCGGCGGCAACTCCTGCTCGACCCAGCCCTTATCCATCGAGTCATAAACGCCCTGGAGGGCTTTGGGATCTTTGATCTGTTTCTTGACTGCCTGGATAATCAGGGTCCGCTCGATCAGCTTGTTGAGAGACCCTTCGACAAGCATCCTCTGGACATCCGGGTCGTTCTTCTCCTGCGGCGAGACCTTCTCAAGTTGTTCCTTGAGGACGCGACGAAGCTGGTCGAGCGTAATCACCTCGGTGCCGACCATCGCGGCCCGGCCGCCTTCGCCGATCTTGATCGGGGCCATCGTCGACGGCTTTGGCAAGGGTCCAGGGCCTGCGGTCGGCACGACAGCCGCGTCCACCTTGGGAACCTCAGCGGCGACGACCTCAGGCGGGGTCTTCGGCGGCAGGAGCGGCGGCAGTGCAGGCAGGTTGGAAGTCGTCCCCGGTGCGGCAAGACCCACCGGTCGGGGTGCGGTGGGCAACTTGTCG
Source organism: Isosphaeraceae bacterium (assembly GCA_025356435.1). Lineage (GTDB taxonomy): Bacteria > Planctomycetota > Planctomycetia > Isosphaerales > Isosphaeraceae > CAMFLR01. The sequence continues at coordinate 1,738 of JANXSY010000094.1, read as the reverse complement.
GCGAAGGGTGCCGGCCTCGCCTCGGGGAGTTGGTCTTCGGGCCGCCCCGAGGCCGGGGGAGCTTGCGGACGGAGCTTTCCTTCATTCAGGCCGGCGTAAGGCGCTGGCCGTCCGGGAGGGATCGGCGGGTCCATTGGCGGTGTGGCCGAGGTCGAATCGCCCCGCCCGCTGTTGCGCGGGGGATTGAGCGTTGCGGGGTCGTGACTGGCCCGGCGGGTGGCCGGGTCGGTGGCGGCCGAGGTCTGGTTGATCGAGTCCTTGATGGACGGGAGGGAATCCGCCTGGGCGAGTGGCTCACGGTTCCCGATCTCGGGCATGCCAGAACGGGCCTGGGCGCACCCTGCAAGGAACAGGCCAAACAGCCCTACGATCAGCCGACGATCCATCATCACCCTCCGTCCCATTCGTTGACCGACCGGGCGACCGCGCGTTGGTGGAGCAATTGGTGTGGGATCGAGGGGTCGGCGCGGGCATAACTCCCGCGCATGTCGGGGCCTGACTTGAGAGGTCGCGAGAGACTAATCCCGACTCAATTTCCCTGCAAGAGCGATTTGACGAGCCCGGCCACCATTGCCCCCTTGGGGTTCTTCTCTTCGAGCGGGATATAGGCCGTGCGGTCGTCAACCACCCGGAACCATCCCGGATGCCGCCGCGCCAAGACCTCGATCTTGCGGGCACTCCGATACGTCAAGACGACATATTCATGTTCGACATGCATTCGAGACAATTGCCAGTGCTCGGCGAGGATTCTCAATTCGGCTTCGACGAGCAGGTTCTCCGTGGGCGGAAGCAGCGGCCCGAACCGGTCGATCAATTCCTGGCGGAAGTCCACCAGTCCCTCGATCGTCCGGGTCCGCCCGAGTCGCCGATAGAGCTCGACCTTGACCCGATGCCCCGAGACGTAGTCTTTTGGCAGATAGGCCCGCCACGACAGTTCGATCGAGCAGTCATAGGCCCCCTTGTCTGGCTGACTCGTGAGCGACCGCACGGCCGCTTCGAGGAGGCTGCAATACAGCTCATAGCCGATGCTCTCGATGTGCCCCGACTGCGCGGCTCCGAGGATGTTCCCAGCGCCTCGGATCTCTAGGTCTCTGAGGGCAATCTTGAAGCCGGCCCCCAGCTCTTTGAACTCCTCGATCGCCTTCAGTCGCTTCACCGCGCCCGGCGTGACGGGCCGTTCCGATTCGAGCAGTAAGTACGCATAAGCGCGATGCTTGTACCTCCCGACGCGGCCCCTGAGCTGATGGAGGTCGGCGAGGCCATACTTGTCAGCCTCGTTGATAAAGATTGTGTTCACGTTGGGGATGTCCAGGCCTGACTCGATAATCGTCGTGGCCAGGAGGATGTCGGCCTCCTTGCGGAGGAAGGCGAGCATCGTTCGTTCGAGGGCCTCGCCGCCCATCTGGCCGTGGGCGATCACGATCCGGGCTTCGGGGACGATCGCCTGGATACGGTCCTTCACGCTCTTGATGTCGAGGATGCGATTGTGGACGAAATAGATCTGGCCGTCTCGGTTGAGTTCGCGATGGATCGCCCGCTTGATCGTCTCCTCGTCGAATCGGAGGATGCGGGTCTCGATCGCCTTGCGGTCAGGGGGCGGGGTTTCAAGGTTCGAGATATCCCGGATGCCAAGCAGGCTCATATGCAACGTACGCGGAATCGGCGTGGCGGAGAGGGTGAGGACGTCGACTGTGGAACGGAGCGACTTCAGCCACTCTTTGTCCTCGACGCCGAACCG
>JANXSY010000090.1 GCA_025356435.1 Isosphaeraceae bacterium | reverse complement strand
CGGTTCGGCTGCGGCGGTTGCCGCCGATTTCGCCCCAATGAGCCTCGGGTCAGATACAGGCGGTTCGATCCGCCAGCCCGCCGGCCTCTGCGGGATCGTCGGTCTCAAGCCGTCTTACGGCCGCGTCAGCCGATACGGCCTGATCGCCTTCGCCAGTTCGCTCGACCAAGTCGGACCGTTTACCCACGACCTTGCTGACACGGCCCTCTTGATGGAAGTGATCTCGGGCCACGACCCGCTCGACGCGACCAGTGTCGACCGCCCGGTCCCCGCCTATTCCAAGACGCTCGACACCGCACCCAGCCCGTTGCGAGTGGGCCTTGTCCGCGAATACTTCGGTGAGGGTCTGGACCCGGAGGTTGAGGCCGCCGTCCGCGAGGCGGTTCGCGTCTACGAAGCGGCCGGTGCGACGATCGTTGATGTTTCGCTCCCCCACTCGAAGCACGGGATCGCCGCCTATTACCTCGTGGCGACCGCCGAGGCCTCAAGTAACCTCTCCCGATACGACGGGACGATCTTTGGACACCGCGCCGAGGATTTCTCCCCCAAGTATCCCGGCGAGGAAGAGATCTCCCCGTTGATTCGGATGATGATGGCGAGCCGAGCCGAGGGGTTCGGGGCCGAGGTGAAACGGCGGATCATGCTTGGCACCTTCGCCCTCTCAGCAGGCTACGCCGACCAGTATTACAACCAGGCCCTCAAGGTCCGCCGGCTGATCCGCAACGACTTCGACGCCGCCTTCAATGAGGTCGACGTTCTCATCGGCCCGACGTCCCCGACCGCCGCGTTCAAGATCGGTGAGAAGACCTCTGACCCGCTGGCGATGTACCTTTCGGACATCTACACGATCACCACGAACCTCGCCGGCATTCCTGGCCTGAGCATCCCCTGCGGCTTGACGAAATCGGGCTTGCCGATTGGCCTCCAGCTCCTCGCCCCGGCGTTCGCCGAGGAGACACTCCTCCAGACAGCCAGGGTCTTCGAGCGAGCGACGGATTGGCATCTGAAGCGGCCGGGGCTGGTATAATGGGTTTTGAGCAAGGCGTCATCAAGGTGGGCCAAAGTCTCCGAGGTTTGGGGGAGACTTGGCCGCTTCGATTTCGGGAAGCAAATCACTTATTGGATGGACGTTTCGGTTGCGGTGCCGTATTAGCCTACATTTACGCCCTTGAGATTCGTCTTAAGGTTGGTATATGCGACCACCTCGATTTGGAGAGTCTTCCAAAAGGATTTGAGGTCTACGACCTCGAAGCTCTGATGATCCTCGTCGGGTTGCAACGAAGGATAAACGACGATGAGACGATGAGGCCTCACTGGACCCGCCTGCTTCCCATCTGGAGGTTATATCAACACGCGAGATATCGCCCTGGGACCGATTCTGATTTGGCGGACGCGGATGAAGTGAGAACCCTACTGACCGACCCCGACCTTGGAGTCATCTCATGGTTGTCGAAACACCGACCTCACGAAACGCCTCCTTGATTTCTCACTTCATTGATACTTATGCCACCGAGCATCATTGGAATTGCGGAGAGTATGAAATTTCTGTCTTCCCCAATGAGGAATAGGGTCGATTCCACGTCATGGTCAAGAGCAATCGCTTCGACCCGAGCGAAGAGTCGGCGTGCAATACGGAGATTTATCGCTATCTCAAGCATGCCTTGAACCGATCACCTTCTCTTTTCAATGCGATCGATCTGGACGTTATCAGCGTGAATGGTCGTCGCGGTTTCTCTGACTTCGGCTGAATCGGAATCGTATCTCAGACCTGAGCATCGAGTGGATTACGGATCGATTATGGACTACACGATCATCATCGGCCTCGAAGTTCACGTCCAGCTCTCGACCGAGAGCAAGATGTTCTCGGCATGCGGGACGGAGTTCGGCCTGCCGCCGAATACCCAGACCGACCCCGTCTCACTCGGCTTGCCGGGCACCTTGCCGGTGATGAACGGGAAGGCGTTCGAGCTAGCGCTCAAGACAGCGCTTGCGCTTCACGCCGAGATCGCTCCCTTCACCAAGTGGGACCGCAAGAACTACTACTATCCTGACCTGCCGAAGAATTATCAGATCAGCCAGTATGACCTCCCATTCAGCCTCGGCGGTTGGCTCGATATTCCGCTCCAGAAGGACGGCTCGGGCGGCGGTCGATGCGGATTGACCCGGGTCCACCTCGAAGAAGACACCGGCAAGCTCACCCACGGCTCGGGGGGCTTCTCAGAGGTCGACCTCAATCGCGCGGGCATCCCGCTGCTCGAAATCGTGACTGAGCCCGACCTTCGAAGCTCGGCCGACGCTCGGGCGTGTCTCGACGAATTGCGGCTCCTGCTCCGCTATCTGGGCGTCTCTGACTGCGAGATGCAGGAGGGGAGCTTGAGATGCGACGCCAACGTCAATCTACATATTGAGGATAATGGCCAGACGATCGCCACGCCGATCGTCGAGATCAAGAACCTCAACAGTTTCCGCTCTGTCGAACGGGCCTTGAATTACGAGGTCGAGCGGCAGTTCACGAAGTGGAAGGTCGACGGGCTCACGATCAAGGATGCGTTCAAGGAAACGCGGGGATGGAGCGATCCCGAGGGGATCACCAAACCCCAGCGTCAGAAGGAAACGGCGGCCGACTACCGCTACTTCCCCGAGCCCGACCTCGTTCCCGTCGTCGTCGACCAGCCCTGGATCGATCGAATTCGCGCTTCGATCGGTGAACTCCCCTCGGCGCGGCGGTCACGCTTTGAGGCCGACTACGGGCTCTCCCCGTATGACGCCAACGTGCTCGTCGAACAAGGGCAAGACGTCGCCGACTACTTCGACACCGTGGCCAAGACGACGAACGCTTATAAGCTCGCGAGCAACTGGATCCAGCAAGACATCCTTCGCGTGGCCAAAGAGCGGAAGCTCACGCTCGACAAATTCCCCGTGAGGCCCGAGACCCTCGCCGATCTGGTCGGCCGCGTCGACCGGTCGGAGTTAAACACGAACCAAGGCCGCGAGGTACTCGGTAAGCTGATCGAGACGGGGGAACCGCTCGACACGATCATTGAGGCCGGCGGCTACAAGATGGTCTCGAACCGCGATGAGATCGCCGCTGCCGTCGACGCCGCGCTCGCGGCCAATCCCAAGGCCATCGAAGACCTCAAGGATGGCAAGAAGAAGCCCGATGCCGTCAAGGGTTTCCTTCGAGGCCAGGTCATGAAGCTGACCGGAGGCAAAGCCGACCCCGCGCTCGTGGGAGAGATCCTCGGCACGAAGCTCGCCGAGTTTGTGGGCTGATCCCGGACCTTGCACTTCTCTCCGACAGGTGGCACGCTGATCTGGCTCCCCGTATGCTGACGGAACAACAGTGGTCGATTGGCCACGGCCTATCATCGAGGGACGACTCGTGCAACCGATCGACCGACGTACATTCCTGAAAGCGACCGGCGCGGCCGTGGCCACCGCCCCACTCCTCACCCCGGTCGCGGCCTCGCCCGCCAACGGCTCCCGCTGGAAGAAAGCCTTCATGCTCGGTGGGGTCTCAAAGGGACCTGTGGTCGACCACTTTCAACTCCTCCGCGACGCCGGTTTCGAGGGGGTCGAGTTAATCAGCCCGAACGAGCTCGATCGCGACGAGGTGCTCAAGGCACGCGACAAGACGGGCCTGGTGATCCACGGCGTTTCGGGGTCGCGACATTGGAAGGAGACCCTCTCGGACCCGGACCCGGCCGTCGTCGAGAGGGGACTCGTGGCGATCCGACAAGAGATTGAGGATGTGAAAGCCTATGGTGGGACGACGGTCCTCGTTGTCCCTGCCGTCGTCACGCCGAAGGTCTCCTACCGCGAGGCTTACGCCCGATCCCAGGCGGCGATCAAGTCGATCCTCCCGTTCGCCGAAAAGGCGGGGGTCAAAATCGCGATCGAAGAGGTCTGGAACAAATTCCTCCTCAGCTCGGTGGAGTTCGCTCGCTACGTCGACGAGTTCCAGTCACCCGCCGTCGGGGCCTATTTCGACGTTGGCAACGTCGTCGAGTATGGCTTCCCGCAGGAGTGGATTCGCGAGTTGGGCAAGCGAATCTTGAAGATCCACGTCAAAGAATACGCCAAGGATAAGCGGTTCAGTTATCAACTCGGCGACGGCGAGATCAACTGGCCTGAAGTCACGAAGGCCCTGGTCGACATCGGCTATGACGGCTGGATCACCGCAGAGGTGAACTATGGCGACCTCGCCAAGATGAAAGACGTCGTGAAGCGGATGGACAAGGTGCTCGCCGTCGGGTGAGGCCCGTCACACGCAGGGCGAGATCGTCCCAAGAATCTCGACTTCGAAGCGATTGGAATCGTTCGGTTTCGGGAGGCAGGTTGCGAACCTCGCCTCCAGGCCAATCGTCTTACTTCGCACCTGCGGGAGCCCATTTCACGAAGTAGAACACCAGGGGCGTGTCGCCCGTATTGACGATCCCGTGCGAGATATTCGGGGCCGTATACATCGACGAGCCGGGACCAACATTCGTCGTCTTACCGTCACAGACGATGATCCCATGACCGCTCTCGATCATCATGACCTCTTCTTCGAGGTGCGTGTGTGGTGTGTGCGGCGACTTCCCCGCTTCGAGAACGAATCGACCGGTGACGAACCGACTGCTCGCCGCAGTCTCGCCGTTGAAGTAAATTCCGGCCTGGCCGACGACCTTCCCGCCGTCTTCGTGCGGCGTCATCTTCACGTCGCCGACATTCACGGTGCCGGATTTGATCAACTCCGCCGCGTTATTCGCGAAGACTCGCTCTCGGCCGATCCAGCCTGCGGCGAGTGCCAGAGCGAGCACTCCGAGGACGACCGTACGCGGAAATCGCCTGGGATTTCGGATATTCATAGGCATCTCGGTCTGAGCTGTGTCCTGAAAGTGCATGCGTCCGTCCTTGTCGAGAACCAGATCCCGGACTCCCTTCGTCCGGCGTCGTCATGGAATCGACGCTATTCTAGTGGATCAAACCCTACATAACAGAGGGTAGATCAGATTCTCCCGCCAAGTTTTAAGGATTAAACAAGACGTTCAAGAGGAGATCGGCCACGTCCGTCGATCCAAGGTCGAGCGAGGGCGGGACACCCTCGCCGATCAGGATGGGGCGGTCGAGCGGGTCGGCGGCGGGAAGGCCGTGACTGCCCTTGACCAGCGATGGGTCGAGGGGGATGACGTCGAACAAGGTCCGAAATCCCAGCTTCTTCTTGATGAGCCGGGCGAGAATCTTCGCCTTGGGGAAGGGGATTTTCGGGTCAAGCAAGAGTTCACAGGGGTCGTATCCCGGCTTGCGATGGATGTCGACGGTCCTGGCGTAATCCGGGGCGGCCGTGTCATCGAACCAGAAGGGATAGGCGAACCAGGAGTCGGGCTCCGCGAGGGCGACGACTTCGCCGGATCGCGCATGATCGAGACCGAACTCGGACCGATGCTCTCCGACAAGCAAGCGGTCAACGCCCGGTTCCTGAGCCAAGAGTTCGGATACGCGTGGGATGTCGGCCGGATCGCGAACGTAGATGTGGGCGATCTGGTGGTCACAGACCGCGAAGGCACGACTGCCGAAGGTGTCGAGGATCTCGCCGAACGGCCCGGGGCGGACGGCGAGCAGACCTTCGCGTCGGAGAATGCGATTGAGGGCGACTGGTCGAGAGACGTCGCAGTGCCCGTATTCGCTGACCACCCAGACTCGAGCGCCCTCGGAGCGGGCGGCGTCGAGCAGCGGCAAACAGGCGTCGTCCAGCTCTCGGACGAGACGCGGCATATCAGAGCCTGAGACCCCGAACCGTTGCGGGTCGTAGTCGAGGTGAGGCAGATAGACGAGGGTCAGGTCGGGCCGATGGTCGCGGAGGGTCTTCGCCGCGCATCGGGCGATCCAATCGGTGCAGGGCAGGCCGGCCGTTGGTCCCCAGAAGGTGCGGAAGGGGAACGGTCCAAGGTCGGTTTCGAGCCGTTCGGTGAAGCCTTCGGGCGTCCCCGAGATGCCGAACGCCTTGTCGCCATCGGCTCCATAATACGGCTTCGGCGTCACGCTCCAGTCGACGGCCGCCCCCTGATTGAACCACCAGAAGAGCTGGGCGACGTGGAAGTCTCGACCGCGTTCGGCGGCGAGACGGCGGGCGGTCACGTACAATGGTTCGGCCTGGATCAGCGCGTTCGACTGCTGCCAGAAGCGGACCTCGCCGGTATCGCGGAAGTACCAGCCGTTGGCCACGATCCCGTGATCGCGTGGGGGCTTGCCCGTGAGCAGGGTCGCCTGGGCGGTGCAAGTCACTGCCGGGACTGCCTCGCGGAGCGGTCGAGACCAGCCCAGGTCGGCGAGAGCCTTGAGACGCGGGGCGAGCGGGAGTAAGCGGCTGGTGAGGCCGACGGCGTTTATCAGGACCAAGGGGGCGGGTTTCGTCGTGGGCACGGCGGGAACGCGGCTCCGTGACAGGACAAGGGGTCGTCCGAGGGACACAGCATGATCGAAGGCGACTCAGCCCGCAACGACCGGCCGCCCTATTCGTACGTCCCGGGCGGTCTCTGGCCGCATCCGATCAGCGACCCGCGCGGGCACTCGTTTGGCCATCGCGGGGGACCGACTCCGCCCGTCGAGGGAGACGATTGGGGTCGGTCGCCCGCCTATCTGCGAGGCGTTGACCTCTTCAATGACGGCTATTACTGGGAAGCCCACGAGGTCTGGGAAGGACTCTGGCATGCCCACAGCCGCCGAGGCCCGACGGCCGACTTGCTCAAGGCCCTCATCAAACTCGCGGCGGCGGGGGTGAAGGTGCGGGAAGGGCAGCCGGGGGGAGTGGTCACCCACTCGACGCGGGCCGCGCGACTTGTTGAATCGGTCGATCAGGCGGTCGGACCGACTCATCTCGGGCTGGACCTCGGCGAACTCGCCCGATTTGCGCTGGACGTTGCAGAACGACCGCCGACCGCAACGTCTGGCAAAGACGCTGCGGTGGCGGTCGTGTTTGAGTTCCGGTTGGAGCCTCGCCAGGTCAGGCTGCGGTGACGACGGTCTGCTGGCTGAGGTGCCGACGCCAGGCGGCAGCGGCGGGGATCGAGAGAGTGGCGAGGACGAAGATGCCGACGGCCCCCTGCGAACCGCCCTTGGTGAAGCCGTAGGCGTGGAGGCCAACGCCGAGCAGGAAGTTGACCCCGTACCAGGCCATCAGGACCGAGAGGAAGCAAACGACCGACGCCATGACCAGGCCGAAGGTGTTGACCCATCCCGCGAACCGACCGTGGAGCGGGACGAGGTAGACGAGCAGGGTGATGAGTGCCCAGACTTCCTTGGCGTCCCAGCCCCAGAAACGTCCCCAGGAGTAGTCAGCCCAGACCCCGCCAAGGATCGTCCCGGCGGCGACGAGCAGCACCCCAACTTGCATCGCTCGATAGATGAAGTTCGACAACGGCTTGATGACGGCCGCCGTGTCTTGCATCGCCCGATAACGAGCGTTGCTCGTCAC
>JANXSY010000084.1 GCA_025356435.1 Isosphaeraceae bacterium | reverse complement strand
CCGAGGGATCCCGCAGGAGAGCCTGCCGCTGTACCTGGGCTTCTTCGAGTTCGTTCACAACATTCGGGCTCGTGGCAAGAGGCTTTTAGGGTCACTAATCAGCCTCTTGTTGGCACCACCCCGGAATCCATCTTGAGCCTTGATGAGATGGCCGTCCGCGACTCACCTTCCCCAACGCTTGCGGTTGACAGCCTCGGCGATCTCGCCTAGGCTCCCGGGCAGCGATCCGTTTCGGTGTGCCTGGAGGGCGGCCGGGATGGGTTGACCCAGACACCTTGGGACGTCTTGACGCCGATCGTGGCGCGTCCCGGGGACTCTCGCCTGCGGAAAGGATTCCGCCCGATGATCCCGAAGATCCCGGCCGCGCTCGGCCTGGCCGCGGCGATCGCCATCGCCGGTTGCTTTCCGAATAAGAAGGCCGACATCCGCCAGGCGACTCCCAACGGGGACGTAACCCAGGCGTCCTATACCACCGAATCCAACGCCAATTCCGGCCGATTGATCGCCCCCAAGCGGTGCGGGCTGTCGTTCGCCAACCTCTCCCGGCCCGCCAAAGATCCCGCGATCAATGAGATCCTCTGGCAGTCGGCCGACGAGCAGGTCGTGCCGGCCGAGATGATCCGCACCCTCCAGGCCAACGGGCTCCGGGTCGGTGTCATCAGCGGGTCGTTACCGGTCGAGATCGAGAAGGTGCTTAACCCACCGCCGCCGGGGCAGAAGGTTGACACCGTCCAGATCGACCTGCCCGAGGGAGATTCGACGAACGTCGCCCTGTCGAGCGCGGTCGAGCCTGTCACGCTGCTGCTCAACCGCGAGGGGAAGACCTTCGGCAAGGATTACCAGGACGCCAAGGGCTTCCTGCGGATCACCGCGACCCACGACGGGGCGGGGGGGGTAAAGCTCAAAATCGTCCCGCTGATCCAGCACGGGCCGAGGAAGAAAGGCTTCACTGCCGCGCCGACCGGGCCGTTTTCGCCGCAAGAGTTCATCATGAAGGACGGCCAGGCCGAAGAGCCGTTCCGAGATATCTCCGCCACCGTCGCACTCAAGCCCGGCCAGGTGCTCGCGATCGGCGGCAGGCCCGAAGCGGGTCTGAGCCTCGGCGGGTTCCTGTTCACGCAGGCGGAATCGACCAACGACAAGGTCGAACAGCGGGTCGTCCTGCTCTGGGCACAGCCGACCGCCGCCATCGCGGCCGAGAACCCCTCGGGCCGTCCCTTCTTCCGGCGTGGCGATAGGGCCAAGGGCAAGAAGGCTGCCGACAGGCCCAAGAACCTCCTTGAAGAGGCACGGGCGGGCCTCGTCAAGCAGACGCAGAAAGACGGCGAGACGGCACAGACCAAGGTCAAACCCGCCTCAAACCCCTGATCGATTCCGCTCCTTGATTCGCGAACCTCGACCAACCAGGAGTCCTCTGCCAATGGATTGGCAACCCTCTCAAGCTGACTGGGGCCACACCCCCAGCGACCGCCACTACTCGGGCGGCAAGCTCTGGGTAACGCACGCCGGCCACGGGGGCCTTGGTGCACCGCATCGGGGGGCCTTGGAGTCGAACCGCGTGGCGAAGCCGTTGGGCATGGTCAACCTGGATGGGTCCAAGGGCGAAGGCGGCGGGCAGATCCTCCGCACCGCGCTGACGCTCTCGCTGCTGACCGGCAGGCCGTTCCAGATCAGCCAGATCCGGGCCAACCGCGACCGTCCCGGCCTCCGCCCGCAGCACCTCGCCGCCGTTCAGGCCGCCGCCGAACTCGGCCACGCCGAAGTCTCGGGGGCGTCGGTCGGCTCGCGGACCCTGACCTTCCGACCAGGGACCGTCGACGCCCGTGACCTTACCATCGACATCGGCACCGCCGGGGCCACCGCGCTGGTGCTCCAGACACTGCATCTGCCGATCGCGATGAATGCGGAGTCAGGCGTGCGGCTCGTGCTCGAAGGCGGGACGTTCAACCTTGCAGCTCCATCGTTCCCCTTCATCGCCGAGACCTGGTGCGCGCACCTCCGCCGGCTTGGCCTTCGGGTCGGCCTGGCCATGCCGTCGGCTGGGTTCTATCCCACGGGCGGGGGCCGGCTCGAAGCCTGGATCGAACCTGGGACGCCCCAGGCGATTGTCCTTGACAGCCGAGGCCCGCTCGTCGCCGTCCGGGTCGAAGCCGGAGTCTGCCAGCTCGATCGGGGGATCGCTGAGCGGATGATCGCCCGCGTCGAGGAGAGGCTCGCGTCGCGAGGGATCGTCCCCGAGGTCCGCATCGTCGAATGGACCGGCCGGAGCCCGGGAGCCGCCGTCAGCATCGTCGCCGATCACGGGTCAACGGGTGGGAATTTCGTCGGACTCGGCGAGCGCGGCAAGTCGGCCGAACTCGTGGCGGACGATGCCGTTGACGAACTGCTCGCTTATCTTGGCGTTCCCGACGCGGCCGTCGACCCCCACTCAGCCGACCAGCTCTTGCTGCCGCTGGCCCTCGCCGAAGGGCGGAGCGTCTTCACCGTGTCCGAGATCACCGGACACCTGCGGACCAACGTCGCGACCATCGCCGCCTTCCTCGATCGCCCGATCGAGATCCATGAATCCGTTAATGATCGGCCCGCCCGCGTCGTCGTCGGCTGACTTCGGGGCGCACCGCGAGTTGAGTCTTCACCAGGCACGTGACGATCTCGCGTGCTTGGATGCCCTCCCACACGCTCGCCTTGCCTTCGGTGGTGCGGTGTTCGGTCGATTTTATTTCGATGCGGTGATTGCCTTCGTGCTTGGCTTAAGAGCGTGCGAACATCAGAGGTTGCGAGCCTCTTCGCAGCCTCTGACCTGCCACCGACCGAAAATCGTGATCAAGACGAAATCGAAACCGGAGGCGAGGAAAAGTGTCTTTATATTTCACGCAATGTGGCGAAAAAACGACGACGAAATAAGCGGAACAAAACTTCGTTGTCACGATGATCGCGTCTGATAACGAAGTGTTCAGATGAAATATCGGCTCAACAGTGTTGCGAAGGCGAAACGTCTGGGCCTATTTCATTAACCCTTAAATATAGATCATTAGCCGTATTGTGTGGGCCAACGCGTCCACGATGGCGGTAGACCTACGACGCATCAGGGCGATCGTGACACGGCAAGAATTGCGACACCCTGTCGCCGGCGATCCGATTAAGCAAAGCGATCTTTGGCAGTGTGATGTTTGTGTAAACGACTTGAAAACGTCAATTTTCGCGTCTATCATACGGCTATCCCCCCAACTAATTTCGTCTTAGACCAACCACAAGCTCGCCTTCTCGACGTTGTCCCCTCGCGGGTTAGGCGTTTGTGTCGGCTTTCGTCGTTGCCGAAGGTACCTCTCGGGTGGAAACCCGGGAGGCAGGCCATGACAATGTCGCGTCACCTCTTCGGAGACCACATCAAATGACTCGCACGCGCTCCAAGTCTAAGGGATCTCGTCGCCTTCAGTTCGACACGCTCGAGGCCAAAGTTGTCCTGAGCAGTTACGTCGTCTCTCCCGTCGGAAGCGATGCCAACTCCGGGACGGCCACTGCTCCCTTTCTCACGCTCCAGAAGGCCGCCTACAGCGTCCAACCCGGCGATACCGTGAGTGTCAAGGCCGGCACTTACCAGGGCTTTGTCGTCAAGAGCAACCACAGCGGCACCGCCGCCGCACCGATCACCTTCGCGGCTGATCCCGGGGTGAAGATCACCTCGCCCAACACGTGGAACAATGCCGATGGGATCGACCTCGAAGGTGCAAGCTATATCACCATTAAGGGCTTCAACGTCACCGGCGCGCCTCGTGCGGGTATCCGCGCTGCGCTCGACCATGGCGTCGTGATCCGGAACAACACCACCGACTCGAATGGCCGATGGGGCATCTATTCGAGCTTCAGTGACAACATCGACATCGAGAACAACATCGCCTCGCGGTCCGTAAATGAGCATGGCATCTACGTCGCCAACACGACCGCGAACCCCGTCGTGCGAAACAACATCGTGTGGGGCAACGCATCCTGCGGCATTCAAATGAATGGGGATGCCAGCCAGGGCGGCGCGGGGATCATTACCGGCGCGTTGATCGAGGGCAATACCATCTACGGTAACGGCAAGCTCGGCGGGGCTGCGATCAACCTCGACGGCGTGCAGGACTCGCGAATTGACAACAATCTGATCTACAATCAGCTTGCGGCTGGGATCACCCTTTTCCAAGGGGACGCCGCCGCCCCGTCGATCAACAACGTTGTCGCCAACAACACCATCTCGCTCGCCTCGACCGCCAAATGGGACATCTCGATCACCACAGGCAGCACCGGGGCAACGGTGTTGAACAATATCTTGCTCAACGCCAATACCTCGCGCGGCTCCATCCGGATCGACAGTAATTGCCTGCCGGGGCTTAAGAGCGATAACAACGTCGTGACCCAGTTCTCAATCGACGGTAGTAACAAATCGCTGTCAGCCTGGAGAACCTCGACCGGGCAAGACACCCACTCCTTCAACTCGACGGCCTCGGCGCTTTTCGTCAACGCCTCCGCCAACAACTACCAACTCTCCTCGACCAGCCCGGCGATCTCCAAGGCGACGAACCTCTCCTCGATCTTCACCACCGACATCCTCGGCCGTAGCCGCATGAGCACCGCAGCGTGGGACATCGGTGCTTATGCCTATTACTATGGCTCGACGTACCCAGTCGGCCGGATCGGCGCCAGCCACTAAGACCAGCCGTTGAGGTCCGAGTCGACGCCCGGGGCCGCGATCATCGCCGCCCCGGGCCGGCCGATTCACTTCGCAAATTCGGCCTGCGGGTGGATCGTGTAGAAGTGGAGGCCGCGACCGGGGTCAAGGAACCGGTAAAACGGGACGGCGTCGTCCTTCGACGTAGCGAAGACATAGCAGGCGATTCCCTCGGGCCGAAACCCCGCGCGGCGGAGCGGCTCGTTCATCCTATCAGTCGAATAGAGACATTCCAGCTTGCCCCGCCATCGATAGAGCGGCACAGTCAGCCGCTCAGCCTGCGGGAACACATAGCAGGCAACGCCTTCAGCCCGGTAGACGCGAGGGTCGGGCTCCTGGGTGCTTGTCGTGTAGAAGTGATCTCCACGACGCATATTCACCCAACGATAGAGCGGGATCGTCCCCGGCTCTTGCGACGCGAAGACATATCCCGCGACACCCTCGGATCGGAACCGGGTGAGGTCGAACAGCATCACAACATGCGTGGCGAAGTAATCGACCCCGCAGAGCATGCCGTAATCCTTGAACAGGGCGACCCGTCGGACAACCTCGGCGTTGAGGTGGTCGTTCAGCCCGGCGGCCTTCTTGTCGGCATACGAAGTGACGATCCGGTCGAAGCCCGGCCCCATCACCTTCGCGAGCGTGCCGACGACACCGGTGAGTTCGCGCCTCTTCACGTCTTCAACCTTGAACCGGAGCCGAGGCGTCCCCTCGCTACCCGGCTCAATATTGATCGCGACGCGCACCTCAAACCGGAACCGCCGCCATTTCGGCTCGGAGGGAGGCCCCTTCGGCTTGTCGGCCTTCGTAAGCGCGGCGGAGATGGAGTTTTCATCGAACTCCCCAACGACAGTGCAAGCCACGACAATCTGCCGCGACTTCGGCTCGATCGCGACCAGCCGAAACCCATCAACGACCCCGCGATACTGCCCGCTCTTCTCGAACGGACATCGCGGCAGTTTCGCCAGGATACTGCCAAGGAAGTCACGATCAAGCTTGATCTCCGACGGTGCCGAGACGGCCGGTCGAGCCCAGGTCGCAAGCAGGAAGACCCCGATGGAAATCGCGGCGATGCGTCGCATGGTGGGGCCATCCCTTGGCTGAAAAGTCGGATTCTCGACGACCCCGGTCGATCCGGTTTCGCGGCCTGCCCTTATCTCGCCGAGATGGGTGAAGGCGTCAAGGGCAAGTTAGCCCATTCAATTTCCTACATTCATTGTCTTTGATACACAGACATTTCACTATCGAGGGTTCAGACATCGGTCGACCAGATCTCTGAGCCGACCGGGAGGTCGTCCCTATCCAAGCCTTTTAGTAAGATGGCCACGTGATGCTCCGGCCTTGGCGTCGAGGTGGAGATCCTTTCGATACCGCCGATGGTCCATTCGAGACACGAACCATCGGGCCGCTTGAGCAGGATCGGGTCGCCGATACGGAAACACTCATCCCCTCGGGAATGATACCCGGGACCGGTACGAGACCTCGACCTTTGATCATGAATGTGTCTTCGACCACGAAGAGCCGACGCACCATGATCCATACCCCGACACTTATTTTCAATCGTCGCACCAGAAGCCTTCGAAGAGAGAAGCCAGCTTTTCGTCCTCGTTCCGACGGTCTCCCTCGAAATGCGATGCGACCCTTCCAAGTCGAAGATAGATCCGAATGACCGGGCAACATTCCGCAGCTGGAGCATCGAAAAGAGGGTCTTTCCGTGGACATGGCTGGTCGGAACCGGCCTACGCACGATTACCTCGGGCGGAAACAATCGAGATCGCTCGAGCCTTCCCAAGTTCGATCGCAGCGGCCCGGTCGCGCCGGTCACTCCACCGTTGAGGCGATCCACCAGGTCGTGCCGCCCGGATCGCTGACGCCGCCTCGCTTATCTGGATCGTCCTTCTGGACCGGCTTTTGGACCGACGTTGCGCCGGCCTCGATCGCAAGCTTATATGTCGCGTCGACATCTTTCACGTAAATATGGACATTCGACGGCACGGATGGCCAGTCTGAGCCGCGATCGGCGAGCATGATAACGGTGTCGTCGATACGGACTTCGGCGTGCATGATCCCACCGGTCTCGCGGGGGAACCGTCGGAGTTCGACCGCGCCGAAGACGCGGACGAGGAAGTCGATGGTGTCGCCCGCCCCGTCTACAATCAGGTAGGGCGAGACCGACGTGTAACCCGCCGGTTTGTACGATCCGCTCATGATCTCTGCCCCTTATCAGTTCTATTCCCGACAATCTTACACAGACTCGCATGAACGGAGGCGCAGTGCAAGCGCCGCGTCGGTAGGGCGGGATCGAAGGGGAGTCGATTGCCCGCGTCGCCGAGGGGAAGCTGGTCGACCCCCAAGGCTTATGCAGGACTTTATTTCATCAATCTCACATACATCAATACAATCTTCGTCCGTGGCATTCATCCCCGGCAAGTTTTCCTCTACCCGACTGGCCTCGATGTTCGATGAGAGAGACGGGTTCGTGGTAAGCGGGCCGGTATCTCTACGAAGGGCCAGGATGGCGTGACCAGGACGATTCTCGGGATTATACGAATTGCGGCGGCTTACGGGGCGATTTCTCTCTTTGGGGATCGTGCAGTCGCGCAGCGGACCGTATTGCGGGGGCTACCCGACGCGCCCGTGATGGTGCCGATCCCCGCCTCTCCGACGATCGGGCCTTCGTCCGGGGCGTTGGCCCCAAGCGCGTTCGCGGCTTCGGACACGACGGTGATCGGCGGCAGGGCGCGCGGCGGGTCGGGCCGCGTCCCGCACAAGTTCGTCAAGATAACGCAGGCACCGACCGCGATCGCCCCCCGCGTGGGCGGTCCACTGACCCTGCCCGAGCCGCTGCCCGATTCGAGTCCGACCGACCTCGCGACCTCGACGCCGTTCGCCGCGATCGTTGAAGACGATGGGCCGGCCGACGGCCTCACGCTCGATGTCGCGCTCGCTCGGACGATCGCCGCGAACCTCGACCTGCTCTCGCTGAAATATGAGATCCCGCAGGCCGACGCCGACATCCTCACCGCAGGCTTGCGGGCCAACCCGCTGATCTACGCCGACGCCCAGTTCATCCCCTACGGCCGGAACAGTTCCGCCCGGCCGCTTGGCCCGACCGAGTACGACATCATCATTACTCATCCACTTGATGTGTCAAACAAGCGACGGTCGCGTGTCGAAGTCGCCCGCGCGGCCAAGTGCGTGGTCGAGGCGCAGTTCCAGGACGCAGTTCGCCGCCAGGTCGGCAACCTCTACCGGGCATACGTCGACCTCCAGCTCGCGCGGCTGAACTTGCTTACGAGCACCGCCGCTGTCGCCGATCAGGAGCAGGTCGTCGCCCGTGGCGGAGCGGGGGACAACCGCGTGAAGCTCGAATCGCAGCTCGAAAAGGCTCGCGACGCCCGCCTCGAAGCCGCCGATGCCTTCGACGACGCCCGCGAGGCGATCGCCCTGCTGATGAGCGTGCCGCCCGAAGAGGCCCAGCGGATCCAACCTCGCGGCCGACTCCGCGTCGAGTCCCCGCCCCCCCCGCCGCTCGAAGACCTGACCCGGATGGCGCTCGGGACACGCCCCGATCTCGTCGCCGCGCGTCGGGGTTTCGGCCGATCGGAGTCCGAGGTCAAGCTCGCGATGGCCAACCGGCTCGATGACGTCTTCATCTTCTATGATCCATTGAGCTATCAAGATAATCGCCCTTCCCACCTGCCGAGCGGGCGATCGTGGGCGATGGGCCTGACCGTGCCCGTGCCGATCTACAACCGCAATCAGGGCAACATCGCTCGGGCGCGGTCGAACGTGACCCAGACCCAGGTCGAGCTGGTCGCGCTCGAGCGCCGGGTGAAGTCCGAGGTCCGCCTTGCCGATCGCGAGTATCAGACCTCACGCCAGGCCCTCGAACGAGCCGAGCGATCGAAAGCCATGCGAGGCCGCCAAGCACGCCTCAAGGCCGATGCCGACTTCGCCGCCGGCAAGATCCCTCTGTCCGACTACCTCGATCGGATTGACGACGAGAACGACGCCGCCCGCACCTTCCGCGACGCCCTCGTCCGCCACCGCCGCGCGATGCTTGACCTCAACACCACCGTCGGTGTCAGGCTCCTGCCGTGAGTTTAGCGCGGGATAATTTTGTGAGAAGTATGATCAAATATCGAAATGTGTGCATGACATTGTATCGACAAAATTCATTGGTGACTTGTTCTCGCTTGCCTCTCAGCTCTGCTTGGCCGGACCCATCTTCGACGAGGGATTGGCCAGATGATAGGCTTCAAAAGCGGCGACGCTGAAGAAGAGAATGGCGACGATCATGTTCGGGTCCTTTTTGGATCGGGACATCGCTTTGTTCTGTATCGATCAGGGACGCAACACGGACGATGGCGAGCGAGGAAGAAGCGTTAAGAACGACCGGGTTCGGGCTTTGCGGCGAGCGGAAAAAAAGCCCGGCCCCCCACGAGGGAGCCGGGCACAGCCAGGGAGAACGACGCTTGCTCGTGATTCGTTGGCATCGCGGTGATGAGTTCGATCTCGTCCATCTCTTTCATCTCCGCAGCGAAATAATGGAAAAGCAGCAAACGTGCCAATAGCCGTTTTGACGATACAGGATCGCCAAACGTTCACCGTAACTCTATTCCCTTGAGGGAGATCAGTTTTTTGATTCTGGACAGCTTTGGCCTCTCCGAGACCGTGAGCCTTTCGCAACTCGCCCAAGAATTCATCAGGCCTGGCGATCTCTTGGGCATGACGGCTGGTTGCAAGGTGATCTTACGCTCGACTCGTGTGGCAGATTGGTTAGACTAAGTCGTGTGGTCGGGATGACGGACGGTCAGGGACCGGTCTCGCTGTCGATCCGAGCGGAAAGGAAACGGGACGCAATGCGGGTTTTCGTGCTCGGGCTCGATGGGGCCACCTGGGATCTCTTGAAGCCGCTCGCCGAGGCGGGTGACCTCCCCAACCTTGCGCGGCTCATGGCGAGCGGGGCCTATGGTTCGCTCGAATCGGTGTTCCCGCCACTCTCACCCGTCGCCTGGACCGGGGTGATGACCGGGAAGAACTCGGGGAAGCACGGCGTCTTCGAGTTCCTTGAGCACGCGCACAACCCGCTCGTCGGCCGCGTGAATTCGTCGCGCGCGATCAAGGCCGAGCTTGTCTGGGAGATCGCCGGTCGGCATGGCAAGGTCACGGTGGCGGGCGGGGTGCCGATGAGCTATCCCCATCGCAAGGCGCCAGGCACGTATATCGGCGACTTCCTCGCACCTCCCGACGCCGCCGACTTCGCCAGCGACCCCGCGATCCTCAAGGAGCTTGAGGCCGAACTCGGCCACCCCTATCGGCCCTGGTCGACCGCCGTTCACGATGGCGGGCATGAAGCCGAGGCGCTGAAGGAGTTGACCGAGTTCCTCGAAGATCATCTCAAGGCGGTCTCTTTCCTCGCGAAGCGCGGGGGGTGGGACTTGTTCATGTATGATCTTATGGCCACCGATCGCATCCAGCACGAACTCTGGCATGCCTGGGAGCCGACCCACCTCGCTGCCAAGGGGCGTGACCTCTCGGCCGTGCGTGAGGGCTATATCGAGTTCTGGCGGAAACTCGACCGGGGTGTCGGCGAAATCGTCGATGCGCTGCCGAGCGATACCGCCGTCTTGCTCATCAGCGACCACGGCTTCGGCCCGATCGAGTGGTACGTGAACTTCAACGTCTGGCTGCTCCAGCACGGAGATATCGCGCTCCAAGACTCGTTCTATGTGAAGCAGAAGAAGTGGTTCTACGACCAAGGCGTGACGCCCGCGTGGATCTACAAACAGATGGTCAAGCTCGGCCTGGCTCGGCAGCGGGTTGGCCGGTTCAACGGCAAGCAGACGAACTGGCTCGACCGCCTGGCGGAGTCGGCCTTCCTATCGAGGCGACACATCGACTGGTCGAAGACGAAGGCTTACGCGCAGGGGAATTTCGGGCAAATCTTCGTCAACCAGAAGGGCAGGCAGCCACAAGGTTGCGTCGCGCCCGAGGACGTCCGCCCCTATCTCGACGACCTCAAGGCCGCGCTCTTCGCAATACCTCACCCCGAGACCGGCGAGCCGCTCGTCGAGACAATCCATGAGCGTGAAGACCTCTACCACGGTCCCCATGCCCACCTCGCGCCCGACCTCACAGTCGTCCTCAAAGACTGGCGATATCGAACGATCGGCCTGCACGACTTCACCACGAACACCGTGATCGGCCCCGCCTTCGGGCCGACTGGCGACCACAGAACCGAAGGTGTCTTGATCGCGCACGGCCCGGCGTTCCTCACCGGCTCGAAGCCCAATGGGGCGAGCCTGCTCGACGTGGCCCCGACGGTTCTCCACCTGCTCGGCGTGCCAGTCCCGGCCGACATGGACGGGCGTGTCCTCACCGAGATCATCGACCCGTCCGTCGTCGCGGCCCCGGTCGCCCGCGAGGAGACCCCGAACGGTGCCCCACCCGAGCCGGTGGCCGTCGGCTATTCGCCCGAAGAGGAAGAGGCCGTGCAGAAGCGTCTGGCCGACCTCGGCTATCTTTGATCGAAAGACCGGCGACATCGGCCCGTCGGTCTGATAAGATATCCCTGTGTTCGACAGATGTCCGATTCGCGTGTCGGGGATAGAGACTTTGTCGACATCATCTCGTTCTGTGGATGCGAGAGTCGCGATTCAGACGGATGAACTGACAAAGCTGTATGGATCGGGCACCTCGCCGGTTTATGCACTGCGAGGGGTGAGCCTCCGGGTGGAGCGGGGCGAGCGGGTGGCGCTGCTCGGGAAGTCAGGGTCGGGAAAGTCGACGCTGCTCAACCTGCTCGGCGGGCTCGATCGCGCCACTTCGGGCGGGTTGCGTGTCGGGGGTCTCGACGTCGAACGGCTCTCGCGTCGGGAGCTTTCGCGGTTCCGGTCGGCGACGGTCGGCATGATCTTTCAGTCGTTCAACCTCATCCCCTCGCGGACCTCTCTCGAGAACGTTGAGTTGCCGATGGTCTTCGCCGGCCGTGCTCGGCGCGAGCGGCGTGCCTCGGCGAGGGAGGCGCTCGAGTCGGTCGGTCTGGGGGAACGGCTCCATCATCGGCCGAGCCAGATGAGCGGCGGCGAGAGCCAGCGGGTGGCGGTGGCGCGTGCCCTGGTTAATCGCCCCGAGATCGTCCTCGCCGACGAGCCGACCGGGAACCTTGATAGCGACACCGCAAGGGCGGTGATGGGGCTGATCCTCGACCACGTCGAGCGCCATGCCGCTACGCTGATCCTGGTCACGCACGACGAGGAACTCGCCGAGACCTACACCGACCGCGTGATCCGGCTCAAAGACGGACGGCTGATCTCCCCGGAATGACTGCGGAGGACGACACATCGTGCGACCGATCGACCTGCTGACCTTCCCCCTCGTCGCGCTCTGGCAGCAAAAGCTCCGCACGGTGCTAACCATGCTCGGGGTGGTCTTCGGAGCGTTCGTGCTCGCCGCCAGCCTCTCAATCGGAGTCGGCGTCCGCGAGACGATTGACCGCGAATCCCATCGCAGCGATATCTCCCGACGTATAGAAATCTCTCCCAAATGGAATACCATCAAGGCAGAAACCGTCGATGTGACTGTTGAGGGAACGTTGAGCGAGGCGCGTCGCGGCCGGATCGGTAAGACCCTCGCAGAGATGAAGCAGCGGGCCAACCCCGCGCAGGTTCCAGCAGAAATCACGCGCGATCGGCTGACCAAGATCGCCGAATTGCCGCACGTCGATCGGCTCGTGCCGCTGGTCTATCACTACGGCTTCGCGATGCTCGGCCAGAAGGCCGAAGGGGTGCAGATCCTCTCGGCACGTCCCGAAGACGAGACCATTCGCCGTCGGATCGTCGCGGGCCGCTCCTTCGAGGCCAAAGATCGGCGAGAGGTGATCGTCAGCGAGTTCCTGGCATATCGCCTTGGCCTGACGACCGACGAGCAGATCGACGGCCTCGTTGGCATGCCGCTCCGCATCGAATTTCGCGCCCCTGTGATCAATACAGGACTGAATGTCTACCTCATGAAGTCGCGAGCTGACGTGAGCCGCGAGGAGCGTACGGCGCTCGACAAGATCACCGCCCGCCTCCCCGCCTCGCTCGAAAAGCTCGGCCTCACCACGTCCGAGGCTGAGGCGCTGCGGAAGGCGGCCAAGGCCGTCCCCGCCACTGTGCCTGCGGTCTCCACCGAGGAATTCACCGTCGTCGGCGTGATCCGGGCACCGAAAGCTGATGACCCGAAGGGGCCTCCGGACCGCCTGAACGTCGATGCCGACGTATTCTTGCCCTATGAGACGGCGTCGGACGTCTTCTTCCGAGGTCCGGGCGACAAAGGCCGGGGCGTGCAGATGGCCGTCGCGACCGTCGACACCGAGGCGAACGTCAAAGACGTGCTCGCGTCCATTCTGGCGACGGGCGTCCATGCGCGAGCGGCGATCGAATTCATCGAGCGCGAGCGATTCATCTATACCATGATCTTCGGCGCGATGACGTGCGTCGCGGCGGTAGCGCTATTGGTCTCGGCTTTAGGGATCGCGAACACGATGCTGATGAGCGTGCTCGAACGGACCCGAGAAATCGGCATCATGAAGGCCGTCGGGGCTGACAACAGCCACCTCCAGTTTATCTTCCTTATGGAAGGTGGGCTGATCGGCCTTCTCGGCGCGGTGATCGGCCTGCTGATGGCGTGGGCGGCTTCGTTCCCGGGAGACGCTTGGGTGCAGTCGATGGTCCTCCGCGACATCAAGATCGATCTGAAAGGCTCGATCTTCGCCTTCCCGCCCTGGCTGGCGCTGACGGTCCTGGTCTTCACCGTCGTGGTGACGACCCTCTCTGCCGTCTACCCCGCCCGCCGTGCCGCGCGGATCGACCCGGTCTCAGCGCTGCGGCACGAGTAGAACCAGCCGAGCCTCACGCCGCCTTGCGATCCGTTGTCGCAACGGGCCCGACGACCTCCTCAACCTGATCGTCGAAGTCACCGGCGAGCGGAAGAAGGACAAGGCCGCGAAGGTCTCCACCGCCCGCTCGCTCTGAATTTCCGCCGTCAACAACCACGGCGGCTTCGGATGCGGGTCGTTCGTCGAGATCGCCAACCCCTGGGACGGTGTCACCAACCTGATCCGGGCGAGCATCGGACCTCGATTCGCGGGACGAGAGGGCGCGGAAACGCGACTCTCTACCAGGTAAGCTGCCCATCACGCGGCCCAAGGCCTGGACTCTCGACCATGCGACCAGACACACCTAACCCCCGACCGACCTCCCCGACCGAGCGAACCCAATCGCCGCCCGCGTGGTCGTTGACCGAGCGAACCCAATCCGGTCCCCTCCCCACCACATGGGGGAGGGTTAGGGTGGGGGGGCATGTCGCACCAACTTCGACCAAACGAACCCAACAAACCTCGCCCGTTCATCGCGCCGAACGAACCCAACAAACAACCACCTCAGTTTTGACCGAACGAACCCAACCCGGTCTCGCGACGCGATCGGGGGGCGAACCGGAGAGGGATTCTCGTCGATCCACGCCCCTCGTCCAGGATCCCCCCACCCTAACCCTCCCCCACAAGTGGGGAGGGGACCAGAGCGCTTCGACCGAGCGAACCCAACCAACGCGCGCGTCGGGCAAGATCGCCGTGAAGGTCACCAACAACTATGGAGACGAAGCATTGAAGGTGATCGATGTTTGAGCGAAAAGCTGTTTCTGCAAAATCCTATCTGATGTCCTTCCCCAGGCGAGTAGGTTACCAGAAAGCATGTCAACACAATGTTATATTTACCAATCGCGGGTTAATAGGTCCACTTCGAAACGAGCACGGGCATCCGTTCACTTCGGGTCATCACTTGGTAATAATGCGAGGCCGGTTCGCAAATCATATAAACAACTGCCTTCCCTCGCTCGTCGCCGACGAGGAGCCCCCTGATACCTTCGCGAACGCGGTACCAGACGCCTCGCTCGACCGCGAACGTCGCCGGGATGATGATCGGGACTGCGCCCGACTCGCGCCAGCCTCCCTCATCGACGGTCTTGAGCCAGGTCCAGCTCGCGCGGGGGAGGTGTCGGCTCTGGCCCCGCCCGTTGCCCCAGCGAGCGAAGCAGAGTTCGCCGTCGCGCCGGACCGGGAGCCGGGGCCGTCTGTCTTCGTAGAGGAACCAATATTCGGAGTTGGGTCCACGCATATGATTATGCCGCGCGAGCCCGTAGCGATCGACCAACTCCGTAGGCAATTCGCTCGATGCCAACGCGATTCCAGCACACATAATGGCGGTTGTCCGATCTCGGCCTTGAACTGTCCGCCCGTGCATGTTATTCGTCTGTGCATGATACGACAAGGCCCGGTTGGACACATCGACGCGGATTGCTTTTACGTCTCGGCCGAGCGGGTCAGGGATCGGGAGATCGTCGGCATCCCCGTCGGGGTCCTCGGCAACCAAGGCGCGTGCGTCATTGCCAAGAGTTACGAGATGAAGGCGGCGGGGGTCGGGACGGGGATGCCCATCTGGGAAGCGTTGCCCAAGTGTCCCGAAGGGGTCTATCTCAAGCGTGATTTCCGGTGGTATGAGGTCTTGAGCCGCGCGATGCTGGCCATCGTCCGGGACTTCTCCCCCCGGGTCGAATTCTACTCAATCGATGAATTCTTCTTCGAAGCGGTCGCGATGCGAGGCAAGACCTTGCAAGAGACGGCCGAGGCTCTTCGCGATCGAATCCTCCAAGAGGTCGGTGTGCCGGTGACGGTCGGGATCGCGAGGACGAGGACGCTCGCCAAGCTGATAAGCGACTCGGCCAAGCCCTTTGGCGCGTCAGCGGTTCTCGACAGGGACGCCGAAGAAGTTCTCCTGGCCGATCGGCCCGTGACCGAAATCACCGGGATCGCGGGCCGTCGGGCGCGGACGCTGGAGCCCTGGGGGATTCGGACGTGCCTCGACCTCGCACGGGCTGACAGGAGGCTCGTCCGCGACTTGCTCACGGCGACGGGGGAGACCCTCTGGTGGGAACTCAACGGCGATCCGGTCGCGCCAATCCGCACCGAGCGACCTCTGCACAAGACGTTGTCGCGGGGCGGGAGCTTCGGCGAAGCGACCGACAGTCCGCTCATTCTTTATGCGTGGCTCGTGCGCAATCTGGAACGTCTCATCGAAGAATTGCAATATCACGAGGTTCTTGCAGGACGGATTTCTGTCTGGGTGACTTACAAAAACGGACAATCCGCATCCGGGCGGTTAAACGTCTCCGTCCCGACCGATCGGTTTGACCTGCTACTTGACGCAGCGCGGCCGTGCCTGCGCCGGGCCTGGATTCGACGGGGCCGCGCCGAACGGATGCAGTTGATCGCGGAGCAGCTGACTTCCCGCCACGATCGGCCTCTCTCGCTTTTCACCTCATCGGACGTCTTGGAGCGTGCCGAAGCGATTGCGGGCGTCAAGAAAGCTGTCAACAACCGTCACGGCCGATTCGCGATCCGTAGCGCGGCAACGCTCCCGCTCGCAGCGATCTATCGGGACGAGGCAAACGGGTACGATATCTGCGATGTTCGAGGCAAGGTTTGTTTCTGATAAACCCATCCAAGTTTTCCAACAGATCATTCCCCGGCACGTATCGGGTTGAGCATCTCGGGTGTAGGATCGAGACGGAAGAACCGCCGACTTCTGGGGGAACGCGATGTCATCACTTCCGTTGTTCGACCTGCCCGAGCCCATGCCTCCCCAGGCCACTCGCCTTGGACCCAAGCTCCACGCCTTGGCCGACCGCGGTGTTTACGTCGGCACAAGCTCATGGAAGTATCCCGGATGGTTGGGGTCGGTCTACAGCCCCGATCGCTACCAGACGCGGGGGAAGTTCTCGCGGGCGAAATTCGACGCGGAGTGCCTGATCGAATACGCCGACACGTTCCCGACCGTGTGCGGCGACTTCGCGTTCTATCAGTTCCCAACGTCCGACTACTGGAAACGACTCTTCGAAGGCACGCCCCAGACCCTTTCGTTCGGATTCAAGGTGCCCGAAGACATCACGGTCGCGAAATGGCCGACCCATGCCAGATACGGGACGCGGGCCGGAAATGACAACAACTCGTTTCTGGATGCGAACGTGTTCACAGAACTGTTCACGCGTCGGTTAGAACCCTACAAGAATCGGGTTGCGACCCTCATCTTCGAGTTCGGCACGTTTAATAAGAGTATGTTCCCCAAGCCCGATGACTTCCTCGCCGCGATTGGCCCCTTCTTTGAATCCCTCCCGGAAGGGTTCCGCTACGCGATTGAGATCAGGAACCCCGAATATCTCAGCCCCGCCTATTTCGACCTCTTGGCGACTCATCGCGTGGCCCATACCCTGAATGCCTGGACGCGCATGCCTGAGCTTGGAGAGCAACTCGCCTTGCCGGGCGTGTTCACGGCCGACTTCACGGTCGTCCGCGCCCTCTTGAGCCGGGGGCGTGCCTACGAACAGGCGGTCAAGACTTTCGAGCCCTATGCCGAGATTCAAGAGCCGAACGAGGGCGTGAGAGAGGCGATGAGTCGGATCGTCGCTCGATCGATGGAGAGCAAGATCCAAGCCTACATCTACGTCAACAATCGACTTGAGGGCCACGCCCCGACGACCATCGAGGCCGTTGCCGATTCGATCCGCCTCTGACCGGACCAGAAGATCCGGGGACGCCAAGGATGAGCACGATCAACGTCCGTTCCCCTTGCCCGAGGGGATGTTGATAAGCGCCACGATGGCAGGGCGGATTCGCTCTGAGAAGACGGGCCAAGCATCGATGACCGCATTCCAGTCGCGACTTGCGTCTTCCGAAAGGGTAGCAGTCCCTAACGGGATGGGCTTCGGGTCGCGTCTCCGACAGGAGAGACGTAACCCTTTGTGTCCGTCGCAATTGTGCGCCTCGTGGCGGCTTCTGACGGCTGTTTAACGGAGAGGGGGGGATTCGAACCCCCGATACAGTTTGACCCGTATAGCGGTTTAGCAAACCGCCGCTTTCGACCACTCAGCCACCTCTCCAGGACGACCGCGACGAGATGTCTCGCCTCAGATTGCCGAGGCTATCAAACAGGATGGGTCATCGTCAATCCTGGTTGGGCGGATGTTGGTCCTTTTCTCACGCGATCAGGCGATTTTGTCGATTCGGACTCTCACGGCAGGGTCGCCCAGGACGACGTAGTTCTGGGCGTCGTTGCGCTCGATCCAGGTCGACGCCAGGTCGGCCGCCGAGGGACGGGGGCCGGGTTGGGCCTCGTCAACCTTGTCGAGCAGCGCGGCGGAGAGGGCGGCGAATCGCTCGTTGAGGTCTTTGGTGGCGTGGCCGACCGGCTCGCCGTCAAGGATGCGGCCGATCAGGTTGCGGAACGGCACGATCTGCGGGCCGACCCCCGGCGGCATGATCGAATAGCCCCAAGCCCGCTCGACGTGTCCGATGACCGCCAAGGCCCCGCCTTGCGGGTGGGCGAGCATCCGCCGGGGCAGGGCGGCGATGAAGGGGTGCTCGGCCACGGCAATCGGGCCTCCGCCGCGATTGCTCAGGAAGGGATCGAGCGCCGGCGTCCCCGCGCCGTAGCAGGCGAAGTGGAAGGCGACCAGGCCGTGCAGACGCGCATCATCCGCGATGTCGGCCGCCGCGAGATAATGCGCGGGGGCGATCGAGCCCCGGCCGGGCCAGTCCTGGCAGAGCAAGGCCCCTTGCGCGGGACGCTGGCTCGCGTGGCCGAGCGGCCAGCCCATGCCGTGCGACGCGGTCACGAGCATCGCGGGGCGGGTCTCGCCGTGGAGGACCTCGGCGAGGTTGGCGTGGGTCGCGTCGGGGCCTTTGAAGAGTCGCGAGCGGAACTTGAGCACCTCCGCGATCGCGACTTCGGCGTCGGCGTCGGGCGTGGCGGGGGTGCCTTCAAATAACGGATTGATAAAGTAGTCGGCACTCATCTGCGTGGCCACGTCGGCTCGGTGGCGGGTCGCCCAGTAGACAATCTCTTTTGTCGTGGGAGGGGCCGCTGAGGTCTCGTAATCGACCACGCTCTCGGCATAGCGGCGATATTCATCGGCGGTGTCGAACGAAAGCCGGCCGACGGCGTACTCGATGTCGATCAGATACTGGAACTCGAACGGGATTGCCGTTGGTTCGCCCACGAGCAGCAGGTAATACGGCACCTTTCTGGGCGCGATCGACCCGACAGCGACGCCGTGCCGCTTCAGCCAGGTCTTCATCGTCTCGCCCGGCAGGTAGTCGAGCACCAGGCAACGATCGGCGGGGATCGTCTTGGCTCGATGGTCGATCAAGGGCTGGAGGGCCTGTTTGACCGCCTCAGACTCGCCCGAGGCAAACACGACCGCCCAACCGACGACCGCCGGGTTAGTCGGGTCGAGGCCGAACGAGAGCCCCTTCAACGGGTGGCCAGCGGGATCAAATCGAGCGAAGTAGGCTTTATCGCCGATGACGGGAAGGCTCTTCGCCAGCGAGGCCGCCTCATCGGTCGACATCGGCGGGACCAGATCGGTGCCGGTGACGCCGTCGATGCCGTTAACGTGAATAAGTTCGTCCATGTTTGATCTTATCTCTTTGGGCTTGATCTTGTCTCTCTGGTCTCCTCCCTCACGCCGGAGGGAGAGGACCAAAACCGCCTCACTCCATCGGCCAGATACCCCGGGCGCGGAGATCGGTGAGCTTGTGGATTTTCAGGCCGGCGCGGCCGAACTTCTGGGCCTGGTCGAACTGTTTTCGACCCGAGGCAAGGGACTCGGTGAACTCGTGGCCGCCGATCATGGTGGTTTCGAGGTAATTCCACTCGTCGGAGCCGTCCCAGGTCTCGTAGGCGACAAGGGCATGGCCGGGAATCAGCACGAGCGCGGCGTTGAGCGACGAACCTTCGAGCAGGCTCGCCATCAGCACCGCGCCGTCGATGCAGTTGGCCGACCGGCCAGCGAGGCTCTCGCGAGGAAGGCGGGTGCGCTGGGTCGATTGGCCGGCGGGGGAGCCGTAGTCGATCACCGAGTTGATATACGTGAGGCCCGCTTCGCGGAGCGACTGGTAGAGGGCACCAACCTGGACATCGACGCTGTCAGGGTCTCCCTGATAGCCCCAGATTTGACGGTCGGGGACGAGGTCGGCGGCGCGTCGGATGCGGCCTTGCACGGCCTCGTCGTGGGGCGTGACCCAGGCCCCATAGTAGTGGGTGAGGTCGACCGTCTCGCCGGTGTCGGGGCATCGGACCGCGTTGAAGCTGGCGGTGCGGGCAAGGCAGACGATCGAGTAGGTGTCGTGACTCTCGGGTTTGCCGTCGAGGTCTTCGGCGACGACGTGCAGAGTCGCCCGCTGCACTTCGGTGAGGGCGCGGGCGCGCTCGGGTAGCAAGGTCGGCAGCAATTTCAGGGTCGTCTGCCCCTTGGGATCGAGCTCGATCGTCCGGACGGCCTGCGCCGAGAGTCCTTCGAGGAACACCTTGATGCAGACCCGGCGTGCGTCACGCGACTCGTTCGAGACGACGACTGTCAACAGCGGGTCGGTCTCAGGGTCGAGCAGGTGATAAACGCCCGTGGGCAGGGGGTGCATGTTGAGGGTCGACTCGACCTTCAGCCCGGTCGTCTTCGCGCCGAGCAGCCGGCCGCGCGGGGCGGTCGGGGCGACGGCCGCAGGGTTGCCGGGGGCGGTCGATCGGGTCTTGGCTTCGAGTTCACGAAGGTCGGCCTCGGCCTGCGCGAGCCTCTCGCCCAGGCCCTCGGTCGCGGAGGGGTCGGCCTGGTTATAGAGGGCGGATCGCAGGCCGACGACGCGGTTGCGAGCCTTCTGGATCTTTCGGCGGCGGGAATCGATGTCGCTGGTCGTCTCGTCGCCCATGTCGGCCCTCGGGGTCTGCGGACGGTTAGCCAAACTGGAGCGGCCTTCAATCGACCGTCGCGGGTTTGCAGGATAGGCGTCGGCCTAACTCCTTGAGGTCTATCATTTGCAATTCCACAGATCAACGCATCACGTCGGCCTTCTTGATCTCCTCATCGCTGGCCGCGCGCCAGAGCTTGACGGTGCCGTCTTCGCTGCTCGACACGAGGACTTTGTCGTTGCGAATGAATGAGAGAGAGGTGAGGGCATCGGTGTGGCTTTGCAAGGTGAGCAACTGCAGGTTGGTGGTCGTGCTCCAGACTTTGATCGACATGTCGGCCCCCCCGGACGCGATGCGGAGGCCGTCAGACGAGTAGGCGAGCGCCTCGACCTTGCCGATGTGGGCGAAGATCGTGTCGATGAGCTTGCCGGCCGCGAAGTCCCAGAGCAGGATGTTGCCCCGGGCGTCGCCGGTCGCCACGGTCTTGCCGTCGGGAGAGAACGCGATCCCGCCGAGGGGGATCCTGTAGTCGTCGTCTCGGACAAGCTTCCTCCGGCCTCGGCGGGGGTCCCAGAGATAGGTCACGCCGTCTTCGCCGCAGGACGCGACGCGGTCGTTCCAGATCGCAAGGCTGGGCGAGATGGCGAGTTCGGAATGGTCGACCAGAAGCTCGGGAATCTGGATATCGCCCAAGGCGAGGTTCCAGAGCTTCACCGAACCGTCGATCCCCGTGGAGACGAGTCGGGAACCGTCGCCGAGGAAACGGACGCGCCAGAGCGAGACCTGGCGCGTGACCAATGTGCGAAAGGGAACATCGGAGGGTGGGCCATCAAGGTGCCAGAGGTGGATGAGACCGCCCCTGAGCCCCGCCGCGAGCGTCCGGCCATCGGGCGAGACCGCCACCGTCGGGACAGGCGGCAGGTGGCCGGCCAGGGTCCGCTTCTCCTTGCCGTCGGTCACCGACCAGAATCGGATTGAAGCGTCATGGCTTCCCGAAATCACTGATCCTGTATCGTGGTGATAGATCGCATCCCAGACCTGCGCGGTGTGCCCCCTCAGAGTGAGCGCACACTGCATCACGGGAAGGGTCCAGATCCGCATCTGGCCGTTCGCCTTGTCGCTCTCGCCATCGCTGACAGCAAGGATTTGCGCCTCGTCGTGCTCGGGGTCGAAGGCCGGGCCCGCTTTCGGATCGATCAGGAATCGGGCGTAGAGGAACGTCCCCGAGTGGCCTCGAAGCGTCGAGGAGAGCTGTCCGAGCGGGATGTTCCAAGTCTTGATCGTGGAGTCGAGACTCCCCGAGGCGAGGATCATGTGCCCGCGCGCGAACGAGAGGGACGAGATCTCCCCCTTATGGCCCGAGAAGAGCGTATGGGTGCCGTCGTGGGAGGCGTTCCAGAAGATGACGTCACCGTTGCGATGGCCGGAGGCGAAGGCCTTGCCGGAATCGGCGTAGGTCAGCGAGGTCACGACGCTCTGGTGCGCGTGGAGCAACTGTTTCCGGCCGTCGGCCAGGCGCCAGATGTGGATGACGTTGTCGAACCCATAGGCGATCTCGTCGTCATCGGGAGAGAAGGCGATCGCAAGGACCCAACCCTTGACGATGCGATCGAGATTCATCGTCCGCAACAGCCCGGTTGCGGTGTTCCAGATGCGCACCTCGCCGTCCCGGCCTCCCGAGGCGAGCCAGCGGCCGTCGTTGGAGAAGCAGAGGCTGGTGACCCTCTGCTCGTGCCCGAGTAAAGGCGTCAGAAGCACTTTTTGGTCGGCGTCCCAGAGCACCACGGTCGAACCTAAGCCTCCGGTGGCGATCTTCTTGCCGTCGGGGGAAATCGCGATGCATGAGATCGGGTCGGTCGACGCGGTGTATCGGCTGACGACTTGTCGGGTCCTGGGGTCCCACATCTCGACGTGGCCATCGTCGCATCCGACGGCGAGCCGGCTGCCGTCCGGCGTATTTGAGACGCACCGGACGCTGGCGGGCAAGATCGGGTCGGGCAACTGTTTCGGCTGCGCGAGCCGCCAGAGATACGCCCACTCGAAGCCGCGGAGGTCTTCCTCGCCGCGCCTGGGCACGACGCTGAGGAGCAGCGGCCGGAGTCGGCCGATCTCGCCGTTGGACCAGGCGAGGTCGGCAGCGTTGAGCTGAACCTTGTAGAAGTTGCTCCACGCCTTGCGGGCCTCATTCCGCGCCATCTGAGCGAAGTGGATGGCGAAGAGGGTCATGAGCACGGTCGCCGCCAGCGCGGTCACGAGGCCCGCTCTGACGACGCGAGTCCGCCGCCGCTGCTTGAATTCGTGATCCCAGGCCGCCGCGACCTTGGCCAGCGCGTCGTGACCGAGACTGACGTAGCGACGCTCTTCGCCGTCGCCGATCCGCAGCGAGTTGGCGCGGAGAAGCTGTCGGGCGATCCCTGATTCGATCACCTTGGCGAACGGGGTCGATCCCTTCCAGGTCTTCGCGAGGTCGTCTTCGGGCACGAGGGCCGTCGTGAGGCTGCCGTCGGGCTGGGAGAGATAGAGGCGGACGAAGAGCGACTTCACTCCGGGAACGTCGGCGGGTTTGCCGCCGAGTATCTCGGAGAACTGTGCCTCGACATAATGACGTAGGCCGCCTTCAACCCCGCCGATCGACGCAAAATCGGCGTCGGTCACAATGGCGTCGGGACGACCGCACGCGAGTTCGTAGAGCCGAACGCAGATCACCTGGACGAGCGGCAACGGGCTGTCCCGCCGCTGGGTGCCGACCGCCATCACATCGCGGGCGATCCGCTCGGGGACGCCGTCGGCGAAGCGGAACTTGTACTTCTCCAACGGGACTTCCGACGCATGGGGGATCGGACGGTCGAGGGTCGGCAGGCGGATCGCGTCGACGATATCGGCCTCGTCGAAGTCGGTCAGGAGGTATTCGCGGACACCGCCAAGGTCGCGACTTCCCCGGCGAATCCGGTCGATCAACCGGCCGTAATATTCGGTGCGGAGCGAGAAGATCACCTTGAAGTCGCCCGCCGACCCGGCTGCGTGGCGGAGGAGTTCGAGCGACTCGTTGCGGGCCGTCGACGCATCGGGGCCGCTTTCCAGGGTGAAAACCTCCTCGCCCTGGTCGATGAGCAGGACTGGGGCGAGCGGGAGTCCGTCGGCAAGGTCAGTCAGCAGTCGACCGAGCAGGGTGGAATCAGCGATCATCGCCTCGCGCAGCGCCGAAGGCTCGGCACCCGCGCCGACATACTCCGCGAGCAGCGCGGGCAGGTCGAGCTTGATTGGCTCGCCGGTAGGGGATTGATACTCGAACGGCCGCTTGCAGAACTCCGCGAGCGCGGCGGCGAGCTGGCCGGGCAGGTCGTGCGTCGCGCGGATGAACAGGACGGGCGACCGAATCCCCTCGCCCGTCCGGGCGCGGAAGAAACGATAGCCGATGCACTCTTCTTCGAGATAGGGGATTACCCCGGCCCGCAGGAACGACGACTTGCCGACCCCGCTCTCGCCGTGGAGGATCAGCACGCGGGTCTTCGAGTCGTCGAGCAGGCGGGCGAACCGGATGACGTCGGCGTCGCGCCCGCCGAAGAGGGCGCGGTCGCATCGTTCATAGAAAGCGAGCGAACGGTAGGGCGAATCGGGCAGGGGGGCATCGGGCCACGTCCAGTAGGGAGACCTCGGCAGCGTCGGATCGGTCCGGGACTTCTCATCCGAGACCGTGCCGAGCGCCATCCCCGCGACCCGTCCCAGGGCCGAGATCGCCATCGCCGACGGGGTCTCCTTGTCGGTCGAACGGCCAGCGACGCGGATATTCGGCGGGCAGTAGGTGCCGTAGAGCAGCCCGAGCGGCACACGTCCGCGTAGGCCCTGCATCAGCGTCCCGATCGCCTCGCCGCGTTCGAGAAAGGCTTCGAGGAAGTCGAGGCCGAGCGGGTTGGCGAAGGTGTCAACCGTCTGCTGCTCGGTGGCGATGATCCCGCTAAGCCCGACCTCGTGCAGCGCGTCGAGGAACGAGCCTTCGACGGTCGATTCGGCGGTCTGGCAGGCGTTGAGGAAGGCGATACCGCCAAGCCGATCGTCGTCATCATCGCCCCGGAGCATCTCGAGCAGGTCGCTCGGCCCGATCGGCTCGTCGTCAAGGATCAGCGCCGTCGGATCGGCGTGACAGAGCCAGTAGATCAGGTCGGGCCGGCCGGGACGAAGCGCTTCGAGCAGCTCAGCACGCGTGTTGACCATCGGCAGCTTGCAACGCTCGGCGAGGCCGAGGAGCCGGGCCTTCTGGTCGTCAGGCAGTCCGTCGCGGATTGCGGCGTCGATGACGAGCAGCACCTTGGGATCGCGCAGGAGCGGGAGCCTCCGCAGCGGCTCGACCCGGCGGTTGGCCGCGAGGTTGAACTTGATCCCCCAGAAGTGCCCCCAGTGTTCCGTATCGGCCGCCGAGAGGAACGCCGCCTGATCGGGCTCTTTGGCGTAGACGACGTTCCACGGGATCGGCGATGACCCGTCGATCACGACCTCCAGGGAATCGACCGCCCCCTGGGCATACATATCGTCGAGCCACTTGCGGACGAGCTTGCCGACCCGCCCCGCGTTTCCCGAATCGGGCCGGAAGATCAGGCTGTTCAGTTTCGCCCCGGCACGCGCGAGCTCAAGCGACGATTTGCGAACATCATCATCAGTGCCGTTGAGATAATCCTTAACCATGTCGGAGAGCCGCGCCCGAGCCG
This sequence comes from Isosphaeraceae bacterium, assembly GCA_025356435.1. Taxonomy (GTDB): domain Bacteria; phylum Planctomycetota; class Planctomycetia; order Isosphaerales; family Isosphaeraceae; genus CAMFLR01. The sequence goes on along the minus strand of JANXSY010000084.1, from coordinate 7,896 downwards.
CCGTCGCCGCAGTGCGGACGTTGAGCAGGGCCTGCCCTTCGATCTTATACGGGTCGAACGACCCGCCCCCCTCGGCCCAGATGAGCGTGATCGAGTCGTCACGCGAGATGACCTGGCAAACGATATTGGCCATAACGCATCCTAATCTCTGCAGTCACATTAGTCATAGAAAATTCACTTCAATGGTAATTTTCACCGTTGACCCCGGACAAGTCTATCGGGACGGTAGCGGAACTGGAACTGGATGGCGGGGAGATCGCCGCATCTCGACCGCGAGGGGCGAATCCGATGTCCTTCATTGCGTCCGCCGATGGACTCGGATTCAATAAGGGACCTGGACTGGACTTCCTCCCCCATTCTGCCCCGAGAACAGGTCGAGATTGCGCTTCCCGGAAAGCTGACCGAGGTCAACGTCTCCTGGACCGGCACCCGAGAGCTGGCGATCGACACCCTGGGCGACGGCGAGCCGTGCGTGATTGACATGAAATATCAATACCTTGGCGTCCGCAAGCGGAACAACGTCAACGAGGCGCTCGTAGACATGAAGGGGACGATCCGGGGCCGCAAGGGCAACGGCCTGAGCCTCGGCGGGCGGCTTGAGGGCCTCGCCGTTGTCGACCTCGACCTCGGCCAGGTGTTCCAGGTCGGCGTCACGACCTCCATCGATATGAACTTCACCCTGAACCGCGAGCAGGCCAAGGCCAACGGTAAGGTCGAAGTCAAGCTCGGCCGCAGGCCCACCCCGGTCTTGGGCGCGATCCCCGCCAAGGCGGCGGTGCCGAGATAGGAGGCCGCGACATTCCGGCCTGGGTCTCGGAGCAACCTCGTTCAACTCGCCTTCAAGAATTCCAGCAGGTCCATCTTCTCCCCTTCGGAGAGCGACGTGCCGAACTCATGGCCGGTGTTGAGGTTGCCCTTGATCGTCGCGTCGTACTCCATGATCGGTGGCCTGGCGAGCAGTTCGGCGGGGACCTTGGACCGATCCGAGACATAGCCGAGCTTGATCGGGTCGTATTCGCGATAGCCGACGACGAACGATTTGGGCCGCTTCTCGGCGGGCTGGAGCAGGTCATACAGGGTCGGGACCGAGCCGTTGTGCAGGTAGGGCGAGGTGCCCCAGCAGGCGACGAGCGGGCGGGAGACGTAGCCGTGGTTGGTCCGCCAGGCTACCTGGTCGGGCGGGAGGTCCATCTTCGCCTGCTCGGCCTTGCCGACGGCGTTGTCGATGTAAGACTGGTCGGTGAAGCCGGCGGCGGCCTTGCTCAGGGCGACCGCGAAGCTCTTGCCGCCGTTCTCGCGGTCGACCGGGATCGCGTAGTTCTCGACCCGAGTCGGGTCGGTCTTCACCTCTTCGAGGGAGACGATCCGCTCGCGCTCCTCGACCGTCGACTTGTCGGGCGAGGCGTGGCACTTGATGCAATTGGCGGCGAAGAGGGTCCGTCCGCGCTCGGCCTTCTTGGTATCGATCGCGCCGAGCATCTCGGCGGGCCAGGCCGGCGGGGTAAGCCGGCGGGTCAGCTCGTCGAGCCGATACAGTTCATACGGCAAGACGGTCGAACTGTTCGTCTTCGGGTCGTAGACCGCCCCCAGGCCCATCGACTGGCCGATGTTGCGCTGGAGGAGGGAATTCGTGTTGCCGTCCCAGTGGAACCACACGGTCTGGCCGACCTGCCACAGGTGAGGGTAGCTTACCGGAGAGGTGGTGGGAATGTAGTCGACGGGGGGGAAGACCATATCACGAATGCTACCGAAGGCGTCGATCCGGCCCGGGCCGGGGATGAGGCTCTCCGAGGTGTGCATCTTGGCGAGCTTCTTGAGGAATTCGAGCCGCGCCTGGATCAGCGCGGCGTTGAGCGCCATGTCGGAGATGCTGTCGCGGATCTCCTCGCGCTTGGTGGCGATGTCGTTCAAGACCCTCGTCGCCATGTCGCCGGATTGGAGCGTCTGGGCGATGTTGTCGATCGCATTGATGTTCGCGGCTTTCAGCTTTGTCCGCAGCTCGATGTAGTCCTTCTTCGCGAGCCCGAGCAGTTCCGAGGGGTCTTTCGCGAGGTCGCTATTGACCTTGGCGAACAGGGCCGAAGCGCCGTCGGCGAATGACTTCTCGTCGGCGCTGATCCCCTGCGCCTGCCTGCGGAGCACGCTCGCCAGCCCTTCGATCATTCCCTTCGCCCCGCCCGTGAGCGACCGGCCTTGAACCTTCTCCACTCTCTCCAAGAACGTGGCGAGTTCCTTGGGGTCCTTCGCGGTCGCCCCCACCGAGGAGAAGAGTTCGAGATAGAAGTTGTTGAGGTCGAATTGATTCGGGCCGCCGTCGAGGATCAGCGACTTCCCCTGATAGGTGATCTGCGTGCAATGGCATGCCGCGCAGTTCACGCCGATCATCCGGCCCAGGAACGAGATGCCCCGCGACTCGTGCCCCGTGACGCCCATCGGTAGGCCATCGGGGTCGCTCGGATCGGCGATCAGGCCGAACCGCTCGGGCTGTTCGAGGAACGGCTTGCCCGTCTTCACACTGATGAGGGCCTTGATCCAGTCGAGCGGGTAGAGTTCGCTCCCCTCGGCCAGGTGGTAGAAATCCCGGCGATCACCGGCCGACCAGTTCTGGACCTTCGGCCCGTCCGACTCCTTCACCGAGATCGGCAAATCGCCGCCCCGGTTCAAGGGTTCGGGGCCGACCTTCGCGGGTATCAGCAAGAACACGAGGAGACAGACCAAAACTAAACCTATGCCACCGATTAACCAGCCGCGCTTCATCGTGCCGCCCCTCGAGTTTGACTGTCTACAAACCAGAGCCGATAGAGACGCATCATAGGGCCGGTCTCGGGCCAAACAAAGCGAAAAATCTCGCCCCTATCGTATCCGAATTCTATAAACATAAGGAAAGACGCGATCAGACCCGCAGGTAGATCTTCCGCCGGTCCATCCAGAAGAGGATGAGCCAGTAGACCCCCAGGATCGCCGCGCCGGCGACGAGCGGTTCGTAGGCAGAGCCAAAGACCTTGAAGACGTCGGGGCCGAGATGGATTCGGAAGCTGCTCAGGAGGAAATCTTCGATCAGATGGGACATCACATAAGCTGCGATCGAATTCCGGCCGATCACCCGGAGCGGATAGGACCATCGGGCCCATCCGCTCACGTCAGTGAGGAGATAGAAGGCCGCGAGCAGCAGGAAGCACCAGCCGCCGCTGACGAGCACCCAGCTCGGCGTCCAGATTCGCTTCACGCTGGGGCAGATCCCGAGGTAGTTTACGCCCAGACCGACGCCGAGGCTCACCAACCCGGCGACGACCAGCAGGCCGAGCTTCTTCCACGGCGGCAGCCCGCCCTTGAGCCAGTCGCCGGCAATCAGGCCGAGGAGCATCGTGGCGAGGGTCGGGATGAAGCTGAGGGTCGCATAGCCGCCGCCGTTGTTGCGGAACGGAGTCTGTCGAGGGAAGAGGTTGAGGAACCATTGGTCGAACGCCCAGGCGAGGTTGGTGTTCTTGTTCCAGTGCGCGGCGAGGCCCGAGGCGTTGTGCGACCAGTCCGCCGTTACGCCCGCGAGAGCATAGTTGAAGTCAGCTCTTGGCGTCGGATAGAGCGCGAACGCCGCCCAGTAGCCGACGACGATCACCCCCAGCGCGATCCACCATCCCTTTCTCGGCCCGATCGCGATCAGGAACAGCGGCAGATATCCCAGACCGATTTGCGTGAGCGTATCTTCAAACGTATAGTTCGTCTGCCCGCGACCCATCGACCGGAGGAAGATCCCCAAGAAGACGAGAACGGCCGAACGCCAGGCGGCATGGAGGATCGAGACCTTCATCGATTCGCCGCGCCTCCGGCGACTCGCGAGCGAGAACACCATCGCCGCACCGACAAGGAAGGAGAAAGACGGCTGGATCATGTCGTGCAGCGTGCAGCCGACCCACTCGATATGACTCTGATGATAGGCCAGGGACTCCCAGAGCTTGCTTTCGGGGAAAGCCGCCTTGATCTTGGACAGGTGAAGCACCTCAGCCATCATCAGGAACATCACGAACCCACGATAGGCGTCGATCGACGCGAGCCGAGGCGCGACGGGCTCATTGGCTTCGGGAGGCTGGGGGTCGGTCATATCGATCGGTCCTTCGGCGTGGGCGATCTGAGCGTGAGGAGAAGCGGGCGGCGCAGCCAGGAAAGGAGCCGGCTTCCGGAGTCCTCGGAGCGAACCCTTCCGTCTCTTAAGTCAACGAGCCCATGTGCTCAGGGACAACCTTACGGATGCGGGGTGATCGCGATGATGGTCATTTCACCTAGTTTCGGCCCATAACACCAGAAGAGTTGATAGGCCCCCGGTGTCTTGTTTTGAATGTACGCTTCCCAGACTTTGTCGTCTTTCGTATAGGGATGGGGGAGGCTGTCAAACTCGTGGGTTTTCAGTCCAGAGTGTTTCGGATTGCACGCCAGAAGACTCAGCGTTTTTAGGACCTGCTTGAATAACCCCTCGGCCTCGCTCGACTTCTTCTTTCCGTGTCTTTCTCGGGCCGCGAGGGCAATCCGGGCTGCCTCGCGAAGGTCGACATATTCGGCATTCGCTCGCTTCGTCCATTTCAAAACAAAATCCATCGCTACTCCTTAGCCACGTGAAATTCGGCTGCGTCGGCGGCGAGATCAGGTCCATCGACAAAGACACCGTTTTTCGCCCCCTCGATCCCGGTCATGACCGATTCGAGAGCATTGGGGTTATGCCAGAGCCACATCTCTCGAACAGGGATGGCGGCGACCTTGCGGATTCGGACCTCGAATTCGTCGATCTGTTCAACCTGAAGGAGCGTATTCGTGAATCCCTTCGGCAACGTGATCCTGGCTTTCGAGTCGGACGAGCGGATATTCGATTCTTGAGAGGTCGCCACAGTTCCCACCTTTACAATTGAGCGATGATGATGCTTTATCGCAATTTGATGCTATCGAAATGGAGAATAAGGGCAAGTGGGAAAATCCCACCACAAAGCGAGACGTCGGAATCGTTCCTTCGGTCTCCTCCGCCGATCAAGCTCGACACCGTGTCCCGAGAGCGGACACGCCCGGGTCAGTTCCGTATGATAACGGGATACGCGGCCCGCGATGTAAGTGGAAACTGAACCACCTTCCAGGAACCCGACCGATGCCGATTTACGTCGATGGCGATGCGTGCCCGGTCAAGGAGGAGGTCTACCGCGTCGCGCGTCGGCATGAGGTGAAGGTGTTCGTCGTCGCGAACTCGTCGATGCGCGTGCCGACTGAGGAACTGATCGAGCTGGTGGTCGTGAAAGGCGGGTTCGACTCGGCTGACGACTGGATCGTCGAGCGGATCGGCGCGGGCGATCTTGCGATCACGACCGACATCCCCCTGGCCGACCGCTGCCTCCAGAAGGGGGCACGGGTGCTCGGTCCCAAGGGAAAAGTCTTTACCGAAGACGCGATGGGTGAGGCCCTTGCCACCCGCGCCTTGCTCGAAATGCTCCGCCAATCGGGCACGATGGGCGGCGGTCCCGCGCCGTTTGCCAAGGAAGATCGCTCTCGCTTCCTCGCCAAGCTCGACGAGACCCTCCACGCGATCAAGCGAGCCAAGGGACGGGGATGAGTCGGAATCGCGGAAATCCGCCCGGTCGTCCCTCGCCGACTTGCGGGTTATCATGGGCCGACGAGTCCACGACACACTTCGATCCCAGGAGCCTCTTCATCATGCGTCTCAAGGCGATTCGCCTCGGACTCTCGCTCGTGCTCGGCTTCGCGACGTTCGCTCGCGCAGCCGACGAACCCAAGCCGCTGATCCTCGACGTCTGGCCCGGCCCCGCGCCCGGGGATGACGGGTCGATCAAGGAGGAGAAGATCACGAAGGGACCCGACGGGGCGATCCGGGGAATCACCAACGTCATCAAGCCCACGCTCACCGTCTATCGCGCCGACAAGGCGAACGACACCGGCGTCGGCGTCGTCGTCTGCCCCGGCGGCGGCTATAACTCGCTCGCCTGGGACCACGAGGGGGAGCAGGTGGCCCGCTGGCTCAACTCGATCGGGGTGACGGGAATCATCCTCAAATACCGCGTCCCCCGCCGACCCGGGCAGCCGAACGGTCCGCCGCCGCAAGCTCTGATGGACGCCCAGCGCGCCATGAGCCTCGTGCGAAGCAAGGCCGGCGAGTGGGGCATCGACCCCGCCAAGATCGGCATCCTCGGCTTCTCAGCCGGCGGCCACCTCGCCGCCTGGGAGTCGACCAATACCGACAAACGTGCTTACGAGACGATCGACGACGTCGACAAGGTTGACTGCCGCCCCGACTTCGCCGTCTTGATCTATCCCGGCGGCGTCCTCAAGCGGGGCTCGACCGACCTCTCCCCCGAGATCCGCATCAGCGACAAGGCCCCGCCGACCTTCTTCGTCCACGCCAACGACGACAACCCCGAGAGCAGCATCTATCTCTACCTGGCCCTCAAGAAGGCGAAGGTTCCCGTCGAGATGCACACCTACAACTCGGGTGGTCACGGCTTCGGCCTCCGACCCACCGGCAAGCCCGCCGCCTCTTGGCCCAAGCGGTGCGAAGAGTGGCTCAAAGATCGCGGGATCATCAAGGCCGCGAAAGGCTGAGCATGCCGTCTTCGTGGGACGGACCGAGGCCCGTCCCACGAAGATATCCGTCGGAGCGAGGACGCGATTACTTGCCCACAGGGGCAACCTTCTCTTCGGTCGGGGTGGGGAACTCGGCCGGAGCGGGGAGGGTGACTTTGCCGGTGGCGGCCCACTCGGCACCTCGGGCGAGAGTAGTCTGGAAGCCGAGGCAGCGGATCGCCACGTCCTGGGCGCCGCCGACGTGACCGAGGACGGTCGTGAAGACCCGCCCCTTGCCGTAAGGGATCACCCAGAGGATCGGCTCGTTGGTGCCGGTGCCGCCCTTGCCCTTATCGGAATAGGCCGTTGCGAGGATATGCATATCCTTCGCAGGCCCGCGCTGACCGTGATAGAGTTCGTCCTTGGCGTGCATCCACTCGGCGGGCAGTCCCTTGGTGATCGGGTGCTCGGCGTCACGGATGACGATCTTGTAGGCGTGCTGCGGCCCGTGGCCTGAGGCGGGGCCTTCGCCCTTGGGGGTGCGGACGACCTCGCCCTTGTCGTCGACCGTCAGGCGGTCGCCGAACTTATTGCCGCGCCAGCCAAGGCCGATCATGTCGTTCCACTCGGGCCAGCTCTCGAAGGCGTTGTTCGCCGCGTGGACGACTACCAACCCGCCGCCGTTCTTCACGTAATTGACGAGGTCTTTGTTGACCCGATCGGGCCAGGACTGGCCGTTGTAGTTGCTGACGACGGCGGCGTACTTCGAGAAGTCGGGCTTGAACGCCTCCCATGTCTCTTTCGCGGCCTTGGCCGGCGGGGTGGTCGCGACATCCACCTTGAATCGGCCCGTCGCCTCGAGCGCGGCCTTCATGGGGGGAGTCATCACCTTCCAGTCGTGGTTGTTCTGTCCATCGATGATGAGCAGACGGAGCGGCTCGGCGGCGTTCACGGGGCCGCAGAGAGCGAAAGGGGCGGCCAGACAGATCATCGCCGCGCGTCGTGAAATCAGCACAGATTCATTCCTTCAGGTAGTGGAGAGGTGGGAGACTCAGCGGTTAACCGCCCAATCGATCGCGTTGCGAAGCAGTTGGGTGAAGTCGGGGTTCTGGAAGTCGTCGGCCTGGCCGAGCGAAGTGTAGAAGACGCGGCCCTTTGACGCCGGGGCGTTCGTCCATGCGATCGGCTCGGCAGGCTGTCCGGGGATCGAGCCGATCACGAGCGGCGTGGCCGTCTTTGCCAGCGGGCTCACCTTGTAGAGCGACCCGTGGCCGATGATCTTTGTCCCGTCGACACCCTTCAAGATCGGGTGCCCTGACCCTCGGGTGGCGACGGTCGCGGTGA
>JANXSY010000189.1 GCA_025356435.1 Isosphaeraceae bacterium | reverse complement strand
GAACTGGAGCGAAGATTCGCCGAGAGGCCCCCAGAACGATCGAACCGCTCCCTAAGCCGCAGATCAGCCTGGACGGACTGGCGTCGCTGCTTGCCCACCTCCCGGGCGTCGTGGACCGCCTCACCTTTTCCGGAATCTTTGCTCGGAGGGTGTAGACCGGCCCGGATCGATGTATCCTGTGGATTCCTCTGGATCGATTTCGGCCAATGAAGCTTAGCGTCGGGGAGACGGGTCATGGGCCACTCCCATTCGTCGCGAGTTCCTGGCCGATGTGGGCAGAGGCATGATGGTTGCCAGCATCGGCTCGGCCTTGATTCAAGACCTCTGGCTCACACCGACTGCTCTGGCCGGCCTACCAATGTCGGCACCTCGCCGCCCGCGCTCGCGTGACGGCCAGCGAACATGGATATCCCACGCTGGGTGTCGTGGAGGCGCGTCGACTCCTGAATGGTTAGGATGAATCGCGACGCCTCAAACCTCTTCGGGTCCATGATCCCTCCCCAAGTAGAGCGGACCGACGTCGATGATGGAGCTACTGGTCCTCGGCCTGATCGCCCTACCGCTTTACCTGATCGTGAGGTTCGGAGCCTCGTCGTTCGCCTGGATGACGGGCAGGCGATTCCGGGCCTACCGGCAGGTGGCCCAGCGCTATCGCGGACGCTACGAGAACCGTGGGCTCTCCGAACCGCCCACAGTGAGTTTTAGCTATAACGGCTCGATGGTACGTATCGGCATGGCCCCGCAGATTCCCGGCCAACCGATGCCGCCGAGGACTCGTGTCGTGATCCGATTCGGCCAGGGCCTGCCCTTTCGCCTCGAACTGGCCCCAATTGCGCGCCCGGCACCGCCCCAGCCGCCGAAAGGGACGCGGCCGGTCCGATGCGGAGATCCCGAGTTCGACCGATCGTTCATCGTCCAGGCCAATGACCCCGATATGGCACGCCTCTTCCTGGGTGCCGAAGTCCGCAGGGCGATCGATATGCTCCTCAGGCTCGCGCCGGCGGGGGGAATGCTGATTTCGATCAGCCCCGAGCGGCTGCTCGTGCAGATTGACCGCAACCTGGCGGTCCAGGCCGAGGCGTTGGAGACGACAGTTCGAGAGGCTCTGATCGTCCACGACGGCTTGGTCGCTGGGGTGACGGCCAAACTCGCCGAGGGGGTCGAGGTGATCGAGTCAGGGCCGGCCGTCGAGGCCGACTCGGGTCCTCCGCTGTGCAAGGTCTGCGGGGGGCTGATCGAGGCGGGGCCGCGAATGCTGTGCGGGAAGTGCAAGGTCCCTCATCATCAAGATTGCTGGGAATTCATCGGCGGCTGCTCGATCTTCGGGTGCAACGGCAAGGAAGGTCTCCTCCGCCACGTCGGCCAGCCCCAGCCCTGATTCTTGCATCGACAGGGCCTGCCCCATTTCCGTGTCGACCTCCGACAGTTATCCTTGAGGATGTCAGTCTGGACCGATCGACCGGAACAAAAAAAGCCTCATCCGGGTTAATAATACCTCGTCCGTGACGAATTGTGAGCAGGAGGAACACCGATCATGTCGTACGGCGGGAATGCAGACCCATCGGGCATCCAGGTCACGTTTTTGGACCAGACCGGGGCGAAGTCGGTGAAGGCAGTCATCGCTTTCAGCGTGCCGGTCAGCCGGATTCTCCCGAACATCATCACCAAGATGAGCTTGCCAATCACCAGCCCCGACGGGCAGCCGATGAGCTATTCGCTCGACCACAAAGAAGGCGGCCGGCGCATGCTCGAAAGCCAGACTCTCGTTGAGGCGGGCGTCCAGAATGGCGACCACCTGATCGTCTATCCAGAAGTTGTCGCGGGCCGGGCCTGATCACTCGCGGTTTCGAGGCCGGTCACGAAGAGTAGGACCGCAGCCATGTATGAGTCGCCGCGGATTCGACGCCTGAAATCCGACCTCGCCGCGCTTGAAGCCCTGCGGGCAGAGAGCTCGGTGTTTGAATTTCGGCAGTTGGGAACACCACCCCAGCAATACCTCCTTGGTTTCCGGGGCCGGAGCCTTGCACGCGATAAGGGTAAGGTCGTCGTCCGCGACTTCCATCAGGTCGAGATCAAGCTCGGCGCGTCGTATCCCAGGACGATGCCGGAGCTGCGCTGGATGACCCCGATCTATCACCCGAACATTTCCGAGATCGGCATGGTCTGTCTCGGGGCTTACGGGACACACTGGGTTCCTAGCCTGTCGCTCGACGAACTCTGCGTCATGCTCTGGGACATGGCTCGATACCAGAACTACGACATTCGCAGTCCCTATAATCGCGAGGCCGCGCTATGGGCCGCGCACCAGACCTCGTTCCGATTCCCGATCGACGCGCGACCGCTCCGGGATCTTCGCGCGGCCCTCGGTCGGACGGCGAACACTCCGGCGGACGTGAAGCCCGGCGAGCCTGAACTCAATGATGGCGACCTCTGCATCCTCGACATGGAAATCGACCTCCGTCAGGGCGGATCCTTGCCGCCATCGCGGTTCGCGCCCCCGCCCCCACCCCGACCGGTGGACGACGTGGTCTTCATCGACTGACCGAGGCTGCGATGGATGACCCGTACCTGACGTTTCTCGACGACGATGCCCCGGCCCTCTCGAACGGTGAGGCCGCCGACGGCTCGTCCTCGCCGTTCGTGATCGACGAGGACGACCGCTACAGTCGCCTCCGCCTGATCCCCTGGTGGCGGCAAGACTTGCTCGCCAAGGCCAAGGTGCTTGTCGTCGGTGCCGGAGCGCTCGGGAATGAGGTGCTCAAGAACCTCGCTCTGATCGGCGTTGGCACGGTCTACGTGATCGACCGCGACACGATCGAGACGTCCAACCTCTCACGGTCGGTTCTGTTCCGCCTCCGCGACGGCGGTCGTCCCAAGGCCGAAGTCGCCGCCGAGCGTGCGAAGGAGATCAATCCCGATGTCGCGTATCACTGGATGCGCGGAGACGTCATCAATGACGTCGGCCTCGGCCTCTTCGCCGATGTCGACGTGGTGATCGGCTGCCTTGATAACCGCGAGGCGCGGCTCTGGGTCAACCGCCAGTGCTGGAAGGTCGGGACGCCGTGGGTCGACTCGGGCATCCAGGAGATCCAAGGCGTCGTCAAGGTGTTCGTCCCCCCCGACTCCTCCTGCTATGAATGCACGATGACTGCGCGGGATTATCAGCTCCTTAATGTCCGATATAGCTGCCCCCTGCTCCGCCGCGAGCAGATCCTCGAAGGCAAGGTTCCGACCGCCCCGACGATCGCCTCGATGATGGGGGCGCTCGAGGTGCAAGAGGCCCTCAAGCTTATCCACGGGATGCCGGTCGCGCCCGGCTCGGCCCTGGTGTTCAACGGCGTGACGAACCAGTTCTATCGGACCAAACTCCCCCGCCGCGAAGACTGCCTGAGCCACGAGACCTACCCCGAGCCAACCCCGCTCGCCATTGGCAACGGCGCGACCGCACATGACCTCTTCACCCTGGCGGGACAGCACCTCGAAGGGCCGATGACCCTGCCCCTCGAGCGCGACATGGTGACGACGGTCTCCTGCCCGACCTGCGGCTGGTCGAAGGAATTGCATCAACCGAGGACGCAGGTGACCACCGCCGACGCCACCTGCCCCGTGTGCAACGAGCTGGGCCGCCCCGAAACTTTGAGCGCGGTCGACCAGGGCAGCCCGTTCGACGATCGGCCGCTCTCGATGCTCGGCGTGCCACCTGGCGATATCCTCCGGGTCGACGGGTCGCACGAATCCGCCTTCTTCCGTCTCGATGATCGCGGGGCGTTCGGGTGGACGACAGTGGAATGAGGACGCCCACCGCCTTGCCCCGCGTGGTCGGGTCTCGGATCATGGGTGCGAGGGTTCGCCCCTCGGAGGATGTCCGGCCTTGAACAGTGACGACATGGTCTTCGGCGAAGTCAACTACCGCGAGCCGGTCCGGATGCGCCGGCCCGATCGCGATCGCCGCTGGGCGTGCGTTGCCTATGAGGTGCCCGGGCCGGGCGACATGCCGATCTTCCTCGATCGCAAGCCAGCCGACGCGATCGAACGCCACGCCCTTCGCGACGTCTCGGTCGAACTCGGCGGCATCCTCCTCGGCCGCGAATGCCTCGACGAGGAGACCGGCGAGCCGTTCGTCTGGGTGACTGAATCGCTCGAAGCTAAGCACTACGAGAACACCCAGGCCAGTTTTACCTATACACATAACTCATGGGAAGAAATCACCCGAGAGCGAGATAATCTCTATCCCGACCTCGACATCATCGGCTGGTATCACACCCACCCAGACTTCGGGATCTTTCTCTCAGGCCACGACCTGTTCATTCATCGCAATTTCTTCGACCAGCCGCTTCAGGTGGCCTATGTTGTCGACCCGATCCGCCAGACTCGGGGCTTCTTCCGCTGGAAGGCGGACGGACTCGACCAGGTGGGCGGTTTCACGATCGTTGCGGACCGGAACGACCGGGTCGCCCTTGCCCGGCTGGTGAACGACCTCGAAAGCATCCCGAACGCCGATGGCGGCGGCGGGGGCCTCTCCCCTCGATTGGAAGCGGAGCTAGTCGCCATGCTCTCTCGACCCGCATACCAGGCCGGCCCCTCGGGCGACCGGGCGCAGACGGCCGCCTTGGCGAGCTTTGCCGGCCTGCTCGTCGGTATTATCGGCTTCGCCGCCGTGCTCTGGATCAACAGCCTCAATCAACAGGTCCACGACCAGGCCGACAAGATCAAGTCGCTCGGCGAGGCCGTCCAGAGCAACACGGACATGCAGCGCATGGCCCTGCACACTTTGGTAGACAAGTCTGAAAAAGGGACGACAGGGGTCGACCTGTTCACGTCCTCTTATAAGAGGGCGCTCTCCGAGCGCGACGACTGGCAGTCCCGGAGCGAGAAGCTCAATTACATCAACGAACGCCTCGCCGTCGAGGGGAAGTCTCTCCGTGCGGCGCTCGATGAGACGGGTCAGAAGCTTGCCAAGGCCGAGACTGCGGTTAAGGAGAACGCAGCCGAGGCCAAGGAGGCGAGAATGCTCCGCGACGACTTCAGCGTCGCTTCGAAGCAGATCGCCACCCAGAACGCGACGATCGCCCGCAAGAACGAACTCCTCGACGCCGTCGACGAGTCCAAGGCCTCTGACCTAATCCGCCGCGCAAAGTGGGGCGTCTATCTCGCCATCGCCGGGTGGGCCGTCGCCGTCTTGCTCGGGGTGGGCCTCGTCGCACTTTGGACCTACGGCAACCCGATCCCGCCCGAGACCGGACCGTCCTCGCCCGAAGCTCAGCCTCCCCACATGATCCGTTGACCGACGGACGAGGGCCTTACAATGACATGGATGTTGATTGCGGTCGTGCTCGGCTCTCAACCCACCTCCGACTGGGACCCCGCCGAGCTTGTCCCCGTGGCGGTCCCCCAGGCGTCGGCCCAGGCCATGGAGTATTACCAGAGCGGGGTCTGGATCTGGGCCGGCCTACAAGCCTGGCGATTGCTTGTCCCCGCTGCGATCCTGTTCACCGGCTTCTCGGGTCGAATCCGCGACGTCTCCCGACGAGTCGGGCGTAATACATTCGGGACGATCGCCGTCTACGCCGCTCTCTACCTCGGCCTGATGTTCGTCATCAACCTGCCGATCGACTATATGCTCGGTTTCGTCCGGCCGCATTCCTACGGGTTGTCGAGCCAGACCCCGGGCCGTTGGCTGGCCCAGGAACTCAAGTCTCTGGGCGTCAGTGTCATCGGGGGTGTGTTCCTGCTCTGGATTCCCTATCGATTGCTCGCGACGGCCCCGAGACGCTGGTGGCTCTACCTGGGTCTGCTCACCCTGCCGTTCGCCCTCTTCATGGCGACGATCATGCCGATCTGGATCGATCCGCTGTTTAATGACTTCGCCCCGATGAAAGACAAGGCCCTTGAGGCTCAGATTCTCGCCCTGGCTGACCGTGCCGGGATCGCCGAGGGGCGGGTGTTCGAGGTCGACAAGAGCCGCGACACCAAGACAGTCAATGCCTACGTGACCGGGCTGTTCGGCTCGAAGCGGATCGTCCTCTGGGATACCCTGCTCGCCAACCACAATGAGAAGGAAATCCTCGCCGTGATGGGCCATGAGATGGGGCATTATGTGCTGAATCACGTCGCATGGGGTGTCTCGCTCTCAACCCTTGGCTCGCTCGTTCTCCTGTTCCTCGTCAACCGTTCCGCCCGAACGATAATCGGCCGATTCGGCGGTCGGTTCGGATTCGATCGGCTCTCCGACGTGGCCTCAGTCCCACTCTTGATCCTCCTGATCGCCGGGTTCAACCTCGCCGCCTTGCCGATCCAGGCAGCCATCAGCCGGACGATGGAACACGAGGCCGACCGCTTCTCGCTCGAAATCACCCGGTCTAATCATTCGGCAGCGTCGGCCTTCGCCAAGATGCAACGAGAGAACCTGAGCAACCCCCGACCAGCCCGGTTCTGGGTCCTGCTCCGAGCGTCCCACCCGCCGCTCGGAGATCGGATCGATTTCTGCAACAGCTATCACCCCTGGACCGACGGGCTACCAGGACGTTATCCATCCCACTTCGCACCGATACCAACCGAAAAATGAGTTGCCACCGAGAAAATTAATCAGGTCTAGCAACGGTCTCGGATTTGCACACTTCTTGCGGAATTTCGGTTCACCTGTTAGGTTTCAAGACTCTTTGCAAGCAACGAGGCCTGTGGCAGGATGCCGCATGCACCGGGAACAGTATGGGTCAAAGTCGTCCTATCCTGCGTCGATGTCCCCGCAAGTCGTGGGCGAGTCCCGGTGAGCAAGGACGTTCGGCCGGCGTCCGGAGTTGCACCTTATGTCGATCGATTCCCTGCGCGGCGCGGTCACTCGCAGGCCGATCCGTGTCGTGTGTCTCTGGCTAGGACTGGCCGCCTTCGTCGCCGTGGCCGCACCCGACCTCACCAAGCTTGCGGCCGAAGGGCAGGCGCATCTCCTCGACCCCCGGTCGGATAGTGCCAAGGGAGCCGATGTTGTCAAATCGGCCTGGCCTGAACAGTCCTATGAGTCGCTCGCAGTCGTCGCCCTCTTCCGCGAAGGGGGGCTGAAGGCCGTTGACCAAGGTTATGCCGCCAAGCTCGCCGATCGCTTTGCCGCGAAGGATCATCCTGGGGACATCCTCCGCGTCCTCGGCCCGAAATCCGATCCGCGGATCTCCGAACGACTGATCAGCAAAGATCTGACGACGCAACTCGTCGTGGTCCCTTTGAATACCTCGTTCGTCGCGCCTGCGGCGGCGGAGACGGTGGCATGGCTCCAGGCCAAGTCCGTCACGGAAGGGCTCTCCCCCCCGGCGGGTCTCGAACTGAAGTGGTCGGGCGACGCCGTGATCGGTCGCGAGTATATGAGAAACGTCCAGGTCTCGCTCGACCGCGCGGCGCTGGTGACGGTCGTGCTGCTGCTCGTTGTTTTGCTCATCGTCTACAGGTCGTTCCTGCTCGCACTGGTTCCGCTCGTGACGATCGGGATCAGCCTCCTGATCGCGCGGGGGGTGCTCGCCTGGCTAACCCGGATGGGGTGGGAGATCTCGCCGCTGGTCGAGTTGTTCCTGATCGCGGTCCTATTCGGCAGTGGTACCGACTTCTGCCTGTTCGTCTCCTGGCGATTCGCCGAGAACTGGAACGCCGCGAACCCTGCCGGGGCGATGCGAGTCACCCTCCGACGCGCGATGGAGGCGTTGCTCACGAGCGCCGGCACCGTGATTATCGGCCTGCTCCTGATGGGCACGACCCGGTTCAAGCTGTTTTCGAGCACCGGCCCGAGCGTCGCGATCGGCCTGGCGTTGACGGTCGTCGCTACCCTCACGCTCACCCCGGCCTTGCTCGTCCTTCTGGCTCGATGGCATCCGAAGTCATTCGCGGGGATGACGCGGGGGTCAAGCGGCATCTGGGACACGCTCGGCAATCGCGCGATGTCCCGCCCCGCTGTGAGCTGGGCTGGCGCGATGCTGCTGCTCGTTCCGATCGCCGTCCTCGGGAGTCGGACCGAGTTCCTCCAGGACACTCTCAGCGAGATGCCGGTCGGCACAGCGTCGGTCGACAACCTCCGCTTCATCAACACCAAGCTCGGCCCGGGGATGACCTCGCCGCTTACGGTCGTGATCGAATCCGACACCGACCTGAAGGGCTCACAGGGATTGGCCCTGATCGACGACGTCAGTCGCTTGCTCGGCCGTCAGCGGAAGCTCGCCGAGATCCGTTCGGCCACCCAGCCGCTCGGCTCAACGGCCCCGCTCGAACAGGCCCGGCTCGCCTCGCGGCTTGGGCAGGTCAATGACGGATTCCGACGGATGGCCGAGGGCGCGATCATCCTCCAGAAGGGCCTCATGGATGGCCTCGCCAAGCTGCAGGCCGCGCGATGGATCGAAAATGTGACCGGCGTCTCGCTGACAAACCCGTCGGGACCGGCCGCGAACCGCGACCCCGAGGCGGCCCGGTTGGCCTTCACTTCGGGTTTGAAGCAGGCCACACAAACGATCTTCGGCCAGTCAAAGCCGGGCAGTACGCTTGCGAAGCTCGAATCGATGCGAGAGGCGTCCGCCGCGACAGTTCTCCCGCCCGAGAAGCCCGCGAAGTCGAACGATCCGTCGGGGCCGATGATCTCGGCGCTGGCCAAGGCGGCCGACGGTGCCGGACAGATCGCGGTCGGCGCGAGCCGGGCGACGAAAGAAGTCTCCTCGATCCTCGAAGACCCGGTCGGCCGTCGAGCGCTCGACCGGCTTCTCATCAACGCCGAGACAGTGCGCGACCATCCCGAACTGCTGGAAAGCTTCGCGGCCTACATCACGCCTGACGGGCATAAAGCGCGGATCGATGTCGCTCAGTCAGCCCGGATCTTTTCGAGCGAAGCCCTCGACCAGGTCGAGACGATCCGTCGCCGGCTCAAAGACCACCTCGATGAAGAGGAGGGAATGAGCGTCCGGGCGATCGTCACCGGGGCAAACGCCGGGGCGGCCGACACCCGCACCCTCACTCGAACCGATCAGATTCAGACCTGGTTCGTTGTCCCGATCGGCGTCTTCTTCGTCTTGCTGTTCGCTCTCCGCGACCCGCTCGCGTGCTTTAACCTCGTGGCCACGATGATCCTGACCTATCTGGTCGCCCTGGGGGTGACGCATTTTGCATTCGTCACAGTCATGGGGACCGAGGGGATTGACTGGAAGGTCCCTTACTTCCTCTTCGTGCTCCTGGTCGCGGTCGGGGTCGACTACAACGTCTTCCTGATGTCGCGGCTCCGCGAAGAGACGAGCACGCTCGGCCTCCGGGCGGGGATTAGCCGGGCGATCTCGCAGACCGGTGGCCTGATCACTTCGGCCGCCGCGATCACCGCGGTCAGCTTCGCGTCGTTCCTCTTCAGCCCGCTCAGTTCGCTGAGGCAACTCGGCTTTGCGCTGGTGGTCGGCATCTTCATTGATGCGTTACTGGTGCGACCGCTGCTCGTCCCGTGCGGGCACTGGCTGATCAATCGACGGCGAGAGTCGCGACGGCTTACCGCCCTGCTCTCGCCGTCGATCCAACCGCTCTCAAGGGTCTCCGACTGATCTGCGTTGTGTGGGTCAGTTCACCCTGCCGAGATATTCCCCAGTCCTCGTGTCGATCTTGACCAAGACCCCACCGTCGAGATGCTCGGGCACCTGGGTGATCACCCCTGTCGAGAGCGTGGCGGGCTTGGTCCGGCCCGTAGCAGAGTTGCCTCGGACCCCCGGCGCGGTTTCGGTGATGATGAGGTCGACCGTATCGGGGATCTCGATGGCGATCGGCTCATCGTTAACCATCAACGCCTCGACCCCTTCCATGTTGTCGGACATGTAAGGGGACTGATCTTCCATGTCCTCGACCGAGAAGCTGAACTGGTTGAAGTCGGTCGCATCCATGAAGTGGAAGCCGTCAGGATCTCGGTAGAGGTACTGCACGGGTCGTCGCTCGAAGCTCGACTCGGCGAGGGAATCGGTACCGCGATAGCTCTTCTCGACGCGACTTCGGGTCTTGAGGTTGCGGGCCTTGATTTTGTAAAGGGTCGCCGCCCCCCGGGCGCTCGGGGTCTGGACCT
>JANXSY010000292.1 GCA_025356435.1 Isosphaeraceae bacterium | reverse complement strand
CATCGCCATCCTCCTTGATTCCGCCCTCGGCCGACGTCGACAGGGCTCGACACTCGTGCCGGATCATCCCACCGTCGCCCACATCCCTGTGAAACCGACGACCTCCCGAACCGTTGGCCGTCGAGGTGTCGCCTCGGTCGCCGCCCGTCCGGAATGCGGTCGGACTTTATAAATTACGATTTTTTTGGTCAAGGCGTCTTCGCAACGATTTCGTGACAGTTCCTCAAGTCGCGTCGCCAATCGACCGGTTCGCCCACTCACATTCATCTCCCCACTTACGGAGCCGGTCGTCGGAAACAGTTGCCGATGGCAAAGTCAATGTCATGCGCGATAGGCGACCGTGACCAACGGCTTGCGGCCCGAGCCTGGCCGATGTAAGACAAACGTCATCGGATCGTTTGACCGACCGATCGTCCCAGACCGCATCCGAGGTTCCATGACCTGTCATCGAGGCCATCGCCGAGCTCTGACCCTGATCGAACTCATGGTCACGATCGGCGTGATCGGCGTTTTATTGGCTCTAATCTTGCCTGCGATGTAGGCCGCGAGGGAAAGCGCCTGACGCAGCCAATGCTTGAATAATTTGAAACAGATCGGCGAGGCGATGCACAATTACCATTCGACCAACGAGACCTTGCCTATGGGCCGGATGGGACGAGGCGGTGCCGGATATGCGTCGACTGGAGACCCGACCGGCTCGAAGAACCGCAGGACATGGGCGTTCTCGATCCTGCCGTACATCGAGGCGACAGCGACTTATAACAATATCAATTTCGATTACGGCTTCGATGCATCGGAAAATCGCACCGTCTATGCGATGTCTTGCTCTTACTATTTATGCCCGACCGATCGATCATCGGCCAACTCAATTGACGTCGGCCTGCCAACCAGTCGAGCGAAGGGAAATTACGTCGTGAACTGGGGGAAAGCCCACTACGATCAGGCCGCCCTCGTCTCATTCAACGGACCGTTGGGCACCATTAATAGGTTCGAGGGCGCTCCCTTCGGCCTCGATATCGCTGTCCCGTTCTCCGCGATCACCGACGGCCAAGCGAAATTCAACGTCTCCGACCGTCGCGGAGACATCCACAACGACGACCCCAACGCCGCGATGTTCATGGGCTATTCGCTGCCGAACGCGACCACGCCCGACCAGATGCCTGTCGTGGTCGGCTCACCTTCATGCATTTATCCGTGGGGCAGCAACCCGCCATGCAACACGTCCGCCCCCGCCTTCAACGCTGCGCGGAGCCAGCATCGCGGGGGCGTCCAGGTCTTGATGGCGGACGGGTCCACGCGTTTTATAACGACCGCGATCAACGTGGAGACGTGGAGGAGCCTCTCCACGAGCCAGGGACCGTACATGGATGACGACTCTTATTGATCGCCCTCTTATTACACCCGAAACGCCGCGATCAGATCATGATCGTTGCGGAGGAACGCGATCACCCCGAGCGCCATCGTGTTGCGGACGTTCTGCCCGAACCCGTGGAGTTCTCGGCTCACGGCCACCTTTACATCGCCGGGCCGTGGGTCGTCGAGCATTGTAGCGAAGGCGATATCGACCTTCAGCTTGACGCGGTCCTTGTATGACGAGAAGAATCCCGGCAACGGCCGCGCGCGATAGAGGAGCGTCACCGAGCCGTAGATCATGCCGGTCGATCGGTCGGCTTCGAGCAGGTTGATCGACCACCCCTGACTGCCGTCGTGTGGCGTCGTTCGGAGCAAGGCGTCGCGTAGGTCAGTGCTGAGGTCGAGAGGATCGGCTCAAGCCGCTCGACGATCGGCCGGAATCGACGCAAGATGGGAGCGGCCATGACGATCCCTTGCAAGCCCATGCCATCACAGTGGGTGGCCCATCCATGAGCCACCCGCGCACTATCTCGCGCATCGCATTGAGGGTCAAGCCGACGTGGACAGGGTCATTTGGCGCCCGGCAGCGGAGCGGCGGCCGTCGTGGTCGCGCGTCGAGTCGGCATATCGATCTCAATCCGGTCGGGCAGAGGATTTCCCTGACTCCGATCGAGCGCGGCAGAAATCGCCTTGCGGACGAGACCTTCGACATTTCGGTCGACCAGCATCGAATGCTGGCTGAAGGTGATGGCCTTCATCACGTTCGGCGAGACGCAGTAGCCTGCGAGCAGGAAGACACCCTGGGCTTTCATTTCTAAACGGATCGCGCTGGCGAGAGTCAGCCCCAAGCTGTCGTCTGCGATCACAGCGCAGACTTTGGGATGTGCCTTCAAGGCCGCAGCAAGAACCGGTTTCGAGGCGCTCTCGTCCGAAATCGGCACGACGGCCGCGACTAGATGAGTCGTGGCCTTAAGAGCTTCGAGGAGGGCGGCATCACGCGCGGCACTGCTCTCGTCAGGCGGGTCGGACTTCAGGAAGAGCACGGGGGCGTCGTCGGGCAGACCGACCTTCTTCACGTCGGCGTTAACGGCATCGACGATCTGTTTTGCGGTCGACGTGAAGCTCGGCCAGGCGACGAGTGTATAGGACCCGCCGCCCACCGCGCGACCGAGCAGGACGATCGGCGTCTTCTTCTGATCGACGCCCGCCAGCGCCTCGGCCGTCTCGCGTGACTTGTCGGCAACGATCACGATCGCCGACACCCCTTCGGCCGCCGCCCGCTTGACCAACTCGGCCTGCTTCGAAGACGGATCTCCCGGCGACGGACGATAGAGACTGAAGACCGCGCGAGCATTGCCGACTTCAGGCCGTGCGACCGATTCGATCATCCGGAGATCTTCGTTATCTTCAGCCGGGAAGATAAAAACGATCTCCTTCGCCCGTACTGGAACGTTCGAGGATCCCGACGAAGAGGCCTTCACGGCGCCCCGATTCGAGGGAGCGAACGTCTCGTTGTCGCAGCCCGAAAGGGCCGAGCCAACGATCACCAGGCCAAAGATCAGACTCCATCTCGGATCGCGTAGGCGCATCGCCAGGAAGCCTCCCCAACTGCACGGACATACGGAGGGATAGAGTCGCGATCGCGACAATGATCGGCGAAACACCTCAACGATCGTACCCGCCCCGGGCCGCCCTCGCCAGGAGGATTGCAAAGTGAGAA
>JANXSY010000281.1 GCA_025356435.1 Isosphaeraceae bacterium | reverse complement strand
CGCTGAGTCACTTCGACCAGCCCGATCGCCGGTTGTCGGGGCGGCGGGGCAGGCGGATCAGCGAGGGCAATCATCAGCACAATCCAGAAGCCTGAAAGGCCGACACCCATGACAAATTGTCTCCCGTGAGCCGAGCCTCAGGCGACTCAGGGCTGGCTCGGCTTCGGAGCGAAGAGTTCGGCGGCCGCCGACTTCGGGTGTGCCAGCACCAACTGCGACGCATATCGCGCGGCCTTTTCCTTCGCGTGGGGCGACTTGGCCAGTTCGCCCGCACCGTAATGGCCCGAGTAGAGGCCC
This sequence comes from Isosphaeraceae bacterium, assembly GCA_025356435.1. Lineage (GTDB taxonomy): Bacteria > Planctomycetota > Planctomycetia > Isosphaerales > Isosphaeraceae > CAMFLR01. The sequence goes on along the minus strand of JANXSY010000281.1, from coordinate 13,821 downwards.
GTCAACGACCAGAGTGCGTGCATGTTGCCAGGATCATACTTGAGGATCTTCTCGTATTCCTTGGCCGCCTGCGCGAACTGGCCGTCATGGAAGGTGAGGTAGTCTGCCTCAATCTCCAGGCCGCACAGGGTGTCTGCCCGCTGGGGGTCGTTCTTCTTCCTCGCCGCGACGAGGCAGTCTTTCAGTTCGGTCGATAATCCAAGATTGTAGAGACAGCTCGCGCGGAGCATGTAGGCCGAGAGATAGTTTCGGTCGGACTTGAGGGCGGCCTTGGCATGTTCGAGAGCTTTTTTGTTCAGGTCAGCAACCTTCTCGGCCGAGAGGTCGGGCGTCGAGAGCTGGTCGAGCAGGGCGAAACCCGCGTCGGCATGGCTTTTGGCGTCGAAGCTCTGAGTCGGAACCTTCTTGATTTCGTCGAGCCGATCCTCTGCGGGTGTCATCTTGACCTTGGCGAGTAGACCAAGCAGCGCCTGGTCGCTGAGCGCATAGATGTCGGATTTGGGTCCTGTGGCTTTCGCGGTCGCGACGGCCTTCGCCGTCTTACCATCGATCTCGAAATACGTCAGCTCGATCGCGAGATCGGTGCCGTCTCCGGTCATCGTCCCCTGGATCAGCGCCTTGACGCCCAGTTCGGCCCCTATGGTGCTAGGGTCCGCTTGTTTTGGAGCAGCGGCGAGCACTTCGGATCGGTCCGAGATGAGATAAGTCGGTACATATCGGAGGTCGGCGATGATCGAATCCATCCCCCCGGTCCGCTGCGAGGCGAGCGCGGCGTTGCCCTCGGGGACGGCGAAGGGGAGGACCGCAATCCGCGTCCGACCTTCGAACACCTTCGCGTCGGCCTGAGCGGCCTTGACCTCGGAGGGGCCGTCATCACCGCCGCGAACTTTGATCAAGCCACGCGTCGCATCCCGGGCCTGGGTCGGCACGATCGCCAGGACGAGGGCACCGAAAAGGCTAGCAAAACTCATCATCGAATCACCTCTTTCCACTGCGCCGCGGGGCCGTGTCGCTTAGATATTCAATCCGCTGAGCCTATCATTCGATCCGGCACGCCACAAGCTTTTGTAGCTGGGGTGGGGAGGAATGACATACCCGCCTCATGGCTTCGGCGGCTTCGAGAGGGTCTGGAACGCGGGTAAGCCTCGGATCGGATCGAGGTCGGTGTCGTGTTTAGGGCTCGTCCCGTCGGTGATCTTGGGTGCAAGGGTCGCGTCGAGGGTGATCGCATGGAGGAGCAGTTCCACAGCATGCTCGGCATATTGTCGCTTCTTAGCCGGGTCGTCGGTCATGGCGAACGCACGCGACCAGCAACAGGCAGCGTTGTACTGGTCGTCGACGTCGTCGGGGAAAAGCGTCGGGAATTCCTTGAGGTCGGCGATCGCAGCCTCTAACCGTTTCATGTCGAGGGAGGTAAGGCATCGCCAGAAGAGGCTGGCCCGGAGCTTGCTCCTGGCGACTAAGGCGTACTTCTCGCCGGAACCGATCGACAGAAGCCCGGTCGCCTTGACGTCTCTCCAGATCTTAATCGCCTGGGTGAACGCGTCGACCGCCTCGGACCGCTTCGTCTCGTCCGCACGCAGAAGCATTCCTAGTTCATATTCGCTGTCGCCGAGCGCTTCAAGATAGGACGGGTCTCCTGGGTGAACACGCACGAGGATCTGCGAGGGGCTGATCGCCGAACGAAGCATCGCCTCGGCAACCGTCGCATTTGACTTCGCGAGCAGGGTCGCATGGCTGACCCTCGCCCGGATCAGGCCGAAGATGTATTTCGGGATCGTCTTCTTGAAGACGAGCGTCTCGTAGCGGTCGATTGACTCGGTGAAGGTGGCCTGGGCCTCCCTCTCACGCGCGGGGTCGTTTGATTCGGGGTCTCTGAGATAATTCCCCAGGTTGCTGCGACTCGCCGCGAGGAGATAGAGATATTCGGGCACATCGGCGTGCAATCGGACAAGGATTTCGAGGTCAGAGATCGCCGCTCGGCACTTCTCCTCGGCATCCTTCTTCCGGCGCTGCTGGTCGGCCCCCTTCTTGCCCGCCTGCTGGTCGACGAGCGTCGTCAGATTGATCAGCCCCCGGGCGCGGTTGCTCCGGTAGGCCGGGTTGACTGCCGCCTCCGGGGCGACACCGGCGAGATGCGACGCCTCGGCATCATTAATGATGTGATTATAATCGTCGAGTGCGGCGAGGTAGGTCTTCTCCGATTCGTCGAGCCGGTCGAGTTCCTGGAGTACGAGCGCCTTCCCCAGCGCGCAGAATGCCCGACGGTCGAGGATCTCGGCGTTGTGCGGAGCGTGTTTAACGATCGAGTCGAAGTCAGACATCGCCTTTTGATAAGGAACGAGTGCTTCGGTGTTTTTTCCGGAATTGTTGAGCACCCGTCCCCACATCGCCCGGCTCTCGGCGAGCCAGCGGACCGGGATCTGAGAATCGCGCTGAGTCGCGGCCAACGCCTCGAAGAAGGCTTCGGCCTTGCGGCACGCTTCCACCGCACCGTCGAGGTCATGCAGCAGGTTCTTCACCTCAGCGAGCCTCAGCAGGGCCTGGCCCGACTTGAGCTGAAGCCCGGGATCGGTGCTGCGCTCTCCGGCAAACCCCTGATAGGCACCGGCCGCCTTCTCCAACAGCTTCTTCTGTACCCCCTCAGCCCCCGGCACGTCCTTCAGATCTTCACTGACGCCGACAAGCAGGGTATCGGCGAAGCCTCGGGCCTGCTCGTAGCGCCCCTCCGCCTCGCGCATGGCGACGGCCTCGGCCTGCCTGGCACCAGTGATAAGCACAGTGGCAAAGATCGAGACGATCGACACGATCACCAGCGCGACTGCCGCCGCCTGAGTCCAGGTGCGGTGTCGTCTTGCCCACCGCCCCATCCGTTCGAGCGGCGGCTCGCGATAGGCCGTCACCGGCTCGTCGTTCATGAATCGCTGGACGTCAAGCGCGATCTCGGACGCTTTTTGATACCTCTTATTGTAGTCTTTAGCCATCGCCTTGGCACAGATTGCCTCGAGCGCCGGGTGGACCGATAGCTCGACCTTTCGCGCGAGCGGGGTCTCGTCGCGGACGATCTGGTCGAGCAACTGGAGTGTGCTCGTGCCCCGGTGCGGCGGGTAACCGGTCAGTACCTCGAACAAGATTGATCCGAGCCCATAGATGTCCGAATGCGTGCCGATTGGACCGAACCGGGCGTCGATCTGCTCGGGGGCCATATAAGCGGGCGTGCCCTCGATTCCCCCCTTGCCCTCCTCGCACGAGGCGGCAGCGGGGCTGAGCCGGATCGATGACTCGCTGGAATCTTCCTCGACCTCCACCAGCTTCGCGAGGCCCCAGTCGAGCAGGTTGACCTCGGCGAAATCTCCGAGCACGACATTATCCGGCTTGAGGTCACGATGAATAACCCCTCGCGAATGCGCATAGGCGACGGCGTAGCAGACCCCATAAAAACGGCTGAACATCCGCGCCAGATCGAGCCGGCCGATCGTCTTCGCCTTCCGCCCTCGGTGATACTCCGCGATCGTCGCCGAGAGGGTCTTTCCTCTCACGAACCGCATGGTATAGAAGGGCTGGCCGTCTTGCGGGCGGTATCCCAGTTCGTAGACCGGGACGATATTGGGATGTTCGAGCTGCCCCGTCACTTGCGCTTCGAGCAGGAACCGGCGGATCTTGGCCTCGGAGTCCGCGAGCTTCGGCTGGATTTCCTTCAGCGCCACGTCGCGATTGAGGTCGTTGTCCCTCGCCCGCCAGATCCGGCCTAGGCCCCCCTCGCCGTGGACATTAAAGAGAGTATATCGCGACCCCGATCGGTTGCGGGGTGTGGTCAAGTCAGACTCGCAATCCGCCGGAGCATTATCCTCTGGCACCATCAGAGTCGCCGCGCCGGGGTTGCCGAGGTTACGCTCCGGATCCACGTGAGTCGGGGCGAGTTTGGGCGTCAGCGGCAGATCGACGGTGGCATTGCCGACTTGCAATGTCGTCATCCCCGCGTCCGGCGTCACAGTGACGATCGTCTGGGGCCCAGCCGCAAGCCGGCCGGCCACGCTATTCTCGAGCGCTGCCCTTACGCTCGCGTTGATCCAACCCGAACTCTGCAAGACCTCGCCCAGTGGTCTCGCCTTCTCCGCAGCCCAGATTTTGCAGGCGGTCGTGTATTGGTCGAGGTTGATGTACCCCTCTTGGATCGCGAGCAGGCCGAGGAGTAGATCACGCTCAATGTCCATAACAGCCTCGTCGGAGATAAGTCGGGCCCCGGTCGCGATAAGTACGGCCCTGCTCCAACTCGCCGTAACTCCACACCATTAGAACATCAATACTACCGTTTCGTCACCCGATTCGGCCCAATCCACGAGCATACAATCGGTCGAAGAGCTCCCTGGTATGGCAAAGTCGACGAGAATCGGCGTCAGACCACCGTCAGAACCCGTGCAGTCCGTCCTCCCGAGACAAGGATTGCCTCCGGTCCCGGCACGTGTATCTTGGGAGCGTCCGGGAAACGCTACCCATCGAGGAAAGAACCGACGATGATAATCACGCTCGCATTTGTGACCGCGCTGGCCCTCGCATCACCAGCCGATCCGACGGCCGCTAAGGAGAACTGGACCCCGCTCTTCAACGGCCGAGACCTCACCGGCTGGTACACCTTCCTCCAGAAGCACGGCAAGAATAGCGACCCCGATCGCGTCATCACAATCGAAGACGGTGCCATTCACCTCTACAAGCACGCGGCCGACGCCTCGACGGTCGTGATGGGCTACATTGGCACCGAAGGGGAATATGGCGACTATCACCTCCGGTTCCAGTACCGCTGGGGCGAGAAGAAGTTTGAACCGCGATACAGGCTCAAGCCAGACGCAGGCCTCTATTATCATATTCTGGGTCCGGACGCCGTCTGGCCCCGCGCCCTCCAGTTCCAGGTCGAGCAGACCAACGTCGGAGACTTGATCGCCCTCTACGGCTTTCAGGCCGACTCGACGATTGACTCCAGGACGAAGGCCGAGCCGATGCCGACCTTCCTCCCGCTCGACAAAGGCGGCCAACCAACGGTGCTGGGCGGTAAGGGAATCGCCTATCAAAAACACCTAGCCGGCGAGCACGAGGTTCAGGGCTGGAACACCGCCGAGATCATCGCTAAGGGCACCACAACGACGCACGTCCTTAACGGCAAGGTCATCAACGCCGCGACGAACGTCCGGCTCGTCGAGCCCGGCAAGAAGGGCGAAGCCGTCTCGATCACTCGGGGTCGGATCGCGCTTGAGATCGAGGCCGCCGAGATTTTCTTCCGCAACGTGGAAATTCAATCACTCGACGACAAGCCCGCCTCCGGCCGATAAGGAAACACCGCAATGACGCCGCATTGGCCACGCACCGGCGTCCTGCTCAAGGGCTTGGAAGGGGAACTCCGCGCCTCCGCCGTCGTCATCAACGCCATCCAGACTCACCACGCCCCGACGACCACCTCCTTCCATCGCCGCGATGGAACTTAATCGGCTCAGAAATCCCTCGCGTACCCTGCCGTCCAACCGCCATCGACAGTGAGAATATGCCCATTCATATAGCTGTTCTCGGGATCGGCGAGGAAGAGCGCGGCGACGGCGATCTCGCGGGTCTCGGCGGGCCGACCGAGCGGGATGTGGGCGAGCATCTGCTTGACCGACTCGTGGAAGACGCCCCCCTCGGCGTAGAATAACTTTCTCGTCCCTTCGGTCAGCGTTGAGCCCGGGGCGATCCCGTTGACCAGCACCCCGCGCGAGCCTAATTCGAGCGCCATCGCCTTCGTGAGGTTGACGACCCCCGCCTTCGCCGCCACGAACGCGCACTGGAGCCGCAACGGGACCAGGCCGACAATCGAGGCGATATTGATGATTCGGCCTGACCCCTGTTCGAGCATCACCCGCGCCGCGAACCGGCTGACCTCATAGAGGCCCGTGAGGTCGACCGACAGTAACCGATCCCACTCCTCGCGCGGGAACTTATCGATCGTCACACGGCCGTGAAGCGTATTCACGCCCGCATTGTTTACGAGGATGTCGAGCCGGCCGAGGTTCGCGACGATCCAGCCGATCACCTCCTCGACCTCGTCGCCCTTGGTCACGTCCATCACCCGCCAACGCGCGCCGGGCACACGCGCTGCCGCCTCGCGGACTCCTGCCTCGTCGACGTCGGTATAGACGACCGTACTGCCATTTGCAGCGAGTTGGTCGGCAATCTCCTGGCCGATCCCACGCGCCGCCCCCGTCACCAGACTGACCTTACCCGACAAGTCGCATCGCATCGTTGGATCTCCGCGCTTTTACGCCATCAGCCAGGGGGCAGGGTTTTCGAGAGACTGCACGAGTTGCTTGAGAAACCGCGCGGCTGGTGCGCCATCGACGACGCGGTGGTCGAACGTCAGGCTCAGGTGCATGAGGTCGCGACCAACCACCTCCTCCCCATCCATCACGGGCCGGCGCTCGATCTTGCCCATCCCCAGGATCGCGCACTCGGGGGGATTGATGATCGGCGTGAACGTCTCAACACCGAACGCCCCCAGGTTGGTCACGGTGAACGTCCCCCCCTGCATCTCGTCGGGGCGGAGCTTGCGCTCACGAGCGTGACTGATAAGTTCACGCGATCGAATGGCGATCTGTCTCAGCCCGAGCGTCGTCGCGTCGCGGATCACGGGGACGACCAGCCCCCCCTCGGTATCGACAGCAATTCCTACATGAACAGACGCGTTCCCGCTATTCAATGCCAGGTGATCTCGAAGCGCGAGGGCGGTCAGCTTGACCGTGAAATCCATGAAGCTCGGCACGTCAAGCCCCGGTCCTTCGGCCGCCTTGAATTGACGCCTCAGTCCGACGAGGTTTGTCACGTCGGCCGTGGTTGTGAGCGTGACGGGTACCGTCGTGCGACGGCTCTCCTCCATCCTCGCGGCGATGACCCGACGGCCCGGCGAGGCGATGACAGGTCGGGAAACGACCTCTTCGCTTTGGATCGCCTTGAGCACATCGGCCCGGCGAATCCGGCCCGAACTGCCGCTGCCGACGAGTTTCGTCCAGTCGATCCCGTGCTCGCGCGCGATCCGACGCGCGAGCGGTGAACTCTTCGGCTCGTCGGATCGGACAGGGATCGGATCGGGACGCTTAGCCACTGCGGTCCCGGGTAACGACTCACCCGCCTGGACCAGATAGCCGATGATCGCGCCGACGAGGACCGTCTCGCCGACCAACGGACCGGTGGCAGGAATCTTCAAAACCCCTTCGTCGATCGCCTCAACGTCCTGCGTCGCCTTCTCGCCCTGGAGAGTGAACAGAGGGTCGCCGGCGCGGATCGAATCGCCGTCGGCCTTGAGCCAGCCGGCGAAGATGCCCTCGTCCATGCTCCAGCCGAGGCGAGGAATGATGATATGAATGGCCATGACTTCAGAATTCCTCTACTCGGCGACGAGGTCGCGGATGGCTTTGGCGATCGCGTCGAGACCCGGAACGACGGCCGCCTCTAGCGGGGGGCTGTACGGTGTCGGCGTATGAACACCATTGAGACGGCGGATCGGGGCGTCAAGATCGTCGAAACCGGCGTCGGCCACCTGCGCCGCGATCTCGGCACCAAGGCCGAACGGAGCGAACGTCTCGTCGACGATCAACAATCGACCCGTCTTGCGGACCGACGCGTGGATCGTCTCGACATCCAGAGGCGCAACGGTCCGGGGGTCGATCAGTTCGACCGAGATTCCCTCCTTCGCCAGTACGTCGCAAACCTTCCTTACCTGATGAACCATCATCGCCAGAGCGACGACCGTCACGTCGGTTCCCTCGCGTACGACCGCCGCGCGGCCGAATTCGATCTCGTACGACCCTTCCGGCACCGGCCCCTTGATCGAGAGCACGCCGCGATGTTCCAAAAACAACACCGGGTCGTCACAGCGTAGCGCCCGGGTCAACAGCCCTTTGGCGTCATAGGGACACGAGGGGACGACGACTCGCAGGCCGGGAAAGTGGGCGTACATCGAGGAATAGTTCCCCGAGTGGTGCGTCGCCGCCGAGTTGCCCACGCCGATACATCCTCTCAGCAAGACAGGCATTTTGAGCCGTCCGCTGCTCATGTATTGAACCTTGGCGATCTGGTTGAGGATCTCGCCGACTGCGTCGAGCACGAAATCGGCGAACATGAAGTCGACGACCGGCCTGGTCCCGGTCATCGCAGCGCCGGCCGCCATCCCGACGAACCCGCGTTCGCTGATCGGCGTGTCGCAGAGCCTCACCGGACCGAACCGATCGAAAAGGCCGGTCGTCGTCGCGAAGTTACCCCCTCGGACACCAATCCCCTCACCCATGACATAAATGCGGGAATTGTTCTCCATCTCGTAAGTCAGGGCTTCGAGAGTGGCCTTCATAAACGAAGTTTCACGATTCCCAGTCGGAGGCGGGTTGTCCACTCTCACTGGAGTTGCATAGACGTGGTCGGCGGCCGTTGACGGGTCGGGCCATGCGGCCTGTTCGGCCAACGTCACGGCCTCGACCGCCATCGCCTCGACTTCATCATCAATGGCCCGAAGCTCGGCCTCGTTGGCGATCGCTGCTTCCACGAGCATCTGCCGTAGCCGCAGGATCGGACAGCGTGTCTTCCACTGTTCGACCTCTTCGCGGGTCCGATACGTGAAGTCGCCCATCCCCTCGGCGTGGGCGCGGGTCCGATACGTCTTGCACTCGATCAGAGTCGCCCCGCCGCCCCCCCTGGCCCGCTCGACGGCCTCGAGCGCGGCCTTGGAGACGGCGAGCACGTCGTTGCCGTCGACCTCGACGCCTGGCAATCCATACGCCGAGGCGCGGGCGGCGACACTCCGGCTCCCGCTCGCATATTCGAATGGAATCTCAGTCGCAAAGCCGTTGTTCTCACAGATGAACAGGACAGGCAGTTTCCAGATTCCCGCCATGTTCAGGCCCTCATGAAAGGCCCCGTTGTTCACTGCGCCATCGCCGAAGAAGGCCACCGCGACATGGTCTGACTTCATCAGCTTGAAACTATACCCAGCCCCCGCCGCCTGGAGGATGCACGGGCCGACGATCCCGCTCGTGCCCATCATGCCGACCTCGGGAGCGAACAGATGCATGCTACCGCCGCGTCCTCGCGAGCAGCCCGTCTCCCGGCCGAGGAGTTCGGCGACCAGGCTCTGGGGCGTAACCCCTTTGGCCAGCGCGTGGCCGTGACCCCGGTGCGTGCTGAACACCACGTCTTCGGCCCCGAGGTGGGCACAAACGCCGACGGCGATCGCCTCCTCACCGACATACGTATGGCAGGCCCCGTGGATCAGACCACGTTGATGTGCCCGCGCCATGTGCTCCTCGGTGCGGCGGATCGTCTGCATGGCCTTATAGATCGCAAGCAGGGCCTGCTTGTCGTTTCGCACCGCATGTCCGGTCATTGTCGCCATTCGCCGCGCACCTCCCCGTTGCCGCTCGATCGAATCAAACGCCGATCATGGATCGCAGCATCGGCCACTGTTTCGCCATGAACACCAGGCCCGCCATCCCCAGATAAAACACCCCGCACGCCACCATTCCAACACGGCTATACCATCGTGGTCGCAGTTCGGGCGGTAACAATTTGCAGTTGATCCAGAGCAGGTGGAACGACGTGAGACCGATCGCCAAATTGTTCAGGTTCGCGATCACCAGAGTCATCAATTTCGGCGTGCCGTAGGTGCTGAAGATATAGGCCGCGACCACCGTCCAGAGCACATAAATCCCTAGGATCGAATAGTAGAGAGACTTGACCGCGTTGCCGCCGAGCGAGCCTCTGACGCGCCTGCTTCCCGACCAGAGAATGTCGGTCCATCGCCGACTGAAGTCGTCAACGATCGACATCTGACTCGGCAACATGACCATCAGACCCACCAAGACCGTGACGATCCAGAGGACCTTGGCGGCCGTCGCCGAGAACTGCGGGGCGTGCCGCACGCCGTCGGCGGTGATGAGCGACTGCGCCCATTCGAGCTTCGCCCCCGTCAGCGCTGAGAACGGGGCAAACTCAAGCGAGAGCAGTGCGGGCAGCGCCATCCCCATGAAGCAGCCCGGTGCCCAGACCGCGACCTGATCGACGAGGACATATTTCCACCAGACCTTCCATCGTCTTAGATTCTCGATATTGATAACGAAAACCTTGCCGACATGACTGAGCGTGACATCCCGCCCGCCCACCGCGCTCGGGATCGCCCCGACAACGCTGCCCATCCCCCAACCTTTATCACGGACGAAGTTGCTATACGTCGCGTTCGAAAGGCCGCCGCCGCCCGCGAAGCCCGCGAAGGCCCCGATGACCGCGATGTTGCCCAGCGCGATCACTGGCCAGGTGCCCTCGCTCCACCAGTGCTGCAAGACGTTGACCGTCGTCTCGTGGCCCTCGACGACGGTCGGCACAGTGCCAAACTTCACGAAGCCGCTGAACACGTTCCACCAGTTCGCTGAGCTGACGAAGCAGATTCCCACGATCAGACAGAAGATGAGCACGACCGCGACCTTGAGGGTCATGATCGCCTGGAGCATGTTGTAAACCTTGCCGCCGACGAGGACCGGAAGCGCGACGGCCAGCAGAAACACATATGCCAGAACCGTGACCAGTCCGCGATCAGCCTCGCCGGGTGGTCGGTCGAGCCAGAGCGATGCCGCCATCGCGGCCCCGTGCGTCGAGAGGCCGGGGATCAGCGCACTCAGGTTGAGGAAGAGGATGAACCCCATCCAGAACCGAGGCCCCGGCTTCGTCCGCAAGAAGCCAGTGAAGATCGGCTCTCCGCAATAGAGTGCATATCGGCCGCATTCGAGGTTGTAGAAGACTTGAAGGATAATCGCGATCGTCGCGATCCACATCAGGCCGCCGCCATACTTCGCCGTTACCTCGGGACCGAGCAGCCACTCACCGCCACCAATCTGGATGCCCATCATCACGATGCCAGGTCCGATGAACCGCGTCCAATTCCGCCACCGGAGCGGCTGCGGAACGGGAAGCTCGGCCACTTCCCAGTTGGGAATCTGGTTTCGCGGTCGATGCGATTCATCGGACATGACGTATGCGAATCCTCCTCAATGCCGGCGGATGATTAAGCCATTGCCTCTTCGACCACCGGATTGGTCAAGGCCCCGATCCGCTCGATCTCGATCGTCACCGAGTCGCCCGGCTGCAAGAACACCGGGGGCTTCCTCGCCGCGCCGACGCCGTGGGGCGTGCCGGTCAAGATTACCGTGCCCGGCACGAGCAGGGTGCTCCCGCTCAAGAATTCAATCAGTGTCGGAATATCAAAGATCATGTCATTGGTGTTCCAGTCTTGCATGACGTTGCCGTTGAGGATCGTCTTGATCGTCAGCGCGTTCGGGTCGGCGATCTCGTCGGGTGTGACGAGCCACGGGCCGAGCGGGCAGAAGGTCGCGAAAGTCTTCCCTCGGCACCACTGGCCGCCGCCCCACTTCAACTGCCAGTCTCGGGCGCTCACATCATTGGCGCAGGTATAACCCAAGACGTGCGCCAGCGCGTCGGCCTTCGAAACGTTGTAACACGCCTTGCCGATCACCACCGCCAGTTCGCACTCATAGTCAACCGCGTCGCTCCGGAGCCGCCTCGGTAGCACGATCGGGTCTCCGGGATTCTGAACAGCGCCGACGTTCTTCATGAAGACGACGGGTTGCTCGGGGATGGCCTGGTTCCCCTCGGCCGCGTGCTTGCGGTAGTTGAGGCCGATGCAGATGATGTCTCGCGGCTCGACCGGTGCGAGAGTCTTCACCACCTGAGCCGCCTCGCCGGTGTCGTGGTGTGTCGAGAAGACGTCGCCCTCGATCCGCGTGACCCGGCCGTCGTCATGCCGTCGGCCGAAATGGATCTTGGATTCCGCGTCTTGATATCTGACAATCTTCATGGCAGGACTTGTCCTTGGTTTCGTGCGTTCAATAGACTGCGATCACTCGCCCGTATCTCCTGCGAATCCACCTTGATCTTGATCGGCGTGCAGCGGAAGAGGGCCGGCTTAGACATTCGACGCTGAAGAACCCGCTCGCTGCGGCAGATCAGTCGACGAGGAGGGCCTCCTCGCGGTCAACCATGGTCCGACGTCGGCTTAATTGCAGAGCGAATTAGCTAGCTCGACCCACCCACGTCCGGGCGTCCCATTGGGCTCTCTTTCGATCGTTCGTGATCAATATCATGACCTGAATTGGTGAGTTAGCGTTGCGGGATGGGTCTCAAGCCAGTCGGCTCTGACACCGAACTCCCGCGCCACTGCCGTGAGCTTCACCCTGACATCATCGGGCAGGTTGATCCCCTCGGCCTCGGCGCGACGCTTTCGTTCCCATTCCCGCTCGCCCGGCAAGATGACTCGATCGACACCTTCAGCGGTCGGGACGGCGTGGATTTCATCGATCAGCGTCTGCATGCGCAAATCAAACTCTCCAGGCTCGGCAATCGTCGCGACGTCGATCGCAATGAAACCCGCATTATGCCGAGACGCCTTGCCCGGATCATCGAACATCCAACTGCCGATCTGCCAGGTCAACGCCCCGCACGGGAGGGCACCGGATAAGACCTCGGCAAGCAGGCCCATGCCGTATCCCTTATGACCGGCCATCGGCGCGAGCGAGGCGTGGTGCGGATAGAGGCTGCCGTCGGTCGTGGGACGACCGTCCTCGCCGATCAGCCATGTCGCCGGAATCGGCTCGCCACGCTGGTGGGCCGCATAGACCTTGCCGCCCGCGACCGCCGCTGTCGCCATGTCGAGTAGAATCGGGTCGCGACCGGCGACCGGCACGGCATACGCCAGCGGGTTGCTGCCTAGGACCGCCCCGCGCGAACCCGGAGCCGCAACGCTCGGCGTGTCATTTCCCGTCACGACGCCGATCAGCCCCTCGCTCGCGGCCATCGCCGCATAGTATCCCGCCGCGCCAATGTGCCCGATATTCCGCAGTCCGACGTAGGCGATCCCGACGTTGCGTGCCTTGGCGATCGCGACCCGGACCGCGAAGACACAGCCCACCTGCCCGAGCGCAGAGTCGCCGTCGATCACGGCCCAGCCCGGCCCCTCGCGTTCGATCCGGGGCACGCCCGACGCCCGATATCCTCCGCCGCTCAGTCGGCTCAGATAACCGCCGAGCAGCTTGGTCCCGTGCGTGAAAATGCCCATCGCGTCGGTAGTCACAAGCGCATCGGACGTGATTGCGGAATCGTTCTCATTCATGCCGACCTGTCGCAAGGCGGCCATGCAGAATTCGCGGAGTGCTTCGATCGGAACTCTCATCGCGTCCCCTCGAACATCGATCGCGACCGATAGAAATCAACGGTGCGACGCACTCCGTCTCGCAACGAAGTCGCCTTCCAGTCGGGGAACAGCCGCCAAAACACGTTCGGGATCGGCGGAATATTCGGCGCGATCTCGGGGCCGCTCACCGAGAGTCTCGCGGATGAACCGGGGACGGCCTCGTCGATCCATCGGATAAATTGCTCGGGCGTCGAGCGCTCTCCGGGTAGGTCGACGACGTTCGAACCCGGCGGTGTCTCGAGCGCGGCGAGGACGAACGCGCGGGCCACGTCTTCGACATAATCGAAACTGACGCACCCCCGATAGCCGATCGTGTAACTCTCGCCGAGAGCCGCCGCGCGGGCCGCGAGCGACGGGCCGGCGGTCAGCCCTTGGTCGCGCTCGGGACCATAGACCACATGCGGCCTGATCCCGACGGAATTGATGCCGAAGTGACGCGCATATTGATCGGCGATCATGTCGGCCGCCTTCTTGAACACACCATAGAAGGTCGGAGGATAACGCTCCTGCGCCGCGTGCATGGGAGTGTCATCGGGCTCGGGTCCATAGACGGC
>JANXSY010000273.1 GCA_025356435.1 Isosphaeraceae bacterium | reverse complement strand
TGCTGAGTTCGACCCGTCGTCCGTGTCTCACCTCACCCTCGCGTCGCTGCATTCTCAGCGGCGACAAAGGATATAATAACCGCACTTCAGGTTCGTTCAAGGGGCTGGTCCCCCGAAAACTCAGAATGTTCTTTGATCCCTCTTGGAGTCCCCTTGATTACGGGGTCTTTTCGACATCGTCCCTTCCTCTATATGTCGCATTGCTTGACGCTCTTTGTGGGGCCTTTTACCATGACGACCTTCCTCCCTTCATAACCTTTTTTTTCGTCGAGAGGAGACGCACTCTATGCGACATTGCCGGTTACCTATTGTCATTGTCGTTGCCGCTTTTCATTTCGTCGGTTGCGGCGGAGACTCGGTGGATTCAACGGGCTCTCTTGGCTCGAAAGGGTCCCGGTCCAATCTGAGCGTGAAATTCGTTGGGTTTGACGCGAGTTCACGACTCGTCGAGGCGATCAAAGCGGGCAAACTACACGGGACCGTCGTCCAGAATCCTTACAAGATGGGCAACCTCGGCGTGAAGACGCTTGTGGCCCATCTGGAAAAGAAGTCGGTTGAGGCCAAGATCTCGACGGGCGAGACTCTGGTCACTCCCGAGAATATTGCGAGCCCCGAGATCGAACCGCTGGTCAATCCGCCCAAAGCCTCGAATTCTCAAGACTCCTCGGTCGTCGGGACCAAGGCCAAGACGTATCGCATCATGGTTATTCCCAAGGGGACGACGCATGAATTCTGGCAAACGATCCACGCGGGGGCGGTGAAGGCGGCGGAGGAACTGGGGAATGTCGAGTTGATCTGGCAAGGCCCCCAGAAAGAAGACGAGCGGAGCGATCAGATCAAGCTGGTCCAGAACGCGGTCGCGGTGGGAGTTGACGGCATCGTGCTCGCGCCGCTTGACGCCAAAGCCCTTGTCGCGCCGGTTGAACAGGCGATCGCCAAGGGGATACCGGTCGTCATCATCGACTCCGGGCTGGAATCGAAGAAGATCGTCAGCTATGTCTCCACTGACAACTACAACGGCGGCGTCCTCGCCGCGCGTCGGCTGGGCGAACTGCTAAAGGGGGAAGGACGGATCATCTTGCTCCGTTACGCCGTCGGCTCGGCGAGCACCGAGGAACGGGAGAAGGGGTTCACCGACACGATCCAGAAAGACTTCCCGAAAATCACATATTTGTCTGACGATCAATATGCCGGGGCGACCTCAGACCAGGCCCAGCAGAAGTGTCAGAACCTCATAACCCGCTTTCGAGGCCAGATCGACGGCGTCTTTTGCCCGAACGAGTCGAGCACCCTCGGGATGCTCAGGGTTCTGGAAGGGGCCGGACTCTTGTCGGGGCCTCAATGATCGATCCCGATACGATTCTATCGATGAAGGATGTCGTCAAGTCGTTTGGCTCGGGACGCGCGCTTGACGATGTCTCAGTCGACCTGCGGTGCGGCGAAGTTCACGCCATGATCGGAGAGAATGGCGCGGGTAAGAGCACCTTGATGAAGATCTTGAGCGGGGCCTATCGTCCCGATTCGGGCGCGATGTCGCTCGGCGGGTCGCGTTATGCGCCTCGGGGACCGCGTGAAGCGCTCGCGAAGGGTGTCGCGATGATTTACCAGGAGCTGGCGATCGCGCCTCACCTGACGGTCGAGGCCAACATCATGCTTGGTCACGAACGGTCACGCTCGGGTCTGATTCGTCGCGATGAGCATCGCAGGATGGTAATGGAGGCACTGTCGCTCCTCGACAACCCCGATATCCGACCGGAGGCGATCGCGGGAACTCTAAGCGTGGGGGGGCAGCAACTTGTTGAGGTGGCACGGGCGTTGGTCACGAACGCGCGGGTCATTGTCTTCGACGAGCCGACAAGCTCGCTGACCGAGCGCGACGCCACGAAGTTGTTCGAGGTCATTCGGAAGCTGCGGGGCAAAGGGATCGCGATCGTCTATATCAGTCATTTCCTCGAAGAAGTCAGACGGCTGGCCGACCGGTATACGGTCTTGCGCGACGGCCGCGCGGTCGAGACAGGTCGGATGGCAGAGACGAATCTCAACGCGATCATTCGGGCGATGGTGGGCCGCGAGCTGACGGAACTCTTTCCGAAGTCAGAGCGAAGACCCGGCGAGGTTGTGCTCAGTGTCTCGGGCATGGCGGGTCGGGTCTTGCCGATTCGTGCCAATCTGGAGATCCGCCGGGGAGAGATCCTGGGCATCGCTGGACTCGTCGGCGCAGGGCGGACTGAGTTATTGCGGTCGATCTTCGGGCTCGACGAGGTGCGGTCGGGCCGCGTCCTCGTCAAAGGCGTGGAGATGGGTCGATCGCTCCGGCCGCGAAAGAGGATGGAACGGGGGGTGGGGTTGCTCAGCGAAGATCGCAAGGGGGAGGGTCTGGCCCTCCGTCGCTCGATTGAAGATAACTTGACCTACCCGGCCCTTAATCGACACGCGCGCTGGGGATGGCTCGACCTGAAGGGGCGAAGGGCCGAGGCGAGCCGGTGGATGAAGGCGGTGCGGGTGAAGTCGGCCGGTCCGGGACAGGCGGTTGGAGATCTCTCGGGGGGGAATCAGCAGAAGGTCGCGATCGCCCGGTTGCTCCACCAAGAGGCTGACGTTCTCTTGCTCGACGAGCCGACGCGAGGGATCGACATTGGTTCGAAGGCCGAGATTTATCGAATGATTGGCGACCTCGCGGCGACGGGCACGGCGGTCGTCATGGTCAGTTCGTATCTCCCCGAATTGATGGGCATCTGTGACCGGCTGGCGGTGATGGCTCGCGGGGTCTTGAGCGAGGCGAGGCCAATTGGGGCCTGGACGGAAGACGCGGTGATGAACGTGGCAACGGGGGGATGAGTCGTGGCGGTCGACGAATTTGAGGCGTGGTCGTCGCAGACAAAGGTCAATCTTGGCTTGAGGATCGCCGCGCGCCGGTTGATGACACTGCTCGGGCCGTTCGTGGGCCTGATCATCGTCACGGGCCTCTTCGCGTTTCTGACACGACATACGGGATCGTTCCTCACGTCCGCGAACTGGCGAACGATCGCTGTGCAAACGGTGATCGTCGGCACGGCCGCGCTCGGGATGACGGTCATCATGATCAGCGGCGGTATCGATCTCTCCGTCGGCTCGGTGGTGGCGTTTGTCACCGTAGCGGTCGCGATCCTCGTGCGCGATCTCGGCGTCTCGATCCCGTTGGCGATGGCGGCTGGAATTGTCATCGGCGGGCTTTGCGGTCTCTTCAATGGTGGGCTGATCACGGGTCTGGGCGTGGTGCCCTTCATTATTACTCTGGGCGGGCTGAAGATCTTTCGCGGGCTCGCGAAGTGGTTGGCTTCGAGCACGGGGGTCTATGTCTCCGGCGATGCCAAGCCGTGGTGGTTTGGTAAGTTGCTGGCGATCGATCCGAAACCCGAATGGCTGATCGTCGCGCCCGGAATCTGGATGCTCCTTGGCCTGAGCCTGATGGTGGCCTTCGGGCTAAGATATAGTGTTCTGGGCCGTTATTTCTATGCCATCGGCTCGAACGAGGCGACGGCCAGGCTCTGCGGGATCAACGTCCCGCTGGTCAAGCTGGCGGTCTATGGACTTGCCGGTCTTGCCACGGGCCTCGCGGGCGTGCTCCAGTTCGTGTATCTCGACGGCATGGGAGATCCCGTCACGGCCGATGGCCTGGAACTCCAGGTGATCGCGGCCGTGGTGATCGGCGGCGGCAGCCTCTCGGGCGGCGAGGGGACCGTTCTCGGTACGCTGGTCGGGTGCCTGTTCATGTCGGTGTTGAATAACGGCTGTGTTCATGCCGGGATCTCGAACGCCAGCCAAGATATCATCATCGGGGCGATCATCGTTGTGGCGGTGGCACTCGACCGTCTGCGTCGTCGAGGTTGCGACTGATCCTGTCGGGTCGTCGCGCGGGTCAGTCTTCTGGGGCCGGTTCCATGAAAACCTTCGGTATATCTATCGTCGTTCCGGTCGTCGCGCTGCTCGTCGGCTCGACCGCTTCGGTCGCCTTTGGCCAGATGGAGGAGCGAGGAATGAGACCAAGTCTTTCCGTCGTGGGCAACGGTAAAGTCTCGGCCGTCCCCGACGTCGCCGATATCATCCTCGGCGTCGTCACCCAGTCGACGACGGCCAAGGATGCGCTCAACAAGAACAACGCGGAGATGAATGCGCTCCAGACAGTCTTGAAAGAGCGAGGGATCGCGTCCAAGGATATCGAGACGACTCAGATTCAGATCAGCCCGGTCTACAGCCAGCCGACACCCAGGCAGCCGGGTGCCGAGGATTTCGTCCCTCGGGTCGTCGGATACCGTGTTGTGAACGCGGTTGAGGTCACCGCACGCGACATCACCAAGCTGGGAGATCTGCTTGATGCGGTTGTCCACGCCGGGGCGAACCAGGTGAATGGGATCACGCTGCGAGTCGACAAGCCGGAAGCGTTGCTCGACGAGGCCCGACGCCGGGCGATGGCCGACGCCAAGCGGAAGGCTGAATTGATCGCCGGTGAGGCGAAAGTGGTCCTTGGCTCGGCCCTGCAGATCGTCGAATCGGGCGCGATGTCGCCGCGTCCGTACTCGCTTGGCGCCCAGGCCCCAATGATGATGATGAGGTCTGCTCCCGCACCGGTCGCAGCGGGAGAGCAAGAACTTTCGGTCTCGATCCAGGTTTCCTATGCGATCATGGCACCGAAAAGCTAGGTCCGAACAGCCCTTCGGGCTCAAGCATAAGGGGTCTCGTGGTCGATGTTTCGGTTGACAGAACCGGGGCGGATACCTAGGATGCGGCGCGCACCGGCCGCCTCTAACGATGAGGCGGTTTGCGCGAGGCCGTTCCGGCATTTCAAGACGGATGCCGGAGAGGCGTTGGCGGGTCTCTTCCCCGAGCCGACGATCGTCCGATCGAACATGGGAACCCGCCGAGCGGGTTTCTGACCGCCGGGCACGGGACAGGGATGATGCATGGCCTCGACCCCAACAACGTCACGCCCGCACCGTCGTCGCGTCGGTCGCACTCGTCCACGGCCTCTCTCGGCAAAAGCCCCCGCGCCGCGACGGATTGCCTGGAACTTCCTGCTGATGAGCGGGGCCGAGGTGGCATGTCGCGCGACTTCGGTCGCCGTTACCCTTTCGCTTACGATGCGTTTGGGGATGGCCGGATACGGGCGAGTCGAGTTCGCATTTAACGTCGTCTTCTGGCTCGTCTTGCTGCTCCGCGACGGCTTCGAGGTGATCGCCGCGCGCGAGTTAGCGAGGCACCCGCGCCTGGTCCGCCCGCTCGTGAATCACGTCCTCGCCGCTAAAGGCCTCGTGGCGATCGGGCTCTATGTCGTCCTGATGACCGTCGGATTCACGTCATTCAAGGGTGACACCGAGCGGACCTTGCTCGCGGTCTATGGCCTCATGCTGTTCACGACAGCGATGGGGATCGACTACGTCTATCGCGGCCTCGAACGAATGGGCATTGTCGCCGTTTCGCTCTGCCTGCGCACCGCCATCTATGCGGCGGGCGTCTGGTTCTGGGTCGGCGACTCTTCGCGAATCGTCTGGGTTCCCGCCTGGCTCGCAGCGGGCGAGGCCGTGGGGATCGCGCTCGTCTGGTCCCAATATATCCGCGAACACGGCTGGCCCCGGCCGATCCCCGGCGGGCGATTTCTCGGCGTCTTCCTACGACGCGGCAAGACGATCCTCTTCATTGGATTGGCGCAAACGGTGCTGGCCTCGATCGACCTGATGGTCGTCGGTCTCTTCTGCACATGGTCACAGATCGGGCTTTTCAGCGCACCGCACCGAATGGTGACGGCGATCCTCACATTCGGCCTGATCTTCCAGCAGGTCGTCTTCCCCACCCTCGCTCGATCGTGGCGCGAGACACCGGCCGAAGGACGCAAAGCCCTCAATGCGCTGATCCGAGTGCTCGCCCTGGCTATGTTGCCCGTGGCGATCGGCACGACACTCCTCGCCGACCCGCTTGTCAAACTCCTCTTCCCCGCCGAATACGAATCGGCCGGACTCCTCCTCGCCCTGGGCGTCTGGCGTGCCCCCCTGCTCACGCTCGCCTTCCTCTATCAGACGGCCCTGATCGCACTCAATCGCGAGTCGGTTGGGGTTCGAATGCTCCTGGTCGGCGCGATTGCCTCGGGACCACTCGCAGCGCTGATGCTCCGTCTATTCGGCCTGCCCGGTGCTGCGGCGTCGATCGCCCTCACCGCCCTGCTCCTCGCAATGGCAGGCTTCGGCTGCCTCGCCCGCGAAGGTCGCCAGCCCGCCTGGCACCACCACCTCGGCCGACCGTTCGCCGCCTCAGCGGTGATGGTGGTGGTTTGTCTCTTATTAAAGGATGTCCACGTCATTCTCGCCGTTGGGGCTGGAGCCGGTGCCTACTCAGCAAGCTTGATCTCGATGGGCGGGCTGAAACGATCGGACATCAAGGCCGTGATGGGGCAGGGTTGATGGGATCAAAATCGTCTAAGCCTGGATGACGTGTCCCTGGTGCAGTCCGATGCACATCAAGGTTTATGGCCTGAGATTGAAGCGGAAACGGGCGACGACACAATCCTCGACCTCTCCCGAAATAGCGTTCTGAGAGTCATTGGATCATCACAACGAGATGTTAGCGTTCTGCATCCCACGTGGCGGCGGGGTCTGGTGCCAATACTGTTGAACGGGCGAAAACCTCTGCCCTAACAGGCTTTCTGGTCCCCTCCCCCACAACTGGGGAGGGGATCAGATGTTGTTTCTTGAAAACAACTTATCGCTCATCCAACGGCATTGGGTCACACCCCGCATGACTCAGACGGAACCTCCTTTCACCCGGCCTCACAGGATTCTTTTCAGAATCGCGGGACGACCCTGACCAAAATTCAGATGGTGTTTGTGATCGATGTCATACACCACCTCGAAGCAAGGGCCACCGCGATGACCAGCCAGGCACGCATCGACGCCAACAAACTCAACGCCCAGAAGTC
>JANXSY010000235.1 GCA_025356435.1 Isosphaeraceae bacterium | reverse complement strand
CGGCGAGGCCGTGATCGTTGAAGCGGCGGATCCAGGCATACACCGTGGGACGCGAGCATCCCAGAGCCGTGGCGATGACCGGAGCGGACTGCCCCTTGGCGGCGGCCTGGATGATCCGAGCGCGCTCCACCGAGCGAATCGCGGCGGTGCGTGACTGCATGAGGGCGGCGATCGCCTTCTCTTCCTCGGGTGTCATGCAGCGGAGATAGACGCGGGCGGCCATGGTGCAACTCTCCAGGGGTTACTTCCATCCACCTGCAAATCACCTGCCGGATGCACCAATTAGCGGGCAGGAATTTCGATCAGGTCGACCTCGACTCGCAATAGGCCCGCGCGTCTTCGTAGGCTGCCTGCAACTGGACGAACTCGGCGTTGCTGCCGCCGACATCGGGGTGAACGGTCCGCGATCGGGCTCGATAGGCGGCGCGGACACGTTCGAGGTTGAATGGGGGAAGCAGGCCGAGGACTTTGGCCCAAGGGGGGATCGGGCCTCCGGCGTCGTCGTCGGAAAACAGGTCGGGATAGAGGTCGCGGACCTCGTCGCGGAAGCCTCGGGCGCGGCTGGTGACGAAG
This sequence comes from Isosphaeraceae bacterium, assembly GCA_025356435.1. Classification (GTDB taxonomy): domain Bacteria; phylum Planctomycetota; class Planctomycetia; order Isosphaerales; family Isosphaeraceae; genus CAMFLR01. Next base: position 12,790 of record JANXSY010000235.1, on the reverse strand, counting down.
GCGTCGGGATGGACAAGCCAGCGGGCGATGCGCCAGTCGTCGTCGCCATCGTCGTCGATTACCTCGCCCGTCACGTCGGAGCGGCGGAAGACGGCGTCGAGCCGTCGGCCGAGGAGTCGGGTCATCGCTTCCAGAGGCGTCGGGTGTGATCGCGACCAGAACAGCAGCCGTGTGGCCGCTACGAGCTGACCCGCCGCCGCATCGAGCCCCGCCCCGGGGTGGCCCCACGAGTCATCCGCCGCCTGCGACCGCCAGAAGCCGACAACCGTGATATCAAAGAGCGCGAACAGATCATCGGGCGAAGGGGGCGATTCGTCGACCCGGCGCGGAGGCCGGTCGAGTTCAAGGCGAAGCCGTACGTTCGCCGTGATCGCCCAGACTTCCTTCGCCGATGGTTGCTCGGCGAGCGGGATCTCGACCGGCGGCCCCTCGCCTCGCCCAAGCACCCGGGCCGCCACGCCGTGAGCGAACGCGGCGAGCCAGGCGGTTGCATAAAGGCCGAGGTGGACCTCGGCCCCCTTGCCCCGGCGGATCGTCGCCCGGAAGCCCCGGCCGCCTCGACTCTTCGATAAGGCGGTGACGCCTTTTGGCAAGCGATCTCGCGGGGCGTAAGACTGGCTCACGGTTTGGGAAAACTCCGGCGCGGGAGAGGGGCCTTGTCGCAATTTGCTTAGTATAATCAAAGATCGATCGAGTCGAGACCTTCGGGGATCATTGCATGTCGAGCCGCGAACTATCCGTTGCCGAAGAGGCCGCCCGCGCGGCAGGAGAGATCCTCCGCCGTCACTTTCGCGACGGTGTCGTCATGCGCAACAAGGATGTCGCCAACCTCGTCTCCGACGCCGACGTCGAGGCCGAGAACGCCGTCGTGGAGGTGATCCGTCGCCACTTCCCCGACCATGCCGTGTTGGGCGAGGAAGGTCACCAGGCCGACATGGGCGCGGAGCATCTGTGGGTCGTCGACCCGCTCGACGGCACCGCCAACTTCGCGCACAAGATTCCGCACGTTGCCGTCTCGATCGCCTACTACCACCGGGGGCGGCCCGAGGTCGGTGTCGTCACCAACCCGATCACCGACGACTGGTATCTCGCCGTCCGGGGCCAGGGGGCGACACACAACGGCCAGCCCGCGCGTGTCTCCGAGCATACCCGACTCGACGAGGTGATGATCGGCGTCGGCTTCCCATACGATCGCGGGACCTTGATGGAAGCGACCCTCGCCGCAATCGGCGACGTGATCCGTCGCGAGGTCCACGGCGTCCGCCGGATCGGCACCGCCGCGCTCGACCTCTGCATGGTCGGCACCGGGCTGTTCGGGGCCTATTTCGAGTATCAACTCTCCCCCTGGGATTACGCGGCGGGTCGCCTCTTCGTCGAGGAAGCCGGCGGTTGCGTCACCGATGCCCGTGGAGGCCTACTCGGGCTGGCCAAGACGAGCGTCCTCGCCAGCAACGGCCCGCTCCACGCGGTGATGCTCGAAGTCGTCGGCCCGCTCCATCCGGCCTGAGATCAGTTCCAGGGCAGTCTCGATCGCGTGGTCCAGTATTCGTCAGAGCCCTCAGCCAGGCTTGCAAGTCGATCGTCGATTTCTCGATTCCAGACGATCTTTGATGCGTCCAGATTCGATCGTAGTTGCCCGACGGTCGTGGCCCCGCTGAGGACGACATCGACCCAAGGGTGCGACATCACCGCGGCGAGGGCCAATGCGTCGGGGGTGGTGCCGAGTCGGTCGGCTTCGACCTTGATCGCGCGACGTTTCACGGAAAATGCCGAGTCGTCGTTCCGGCCGGTAAGTCGCCCATTCGCGAGGGCTTCCTTGATGATGACGCCCATCCCGACGGCATGCGCCTCGGCCAGCGCGGGGCCTGCGGACGGTTCGAGCAGGTTCCACGTCGCCTGCACTGAGTCGAAAAGACGAGACCCTCCGACTTCGACTTCCATCGCGACCCGGAGCGTCTCGGCCTGCCGCGGGCCGGTGATCGAGAGGCCGATCTTGAGACCGTCGGCACGCAAGCGTCCGAGTTCGTCGAGGACGGCGCGATTGCCGAGCACGCCACTTTCAAGGGTGGCCGAGTGAATCTGATAGAGCCCGAGATAGCTTCCGAGGATCGCCCGACTCTCCGCGACCTGGCGGGTGAGATTGGCGATCGAATGCTCCTTGACCTCGTGATTCTCAGCTTCGACCTTCCAATCGGCCGTGTAGACATATCCCCATTTCGACCCGACCGTCACTGCGCCGGGCGCGAGGCCTTGGGCGGCGAGCCAACTCGCCAGGAAAGCTTCGGCGCGGCCGTAGGATCGCGCGGCGTCGAAATAGCGGACGCCCGCCGCGTGGGCGGCGTCGAGGACGGTGTGGGCGTGCGCCTCCATCGTCGGCACGTCGCGGCCTCTTTCGAGGTCGGTTGCGTGGCCGATGTTGATATAGCCGGGGCGTCCTAGCGCGGCGAGGCCGAGGCCGATCCGCGAGACGGGGAGTCCTGCGAGGGTTGTCACGGCTGATTCACCTTGAGCCCTTCGAACATCGACAGAAAAGGGAAATTCGACATGTTGATCGCCGCGACGACAACCGACTCGCGAGGGTCGGCGATCGGCATCGAGCCGAGGTTGCTCCAGTCGGTCCCGTCGAGACTGAACAAGCCAGTGACATGTCCTGGACGACGCTCCATGCGGACCCAAACCGCGCCGCCGGGATAGTCGGTCTCCTGCGAGAGAACGGTCTGGCCCGCGCGATGGTGTTCGAACAAAACATAAGTGCGGACCCGACCGTTGCGCAAGATCGCCGCACGCTTGACACGCATGATGTCCCCCGACTCGCCCCGGAACACCAGCCTCGCTCCCAAGAACGAGACTTTTGCCCCCTCCGCGCGAGGGGCGGCGACGAAGTCGCCTTCGATCGGCCTCATCAACTTCGGCGTGTTGTCGACTCCCCCCAACCCGGGTGTGAAAATCCGTCGGGTGCCGAGGACTTCGATCGTCGCGGCCGGTCCCTGGACCTGAATTCGGCAGTCACCTCCCGGATGATCGGGCGTGCCCCAACCCGTCGAGGTCGCGGCGTCGGCCGGATTCTCCAGGGTCGAGGTGGTCCCATCTTCGAGTCGGAATGAGTCGAAGAAGGCCTTCGCCACTTCTTCGCGGAACTTCGACTCAGAGCCTAGTGTCATGAGTTGATAGGAGCGATTGCCGACGAGATAGATCCGCGAGACCCCGAGCCCTTTTTCGGACATCCCGGCGGGGTGGACCTCGAAACGGACCTCACGCCCTTGATGCGGGCCGAGCATGATCGGCCGCTTGTCGAGCCGCGTCGCCTGGCTCGCGGCGATCATCCCATTCACCGAGCCTTCGAGCGATGCATTTGTGTCCCCGGGCTGGATCAGGTTCGCGGGTAGGTCGGCATAGGTGACGCCGAAGATGACCCGATCGGCGTCTTCTCCCATGAGCAGATGCGCCGGGATCGGCCCGACGGCCGTGGGGATGCTTTGCTCAGTTTCCTTCATCGTGGCGGGCATCTCGGCGCTAAACCGCCCGACGGCCGAGCCAAATGGCTTCGGCTTCGACGCCCCGCAACCGGCCAGAATCGTCCCGCAGATGGCAAAGAGAACACGTCGACCCACCATCGCACACCCCTCGACATCTCCGAGATGCTGCACCCGAGCGGGTAAGATATCAGGCGGGCGCGTTCAAACCCAGAGCTTAAGGAAAACCGGGTCCCCGATGGCAACCCGAGTGGACTCGGCGATAATCAATGAAACTGGGAGGTCTTGACGGATGCGGCGATACTTCGGACTGCTCTTGATCATTGCGCCACCCCTCTCAGCGAGCGCGCAAGCCCCGGCTACCGCAAAGCTGACGCACAACCAGTTCTCGGATTGGTTCTTTAACAACAACGCGGGATGGAAGGCGCTCGGCCTGAACCAGCTCGACAAGGCCGAATACTACTTCCGCAAGGCGATCGACGTCGCGCGGCTCGAACTCGACGCCGACCCCAGGCTGCTCGCCAGGAGCTATGGAGACCTCGCGTGGGTCTTGCACCGCGAGGGGCGAGACTCCGAGGCCGAACCGCTCGCCCGGTGGGCGCTCACGGTTCGCGAGAAGATGTTCGGGGTCGAGAAGATGCCGGTCGCGCAGACGATGTATACCCTGGCCTCGATCGAGGTGAAGCTCGGCCAGATCGAAGAGGCCGAGATGCTCCTCACCCGTACGCTTGCCGTCTGCCGGAGCAACCTCGGCCCGGACGCTCTTGGCACAGGCGACGCGATCAATGACCTCGCGACCGTCTACATGATGCAGCGTAAATACGACAAGGCGCAACTACTCTACTCCAAAGCCCTCGGGATCTTCGCGGCGGCGGGCGTTGACCACCCCGGAATGATCGTGCCGCTCGACGGCTTGGCCACGATCGAATTGGCCGAAGGGAGGCTCGCCGAAGCTGAAGACCACCTCGGTAAGGTCGTCGCGATGATAAAACGCGGCTCGACTCTCGCCCCCGGATTCGCCGCGCGCGTGCTCGTTCGCCAAGCCGAAGTCTATCGCAAGACCGACCGGCCCGAGCAGGCCGCTAAAGCGGAGGCCGACGCCAAGGCCCTTCTCGAAGGCCCCGAGCCACCGGCCCGAACGTCTCCCAATGGACCAACCGGAGCCGTTAACGCCCCAAAGATCCCTGATCGGCGGTCGGATTGAACTGCGCGGCTTGATCCGCCTCAAGGAAGCGTCGCCGTGCTGCTCAATTTCGGGAAGGCCGGCAACCTTGAACGCCTTCGTGAAAGTCGTCGCGTTTGCGGGCGGCCCGATGAACGAAGTGTCGCGGACAAGGGAGTCGGGCGAGACGCCGACGCCATTCACGCTTACGATTTCCAGCGTGGCGTCGCGGCTTGCAATTCGCGAGTAAGTCGGCAACAAAGGGGCGGCGATCACATCGGACGGAGGGTCGGACATGAAGGCTTATCGGATACACAGGCTCAACGGGATCGACGGAATCGCCCTCGACAACTTGCCCAGTCCCGAGCCGGGGCCTGGGGAGGTGTCGATCCGCGTCCGGGCCGTATCGTTGAACTATCGCGACTTGCTGGTGGCGAAGGGGGTCTATAGCCGGAACCTGCCGCTGCCGCTTATCCCGACCTCCGACGGTGCGGGCGAGGTAATCGAGGTCGGGTCGGGCGTCACGCGGTTCCGTCCAGGCGATCGTGTGGCGGGCTGCTTCTTCTCGGGATGGGCCGACGGGCCGCTGACAGAGGTCGCGAGCAAGACCGCGCACGGAGGCGCGGTCGACGGAATGCTCGTCGAGGAGAAGGTGCTTCCGGTCGAGGGGGTTGTCAAGATTCCCGACCACCTCTCGTTCGAAGAAGCCGCCACCCTCCCCTGTGCGGGGCTGACCGCCTGGCACGCCCTGATTGAGTCGGGTGGACTAAAAGTGGGGGAGTCCGTGCTCATCCAGGGCACGGGAGGGGTCTCGCTGTTCGCGCTCCAGTTAGCCAGGCTCGCCGGGGCGAAGGTGATCGTCACATCCAGCCGTGACGACAAGCTCCAACGCGCGTGCGACCTTGGTGCGTCGGAGGGGATCAACTACAAGACGACCCCCGAGTGGGGCGAGGTTGTCCGAGAGAAGGCGGAAGGAATCGGTGTCGATCATGTCGTCGAGGTCGGCGGGGCGGGGACACTCGGTCAGTCGCTCAAGGCGGTCAAAGTCGGCGGCCATATCGCGCTCATCGGCGTCTTGACGGGCGGCGGCGAGGTCAACCCGACCCCGATCCTGATGAAGAATATTCGGGTCCAGGGGATTTATGTTGGCTCGCGGGCGATGTTCGAATCCATGAACCGAGCCATTGAACTTCATCAATTACGACCCGTCGTCGACCGCGTCTTTCCGTTCGACGACGCACGAGGGGCCTACCGACATCTGGAGAGCGGAGCTCATTTCGGCAAGGTTGTGGTTCAGGTCGGATAAATGGTTCGTGAAATGCAAAAAAAGGGGGTGGAATGAAATGGAAATGGCGCACCAGATTTGCTAGATTCCATGAAGTCGCTAAAGGCGTTTCTGGGAAAACTTGACGCAGACGCCGAGAAAATCGCAAATTACCCAGAGACCGCAGCCTTTCTTGTCGTATACTAGTTCGGGTCGTGTAAAACGAGGCAGGAGTGGGTCCGCCTCAACCGAACAGTGTCAGGGCTTTGTATCCGGAGACAGCATCCATGAAGGTTCGTATCGTGTTTGGCTTCCTGGCGGTTTCCGCCGGCTTCGTTTCGGCCGCCCAAGCCCAGTCGCCGCAAGCTCCGGGTAAGAATTACCCGACCGCGCAGGGACCGTCGAAGGTGATGCCGGCGATGCAGGCTCCCTCGAAGGTCGCGCCGACCCCGGTCGCTCCCTCGAAGGTGACCCCGGTTGCGCAGGCTGCCCCCGCCGCCCCGGCGAAGGTCATGCCCGCCATGCAGGCCCCGGCGAAGGTGACCCCGGTTGCGCAGGCTGCCCCCGCCGCCCCGGCGAAGGTGATGCCCGCCATGCAGACCCCGACCAAAGTGACCCCCGCCCCCCAGGCCCCGGCCAAGATTTATCCCGTCGCCGTCGCCCCGGCGAAAGTGACCCCCGCCCCCCAGGGTGCGCCGGTCATGCCGGCCAAGACGACCCCGCAGGTTGTCAGCCCGGTCTCGGTCCAGTCGGGTGCCGTCCCCCCGCCGCCCGCCCCCCGCTGAACGCCGCCTTCGCGACTCGCGATGGAGACAATCCCCGGCCCCGCGCCGGGGATTTTCGTTGGCAGATGCCGGTCGAACGCCACGCCTTTGAGTCTCTCCTCCACGTTGCATTGCGACGACTTGGGACGGTATTCTAAAGCGAAAACCGAGGGCTCGGCCTGACTTTATGAAGCCGAGCCGCCCCGACAACGAGGATTCCCTTCTGGGTTTCAAGCCGACGCCGGTGTCGGCCCAGCCTGAACTTCCTCTCGTCCTCGAAGGATGCCTTATGACTCGCCTCTACCTATTCCGCCACGGTGTGGCCATACCCCACGGCACGTCTGGGTTGGATGATGACGACCGCCCGCTGACCGAGAAGGGTGAGCGACGAGTCCGCCAGGTGGCCCGGGGGCTCAGGAAGACCGGCCTGAAACTCGAAAAGATCGTGACCAGCCCCCTGCCCCGCGCGGCGAAAACGGCCGAAATCATCGCCGATTGCCTCGACATCGCCTACCTGCTCGAGGATGACAAAGTCTTGCTCCCCCAGAGCGACGCCGCAACGATCCGCGACTGGCTGAAGACGCGTGGCGAGAGCCGGATCATGATCGTCGGCCACAACCCGAACCTCTCCGAACTGCTCGCGCTGCTGACGACCGGCCAGACCAACCCCATCGTCGTCGAGCTGCGAAAGTCCGGAGTCGCCGCGCTCCGCGACGACCCGAGCGGGTCGTACCGAATTGATTGGATCACTCGTCCGAGACTGATCCGACGACTCTCCGAATAATGGCGATGCGACTCGTCATCGACGGCCGACGCCTGACGGCGACGCGCACCGGGGTCGGGCGCTATCTCGAAACCCTGCTCCACGGCTGGGCCGAGTCCGGCTGGCCGCTCGGAGGGGTTGTCGTCATCGCGCAAGACCCCTCTGGGGTTGCGCGACTTCCGAATGTTCCGGGTCTGGAGGTGCGGGTCGTCGGTACCGGCTGGCCGGGCCTGGTCTGGGAACGATTCGGTTTGGGTCGAGTCCTCCGCAAGGGAGACATGCTGTTCTCGCCGACGAACCTGATCCCGCGATCGTGGCGCGGTCCCACGGTGCTAGTCGTCTTCGACACTTTGCTCGAAACCGTCCCCGAGGGTTTCTCGGCGTCCGTCCGATGGCGGTTCCGTCGTCGATACCGATCGTCCGCGCGCCGGGCTTCGCGCATCGTCGTACCGTCCCAGGCCACGCGCCGGGACGTTGTTCGGTATTACGGCGTCGATCCCGCCCTCGTCCAGACCATATATCCCGCAGTCGGGCCGGAGTTTGCGGCGGGTCGCTCGGATTCGGCCGCGCGGAAGACAGTCGGACTCCGGGACGACCCCTATTTCCTCTTCATCGGTAAGCGATCAAAACGGCGAAACGTCCCGTCGGTTCTGGAAGCGTTCGCGCTCCACCGCAGGCGATTCCCGACTCATCGTCTGGTCTTTGTCGGCCCGGATGAGGGCGGAATTTTGGACCATGACGGGGTGGTCAATGCTGGCCATGTGTCTGACGACGTCTTACCCAGCCTTCTCGCTGGGGCGATTGCCTGTCTCTATCCGTCGGACTATGAAGGGTTCGGGCTGCCGGTCGTTGAGGCGATGGCCTGCGGGTGCCCGGTCGTCACGTTGCGCAACAGCGCCCTCATCGAGTCGGGCGGTGACGCGGCCTTTTATCTCGATCGGGCCGATTCCGACTCTCTTGCATGGACGATGGGCGAGTTGGCCAGCAACGTCCAACTCCGCGACGAATTAAGGAGGAAAGGCCTCATTCACGCGGGCCGATTCCGTGGGATGGGCTTCGCTGATGCGGTGAAGTCGGCGATCGAGGCGGAGGCGGGACTGGCTTCCGAGGCGTCGCGCCGGTAGGCTACCGCCCATGCCCGCCGGGATCGGCCCGGCCTGTGGCCCGCTCTCCAGAGGAACCGACGCGATGGCCATTCATCCGCTCTCGGCGGAGACGCTCGAAGCGCTCCGCAAATTCAACTCGCCGACGATCGCCAACGCGATCGAGGTTTTCAACGTCCGCCCTCGCCACATCGGATTTCTGCCGCACACGATCCGCTGCTTGCTGCCGAGCGTCGGCGCGATCGTCGGCTACGCGGTTACGTCTCAGACGGCCGCCGCCCCGCCGAGCGAGTCGAATCCCGACCTCACCGCCGACTATCTCCGTTATGTCGCGGCCCAGCCCGGCCCGAAGATCGCGGTCGGGCAAGACCTCGACAACCTGCCCGGCCTCGGGGCGCAATTTGGCGAGGTCAATGCGACGATCCACAAGCGGTTGGGCTGCGTCGGCCACGTCACCGACGGCTGCCCGCGCGACCTCGACGAGGTCGAAACGCTTGGCTTCGGTCTCTTCGGCCTCAACCCCTGCGTAAGCCATGCCTATGTGCGGCTCGTCGATTTTGGCAAGCCAGTGCATCTCGCGGGAGTCCCGATCAATCCCGGCGACCTGATTCACGCCGACAAGCACGGAGTCTGCGTCATCCCCCTCGACATTGCCGACCGCGTGGCCGATGCCTGCATCGAGGTCGAGATTATGGAACGCCCCCTCCTCGATATCTGCCGATCGCCCCAGTTCGACCTGGAGACTTACATCAAACTCCGCTCGGAGATGAAGGTCAAGATCCGCGAGTAAGCGCAATCCGAGTCCGACGCGGACTCAAGCCGCCGCGTCGGGCGGCGTCACCGGGTCATAGCGACGGTGGCGGAGGAGGGCCTCGTCTGGCCGGAGGGCATCGACGTGTTTTCCGTCGGCGATCCAGCGGCCATTTCGAAACTCGAAAAGGGCCGTTGCGTGACGGATCACGTTCTCGTCGAATGGATTGACGTCGAACTCGACGCCAATAAGGGCGTAGAGTCGATGGGTCTGCCTGTCCCTGGCCCAGCGGACCTCGTTCAGCCAGTGGGCATCGTCCCAGCGGATGGCGTCAGTGACGTCTTCCATTGAAAGGGCTTTGAGGAACCGGGCTTCCAACCACTCTCGATGCTGGTGGAATAGCACACGGGCCTGCTCGAACCGGAAGCCATCGACGAGGACACGGATCGGCCTGCGGGCAAAATACCAACCCGCCACCGTGCAAATGGGGAGCACGACAACCCAGACGATTGGCCCCATTCCCATGCCTAAGCTCCCCGCGCGTGCGTCCTTGACTAATTCAGTTATCATAAGTCGTGCCACGCGTGGCGGGCAAGACAATATTTGACGTTGTGGCTAAGATTCGTCGAAACTTCGATGAGGGGAGAAACAGCAGGTGCCAAGGTTCGGTTCGCACATGTCGATGGCCGGCGGCTATCATCTCGCGGTCAAGGCCGCGCACGCCGTCGGGTTCGTCACGGTCCAGCTCTTCACCAAGAGCAATAATCAGTGGCGGGCGGCCACTCTAACCGACGAACACGTCGTCGCGTTCCGTTCCTCGCTCAAGGAGACCGGCATCGCCACGCCCGTCGCGCACAATTCTTATTTGATCAACATGGCGAGCCCTGACGATGTCCTCTGGGAGAAGTCGATCGACGCGATGACGATCGAGGTCGAACGCGCCGAGGCTCTGGGGATCGGCGAGCTCGTCGCCCATCCCGGGGCCCACACGGGGTCGGGCGAAGACGCGGGAATCACGCGGATCATCGGGGCGATTGACGAGGTCCATCGCCGTACCAGAGGCGTGAGCGTCAAGATCGACCTTGAAACGACGGCCGGACAGGGAAGTTGTCTCGGGGCCAGCTTCGACCACCTCGGCCGGATCATTGACGCCGTGGCCGAGCCCGAACGGCTCGGCGTCTGCGGCGACACCTGCCATCTTTTCGCCGCAGGGTATGCTTTGGCCACCCCAACCGAGTACCATGAGGCCATCAGCGCCCTGGAGCAAGCCGTGGGGGCGGGACGCTTGCGCGTCTGGCATCTTAACGACAGCCTCCGCGAGCGGGGCAGCCGCGTCGACCGGCACGCCGGGATCGGCCGGGGCCACCTCGGCCTTGAACCGTTCCGCCACATCGTTAACGATCCTAGATGGGCGGACGTGCCGATGGTCCTCGAGACTCCCAAGGGGTCGGAAGACGGCGAGGATCTCGACGCGATCAACCTCCGCGTGCTCCGATCCCTCATCATCCCGTTCGCGGGTTGACCGGGTGGATCGCGTCATCCTCCGCAATCGAAAGTCGGGCGGGAGTGTTGGGTCTCATGGCGAAGCAAGCGAATAACGGGGCCGCCCGCAAGGTCCAGGTCGTCGACGAGCCGACGATACCCACCGTGATCCCGCCCGACCCCAGCCTCTTCATCAACCGCGAGCTGAGCTGGCTCGAATTCGACGAGCGCGTGCTCGAAGAGGCGCGAGACCACTCAAACCCCCTCCTCGAACGGCTCCGATTCCTGGCGATCTCGGCTTCGAACCTCGACGAGTTCTTCGAAGTCCGCGTCGCCGGCCTCCAAGCCCAAGTCGCCGACGACCTCGAACCCCAAGACGCCCCCCCCGACGGCCTCGAACCGCTCGCCCAACTCAACGAGATCTCCAAACGCGCCCGCGACTTCGTCGCCCGTCAGTATGACACCTGGTATCACGAACTCCGCCCCGCCCTCGACAAGCACGGCATCATCCTCTGCGAACACGAAGACCTCTCCCCCTCGCAACAGGCTTATCTCAACCACTATTTCGACACCCAGGTCTATCCCGTCCTCACCCCTCTCGCCATCGACCCTGCACACCCGTTTCCGCATCTTCATAACAAAAGTCTCAATATCATCTTGCGCATCGAGGGGGGCAACCAGGACCCCACTCGCCAGCTTTATGCCGTTCTCCAAGTGCCGAGCGTGCTCAGTCGACTCGTGCCGCTGCCGGCCGAGGACGACGGCAAACGCCGATTCGTGCTGCTCGAGAAGGTGATCGGGCCAAGGCTCGACTCGCTCTTTGGAGGTTACACCGTCGCCGCGAGGGTGGCGTTCCGTGTAACGAGGAACAGCGACCTCACGATCCAGGAGACCGAGGTCAAGAGCAGCCTGCTCTCAACCGTGCAGGAGAACCTCCGGCAGCGGAAGTGGGGCGCGGCGGTCCGGCTCGAAATCTCCGACAAGGCCGACGACGAATTCCTCGTCCAGCTCCGGATGACCTCGGCGCTCGACCTTGAAGATCGCGACGTCTACAAAGTCGCCGGTCCGGTCGACCTGACGTCGCTCGTAGCGCTCTGCAAGCTCGAAGGCTTCCGCGAGCTAAAGGAGCCGACTTTTGAACCCCAGATGCCTGCCCCGTTCGCCAACAGGGCGAGCGTCTTCGCGGCGATCCGCGAGCAGGACATCCTCGTCCATCACCCCTACGAGTCATTCGGCGCGGTGATCCAGTTTATCGAACAGGCCGCCGACGACCCCCACGTCCTCGCGATCAAGCAGACCCTCTACCGCACCGCCGACGACAACCCGATCATCAACGCCCTCGCCCGCGCCGCCGAGAACGGCAAGCAGGTTACGGCGCTGGTCGAGCTTCAGGCCCGGCTCGATGAAGAGAACAACATCGTCAAGGCCCGCGCCCTCCAGAAGGCTGGGGTCCACGTCGTCTACGGCATGGTCGGCCTCAAGACCCACTGCAAAGCGGCACTGGTCGTCCGCAAGGAACATGACGGCATCCGCCGCTACGTCCACCTTGGCACCGGCAACTATAACCCGACTACCGCGCGGATCTACACCGACCTGAGCTACTTCACCTGCCGCCCCGAGTTCGGCGAAGACGCCAGCGCCCTCTTTAACCTTCTCACGGGCTACTCGCAGGGCCACACCTGGAACAAATTGGTGATCGCCCCCGCCCACCTCGCTGACCGCCTGATCGTCCTCATCGACCGCGAGAAGCGCCACGCCGAGAATGGCGAACCCGCGCGGATCATCGCCAAGATGAACTCGCTCGTCGACCCTGGCGCGATCACCGCCCTCTGCGCGGCGTCGCGTGCAGGTGTCAAGATTGACCTTATTATCCGAGGAATCTGCTGCCTTCGCCCTGGCTTACCCGGGATCTCGGACAATATCCGCGTCATCAGCATTGTTGACAAGTTCCTCGAACACTCGCGTATCACCTATTTTCAGAACGGCGACAAGCCCGAACTCTATCTCGCCTCGGCCGACTGGATGCCG
>JANXSY010000233.1 GCA_025356435.1 Isosphaeraceae bacterium | reverse complement strand
CCCTTCTTGACGATGATCTCGACGACCGCCGAGTGCAGGCTCTCGGTCGTGTAAACCGGCGCGGTGCAGCCCTCGACGTAGTGGACCTGAGCCCCTTCCTCGACGATGATCAGCGTCCGCTCGAACTGGCCCATGCTCTCGGCATTGATCCGGAAGTAGGCCTGAAGCGGGATATCAACCTTCACCCCGGCAGGGATGTAGACGAACGACCCACCCGACCAGACAGCCGAGTTCAAGGCGGCGAACTTGTTGTCGTGAATCGGAATGATCGTGGCGAAGTATTCCTTCACCAGGTCGGGATAGTCGCGCACCGCCGTGTCGGTGTCGACGAAGATCACGCCCTTCTTCTGAAGGTCTTCATTGAGGCTGTGATAGACGACTTCCGAGTCGTATTGCGCCCCAACGCCCGCGAGGAACTTCCGTTCGGCTTCGGGGATGCCGAGCTTCTCGAACGTGTTCTTGATGTCGGCCGGCACGTCGTCCCAGGTCTTGCCCTGGCGGTCGGTCGCTCGCATAAAGTAGTGGATATTGTTGAAGTCGAGCTCGCTCAGCTCGCCGCCCCAGAGCGGGGTGGGCTTCGACCAGAAGACGTCGAGCGCCTTGAGGCGAAGGTCGCGCATCCACTGGGGCTCGTTCTTCATCTCGGAGATCTGGTGGACGATATCGCGAGTGAGCCCCTTGCCGCTCTTGAACGAGTAGTTTGCGTCGGAGTCGTGGAAGCCGTACTTGTATTCGTCTTTAATGCCCAGAACTTGGGCGCCGAGGTCGGTAGCCATGAGAGTTCTCGCCCTTCCTTAGATATTGTGCGATGGCTCAATTTGAGCGTGCGTATTGCGTAATTTCCGCCGTTTCGTCCTCGCGGCATGCTCGTCGAGCCGCCGCCGGATGGAACTTTGGCTCTCCAGGGAACGCCTGCCAAGACGCAGGGCCTCAACGCTGATATCTTCGTCAAGGTCGGGCCAGTGGATACCAGTCTCGACGCCCATGAGCCAATCTTTGCGATCTCTGGGCGAGCCGTGTTGGAGGCGGTGATAGGAGGCGAGCGGGGCCGCGATGGTCTGCCCATCGTCCAATTCGACGGAGACACGGGTGCCCCGGTTCATGAACGCCGCGGAGACGACGTGTGGCGACCCCACTTTATGAGTTAAAGACATCATCTCACGCGGCCCTCAATTGAACGATCACTCTTGTGTTAGTGTATTCAATCGTGTACAGGTCGGGCCGACCCAAACCACGATTGCGTCCGAGGCTCGTTTCCGTCGCTTGCGTAGCAGAGAAATTGGAACGGTCCATCGCAAAGAACGGTCGGAATGAACCCGCCTCGAACCTGGGAACCCAGGGTCTAGGCGATCGCGTTCTGTTCCAACTCGTCCTCGACCTGGGCCGCCTCGGGATACTTGGCGCGAATCCAGTCGTAGCCTTCGCGTTCGAGCTTGTCGACCAGCTCGGGGCCACCGTTCTCGACGATCCGGCCGCCGAAGAAGATGTGGACGAACTGGGGCGGGACGAGCTTCAGGAAGCGCTGGGTGTGGGTGATGACGAGGACACCGGCCTTTGACTCGGCGGCGACCTTGTTGATCCCCTCGGAGACGATCCGAACGGCGTCGATGTCGAGGCCGCTATCAGTCTCGTCGAGGATGGCAAACGCCGGCTTGAGCATCGCCATCTGGAGGATTTCTGCCCGCTTCTTCTCGCCGCCGGAGAAGCCCTCGTTGAGATAGCGGCGGGCGAATTCCTGGTCGACACCGAGGTCGGCCATCTGCTCGCGGAGTTCCTTGCGGAAGTCACGCATCGGCATAAGGTCGTGGCCTTCGAGCCGCTCGGGGTTGCGGACGTTCGAGACCGCGTGGCGGAGGAAGTTGGCGACCGTCACGCCCGGGATCGATGTCGGATACTGGAAGGCGAGGAAGATGCCTGCCTTGGCACGTTCGTCGGCCTCCATGTCGATGAGGTCAACGCCGTCGATCTTGATTGACCCCTCGGTCACGTCGTAGCTCGGGTGGCCCATCAGTGCGTAGCTGAGGGTGCTCTTGCCCGACCCATTCGGCCCCATCAAGGCGTGGATTTCGCCTTGGCGGATCGTGAGGTCGACACCTTTGAGAATTTCCTTACCGTCGATTGCGACGTGGAGGTTCTCGATCGTCAACACCTTGCTCATCAGTTCGCGTTCCGCCCTAGGTTGCAGACTCTAAAGATTAAAGTCTGTGTGTGATCCGATCCCGCAGAAAGCACGCCATTCACGCCGGAAGACCGACGAGCATTGGCTTGGCTTCGAAGTCGCACGACCGATGGCCATCGAGACGGCACTGGCTAAGCCGCAGGCTCCGTCCGACGACCTTCTCGAACATCTTCCGTTCCATCGCGCACACGGCTCTGTCAACCTCCGCCAAGGCATAGTAGGGGCACGAGTGCTGCTTGAGCACTGGCAACGCCCCAACGCCAGCGTGGGTGACTTCCGCTTCGATCCCTCGGTCGTGGAGGATCGTCCCGAGCTGGACCAGCCGCCCTTCCCACTCGTCGCCTTGAAGCTGTGAGCGGTAGAGGTTGGCCATCCGTTCGGTGATCCGGCCGAAGAGAAATCGCCGAAGCTTGCGATCTTCGACCGCGCTCATCAGCTCGTCCCAGAGCACGACGGCAAGCTCCGCGTAATTCTGGCCGATCTGCTTCTGAGCCTCGACGCTCGCCCTGTAGGTATGACGCGGACGCCCACGTCCCCCCTGCTCGGCCCGACGCTCGACGAGCCCCGAATCGACCAGCCGGACGAGCCGGTTACGGACCGCCGTCGCCGTGACCCCGAGGCGGCCGGCCATTTCGGCGACGGTCACAGGGCCTTCGCGGCGGATCAGGTCTAGGAGCGGACGGTCCGACGATTCCGACATCGTCATCCCCCAAGTTCGGGCCAGGCTTCGACGGGACTGTGCGACGCCTCTAGCTTCCTATTGTATGGCAAGCGTTCCGCCGTCGTCCACCGGAAGTCGCCCTTTTTGACAAAAAACTGTGCGATAAATCAGCCGAGACCCGATTCGCGTCGGTAGATAGGTCACAAAGCCCTGGGCTTGGCGACTTGAAAATCGTCTGGTTCGAGGGTTCCCTGCCGGATCGACGGCTTGTGACGGGTGGACCGGATCGCGTTGGGACAGGCCTCCGTTCCTTCAATTTTTCCTGCGCGGTCGTCCGATAAAGAGGTTGATGTCTTTGCAAGTCTTTGTAAGAATGCCGAGACGGACTGACTGACCAAGACTCGTCATGGGAGGACGAAAACGATGCGCAGGATCTCGTCGCGGACCGAGGGTTTGGAACAGGGCGAAGGTTCGAGCCGTCGTGGGCTGCCATTCGCCCGATCGCGATGGGGCGTCGTCGGGATCGTGATCGGCGTCCTCGGGTCGTCGTGGGTCGGCGTCGGCCGAGGCGGTCCAAGGGCATCCGATGGCGCTGCGGTCACGTCGAATGAGGAGGAAGGCACGATCGACGGGACTGTCCGCAAGGTCGCCCAGGGGGTGCAGGACGTTTCGACGACTGTCCGCGATCGGGTCTCTCGGGCCAGGGCTTCGGGCCGTAATCAAGACCTCATCAGCCAGGTGAAGGCCCGGCTCCTCCAGGATAAGTCGTTGAATGCTCAGAATATCGACGTCCAGGTCGATGCAGAGGGCGTCGTGGTCCTGAAAGGGCTGGTCCCCACCGCTGATGACAAGGATGCCGCTGTCGACCTGACGAGGGACGTGCGGGGCGTGCTCCAGGTCGAAGACCATCTTGCAGTCCCTCCCGCCCGGCGGGTCTTCGCCTCTCAGGTCAACGACGAACCGTCGATCTCTCGGACCTACCGAACCCGATGATCCGTCTGGGCTTCCCTTGCCAGGATCGTTCGTTTCTGATCTCATTGTTAAACAATGGGCCAACTTATCGTCAGGCTCGTCCAATCTCTCCAGCCGGCCGGGGGTCGTCGATGCTCACAGTCGAGGGCGAGCCGTATCGTGGGTTCTGCGACGGCATGACCCGTCGCGACATGCTGCGGATGGGCGGGCTGGCGATGGGCGGGCTCAGCCTGCCGGGGCTGCTGAGGGCCGAGCAGGCGATGTCGTCGGGGACGAAGTCGTCCCACAAGGCGGTCATCATGGTCTTCCTGGCGGGCGGGCCGCCGCATCAGGACATGTTCGACCTCAAGCCCGAAGCTCCGTCCGAGATTCGCGGCGAGTTCCGGCCGATCGCGACGAACGTCCCCGGGATCTCGATCTGCGAGCATCTGCCGAGGCTCGCCCAGATCATGGACAAGATCGCGCTGATCCGGTCGATCGCTGACTGCCGCGACGAACACGACGCCTCGATCTGCCTGACGGGCTATTCCCGCGACGAGAGCCGAATCGCGGGCGGTCGGCCGAGCCTCGGCGCGGTCGTCTCGAAGCTGAACGGCCCGGTCGACCCGGCCGTCCCACCGTTCGTCGGCCTGTCTCCCAAGACGATCCACGCCCCCTGGGGCAATCCGGGCGCCCCTGGCTACCTGGGCCTGGCCCATGCGCCGTTCACTCCGAACGGCCCCGAACTGGCGAGCATGACGCTGCCGAAAGGCTTCAGCCGGTCGAGATTCGACGGCCGCAAGGGGCTGCTCGCCGCGTTCGACCACCTCCGCCGCGACATCGACTCTTCAGGCACGCTCGACGGCCTCGACGTCTTCACCCGCCGGTCGTTCGAGATCCTCACGTCGAGCAAGATGGTCGACGCCCTTGACCTCTCGAAGGAAGACCCTCGCCTGCGTGCCAAGTATGGGATCGGCGACCTGGACCCGGTCGACGACGGCCCCCCCTGCTGCATGGATCACTTTCTGATGGCGCGTCGGCTGGTCGAGGCCGGAGCGAGGGTCGTCACGATCGGCTTCGGTCGGTGGGACTACCACTCGCGCAACTTCGCCCAGTGTCGGATGCGCCTGCCCAAGCTCGACATGGCGCTCTCGGCCTTGATCGAAGACCTGCACGTCCGGGGGCTCGACAAGGACGTGTCCGTTGTCGTTTGGGGCGAATTCGGCCGGTCACCCAGGATTAATGCTCAGGGAGGGCGCGACCACTGGGCCCCTGCCTCGTGTGCCCTGCTCGCGGGCGGCGGCATGAAAACGGGTCAGGTCATCGGCTCGACCAACCGGCTCGGCGAAGTCCCCAAAGACCGCCCGGTGAAGATGCAGGAAATCTTCGCCACCCTCTACCACAACCTCGGCATCGACCCCTCGGCCAGCTTCCCCAACCACGCGGGTCGGCCGATGAGCATCCTTGATGTCCAGAGTCCGATGAAGGAACTGGTCTGACGCTAGGGTAAAGCGTCTCCGCAAAGGAGATCGGGAGTCACGCCCGAAGGCATCACTCCCGATCATTGACGGTCACCTCAACCTTACTTCGCCTCGGCCAGAGCCGACTCGACGGCCTTGACGACCTTGGCCGACTCGGGTGCGTCACCCGACGCGAACCGGGCGATGACCTCACCCTTGCGGTTGACGAGGAACTTGTTGAAGTTCCAGGTGATCTCGCCTGCGAACTTAGGGTCGGTCTCGGGGCTGGTCAGGAACTTGTAGAGCGGGTCGATCCCTTCGCCCTTGGCCACGACCTTCGAGAAGAGCGGGAACGAGACCTTATAGGTCGTCGAGCAGAAGGTCTTGATGTCGGCGTTCGAGCCGGGCTCTTGCTTGCCGAACTCGTTGGCGGGGAAGGCGAGGATTTCGAAGCCCTTGCCCTTGTACTTCTCGTAGATCGCTTCCAGTCCCGTATACTGGTCGGTATAACCGCACATGCTGGCCGTGTTGACGATCAGGATGACCTCGCCCTTGTACTTGGCCAGGTCGACGGGCTTGCCGTCAATGTCTTTGACTTGGAACTTCAAGACGGAGTCGGTCACGGCAGACTTCTCCTTTGCGGGGGCTTCGGCCATCGCCGAGAAGGCGACGAGGCCGATCAGGGCCGCGGGGGCCACGACCATCGAGACGAGTCGAGCGATCACGGTGGGTACGTTCCTGAATGGGGCTGGGGGTGGGGCGGGACCGCGCGGGCGGTCCACAAGTTCGGGCGGTTTGAAGATTGTCCACCGGTTATGATGGCCTTCCACTTTCAGCAAATCAAGCGCCGTATAAGGTCAAAGAGGGGACGAGGCCGCGACGATGCTAGAGTCTTTCACCGCCGGTGCCTTGCGGGCGATCCGTCGATCCGAGGCGCGCGCCAGGTTGCGAGGCGCGGGTCGGGTCGAATTGGCAGACCTTGTCGCCGCCCTGGTCGACGAGGATGAGAGCCGGGCCGCCGCACGACTCGCCGAGTTTGGCCTTGATCCCGCCCGGCTCTTCGCCGCGCTCGGGCAAGCCACGTCCCCTCCCCCCGACGACGAGGCCGACGCCGAGGCGATCCCGCATTCCGCCCGGTTCCGGACACTGCTCAGGGACGCCAATCAGCAGGCACGCGGCCACGACCGGAGCCGACACGTCGGCACCGAAGACCTGCTCGCCCGACTCCTGCTGGAAGACGACGGGGCGCTGTTCGTCGGGACGGGGCTCGACCGAGACAGCCTGCTCGATCGGATGAATGAGGAAGCCGTCGGCGAGACGAGGCCGATCCCGATCGCCGCCGAAATCGGCCCGCTCGAACTCGCCGACCCCGGCGAGGCAATCGAGATCGCCCGCATCCTCGACGCCTCGGCCAACCGCGCCCGCGAAGGGCTCCGCGTCGTCGAAGACTACGTTCGGTTCGTCCTGAACGACCCCGGCCTCACTCGCCGCCTTAAAGAAGTGCGGCACCGCCTGGCCGAGGCCCTGCGCGGGATCGACCCCGAGTTGCTCATCAGCTCGCGCGACACCCGGGGAGACGTCGGCACCCACATCATGACGGCCGCCGAGTCGACTCGCGAGAGCCCCCGCGCCGTGCTCGTCGCCAACTTCAAACGCACGGCCGAGGCCCTCCGTACCCTCGAAGAATACGGCAAGCTGATCGACGCCTGGGTCGCCGGCCGGTTCGAGGTCTTGCGCTATGACGTCTACACCTTGGAGAAGCTCACCCTCACCGCCGCGTCGTCTCACCGTAGCCTCGGAGACGCGAAGCTGATGGTGCTGGTCGGCGGCCTGCCCACGATAGGCGACCTCACCTGGATCGTCGGCGAGGCGCTCGCGGGCGGGGCCGACGTGATCCAGCTCCGCGAGAAGAACATCGACGACCGCGAATGGCTCCGTCGCGCCCGTGAAGTCCGCATCCTCACCGCGCAGGCCAAGGCCCGCTTCATCGTCAACGACCGCCCCGACCTCGCCCGCCTCGCCGGGGCCGACGGCGTCCACCTCGGCCAGGACGACGTGACCGTCCGCGACGCCCGGCGGATCGTCGGCCCGAACGCCCTCATCGGCGTCTCAACCCACGACCCTGCCCAGCTCGAAAAGGCCACCCTCGACGCCGCCAGCTACCTCGGTGTCGGCCCCGTCTTCTCCAGCCTCACCAAAGACTTCGACGCCTACGCCGGCCTCGAACTCGTCCGCAGGGCCGCAGAGTCGACCACCCTCCCCTGGTTCGCCATCGGCGGGATCGACGAGTCGACGATCGAATCCGTCATCGAAGCCGGAGCATCCCGCGTAGCGGTGAGCGCCGCAGTCGTCCGCGCCGAGTACCCCCGAAAGGCCGCCGCCGCCCTTCGAGGTCGTTTGGAGGCGTAGCGAAGGTCGTGCGTCCCTACGTCATCGCCTCGATCGCATCGGCCGCACGTTCCATCGAGCCGTCCTCCTTGGCGATCCGATCCGCCACCGCGCGGCAACTCGTCTGGACTTCGGGCGAGTCGATCCATCCCACCAGTCGCCTGGCGATCGCCGGGCCTTTGAACCGCCTGGGCACGAGCGACCGGGCGATGCCGAGGCGCTCCATCCGCGAGGCGTTGTCGAACTGGTCATGGGCGAGCGGCATGACCAGTTGGGGAACGCCCGCAGCCATCGCCTGCGACGCCGTGCCGACCCCGCCGTGATGCACCAGGGCGGCGACCTTCGGTAAGATCTGACCGAACGGGGCATAGGCGAAGTGGCGAACGCCGTCGGGGAGGCCGGTCGGCACCTGTTCGGGGAATCGCGTGAGCAGAAGCCCGCGACGGCCCATACGGACGCAGGCGTCGACCGCCGCTTCGAAGAACGGCCGGCCGAAAATGTTGGCCGAGCCGGGGGTGAAGGCGATCGGCGGGGGGCCGGAATCGAGGAAGGCACCGATCTCGGGCGAGAGCGCGGTGGCGTCGCGCTCGTCGTAGAGCGGGAAGCCGACGAGCTTCACGTTTGCCGGCCAATCAGACTGCGGCGGGCCAAACCACTCGGGGAAGAAGCCCAAGACCAGGTCCGGCGAGTGCATCCAGCCGCGCATCACGTCTCTGACCGGCGGCAGGCCGATCTCGGCCCGGATCGCATTCAAACCAGGCTCGATGTGCGGATCAATCATCTTTGCATAGACGAAATTGTAGAAGACCCGTTTGAGCCACTTCGGCCAGCGGTTCGAGTCGAAGCCGCCGTAGTTGGGCGTGGACTCGTTGCTATGGATCACGCCCGGCTGGAGATGGACGGTCGCGGCGGGAATCCCCAGCTTCTCGTGTGCCAACCGCACGCCCAGCGCGATCGAGCCGCCGACGACGACCGTCTCGCCCGGCTCATAATGCTCGGCAATCAGGTCGTAAACCAGCCTGGCCCCGTCGAGCATGCCCGCTGCCACCACCTGGAACCCTCGCACGGGATGCCAGAGGTCGGGGTTTCGCATCGCCATTTCCATCCGGCCCTCTTCGCCGAATGGGACCATCTCGAACCCCAAGCCCCGGATCAGGGGGCCGAAATACTCGGGCTGGAAGAACGTGACCCGGTGCCCGCGCGATTTCAACACCTGTCCCAACCCGATAAACGGATGGACATCGCCGTGACTTCCATAGGGCACGAGCAACACATGCATGATCGGCGGACCTCGCGAATGCCTCTTCGTGATCCTTTTCACAATGTAACCGACATCGTATTCAGCCCCGAGGTTTGCGGCGAGCCCGTGTCAACGATCGGTCTTGCGTGCAGGCACGTCTGGGATGAAGAGGAGCGGCCGCATCAGGAGGATGGTGTCGATCGGCGTCCGCGCGGTCTCAGGGATGTCGAGACGCAGGCCAATGGGCGTTGGATGGGTCGCCAGCTTGTCTCCCGAGAGGGTGGTGAAGTCAGACGCTTCGACACGTTTAGGCACGACGACAGGCACGCCCGGATTCGTCACATGGAGGAAGGTTCTGACACCCTTGCGGGTCGAGACGCCCCAGGGGGCGGGGTCGATCACGCCTCGGGTCGTCTCGTAGACATAAGAGCCATTCTTGTCGAGCCACGCCCCGAGGTCGCGGAGCCGTTCGACCGCGTCGGGGGCGATCGACCCGTCGGGCCTGACGGCGACGCCCAGCGACAGATTTGTCCCCCGGCCCGCCGAATCGAGAAGGGCGTGAATCAGGGTCTCGGTCGACTTCAGCTCGCGGTCGAGGCCGCCGAATCCGCGCGACCGCTGGAGGGGCGTTGTCGTCTCGATGGGCAGGGTCGTATCGGCCCCCAAGCCCGGCCGCTCCGAGAGGTCTTCGTCGAGAATCCGCGCGTCTTCTCCGGGCGCGACGGGGCCGTGATGGTTATTGGCAACGATCGCGCGGGGCTGAAGCCTGTGGATCATTTCATAAGTCGCGGCGAGGTCCCAGCGGGCGTCGGGGCGGTCCCAGACACCGTCGAGCCAGAGGCCGCCGATCTCGCCATAGTTCGTGCAAAGCTCCCGAATTTGTTCTCGATAGTAAGTGACATATTTCGACCAGTCACCCGATTCGGGTCGGCCTGTGGCCTTGCCAGTCTTGCCCCGGGGGAAGGAGTCGGGATGGTGCCAGTCGAGGAGGGAATAGCGGAGGATGAGCTTGATCCCCTGGGCGCGACAGGCTTCGGCAAGAGGTTTCAGGGGGTCTCTAGCGAAGGGAGTGGCGTCGACGACGTCGTACGTTGTCAGCTTCGAGTCGAAGAGGCAGAAGCCGTCGTGCCCCTTGGCGGTGACGATCAGATAGCGCGCACCCGCCCCCTTGGCCGCCTTCGCCCAATCGTCGGCATTGAACAGGCGCGGGCTGAACCGCGCGGTGAGCTTCTCATATTCCTCGACCGGAAGCTTGTCGCGCTCCATCACCCACTCGCCTTTGCCGACGAGCGCATGGAGGCCCCAATTCACCGAGAGGCCGAGCTTGGCATCGGCGAACCAGGCGGCCCGGGGCCTGTCCTGCGCGCGGCTCGATGGGATCGCGACAAGGAGCGTCAGCACGATAACGAGACGCATGGCGGGCTTCTCCGTCGTCAGTCGCCCGCCGAGACCGGCCGACGGGCATCGCTTGACCATCGCCGCGCCGGCCGTCCGGGTCAAGGCTCAACGCCGTTGGCGAAGCGCGACCGACCTGCGAGAATGGCGACGATCCGACCTGTGCCGTCCTCGCGAGCCGACACGTCATGAATTCACGCATCCGCACTCTTAGCGTCATCCTGGCCATCCTGGCAAGCCCCTTCGCCTCCCAGGCCGCCGACACCCTGGAGGCACGCCTCCGGCCGTTGATCGACGGATTCAAGGGGAAGGTCGCGATCGCGGTCAAGCATCTCGACACCGGCGAGACGTTCCTCTGGCATGAGAACGACCCGATGCCGACGGCGAGCCTGATCAAGTTCCCGGTCATGATCGAGGCCTATCGACAGGCCGAGGCGGGTAAGATTGACCTGGCGAAGACGATCAGACTCAAGCCGGAGGATAAGGTTCCCGGGTCGGGCATTCTTACCTACCACTTCTCCGACGGGGCGACCTTCCCGCTCCGCGACGCCGTTCACCTGATGATCGTCTATTCCGACAACACCGCGACCAACCTGGTCGTCGACGCGATCGGCATCCTCTCGACGGCGAAGGCGATGGAGGCAATGGGCTTTCCCAACACCAAGCTGAATTCCAAGGTCTTCCGCCGAGACACCTCAGTCTTCCCCGAGCGGAGCAAAGAGTTCGGCCTCGGGAGCACGACCGCCCTCGACATGCTCCGGCTCTGCGAGGCGTTGCACCGCAAAACGCTGGTGAGCAAGTCTGCGAGCGAAGAGATGCTCAAACACATGCTCGCTTGCGATGATAAAGACAAATTCCCCCGATTCCTCCCGAGTGGGACCAAGTTGGCGTTCAAGACCGGGAGCGTCGACGGCACCCGGACCGCCGCGGGCATCCTCACGACCGGGCGCGGGCCGGTGGCGATTTGCGTGCTCTCAACCGGCCACGAAGACGGCCGATATGTCACCGATAACGCAGGCAACCGCCTCTGCGCCGACGTGGCCAAGGCGGTGTATGACGCCTTCCCGCCCGAGCCGAAACCCTGAGAGACGCCACGAAAGGACCAGCCGATGGGATTCTTTGATAGCCTCCGACACGCCCTCGGGGCCAACGCCTCTCGTGACAAGCGGCTCGCCACCGCCTGGAACCTAAACGACACCGACGAGAAGGATCATGGCCTGCACGCCGAGCCCGAGCCGTTCCACGGCGGCGAATACGACTTGAAGAACTGGCGGAAGAAGCTCAAGCGCATCCTCGACGATCTCCCCGCGTCGCAGGGCGAGTGGCCCACCCACCTGGCTGACGCCCACGCCTTGGGGATCAAGTCAGACCAGCTCGCAACCTGGGTCCGCGACGAGTTCGCGCTGCTGGTTCGCAAGGTCGTCGCCGACCGCGTGGTGACGGAGGCCGAGCACCGCAAGCTCGACCTCGCCCGCGAACTCCTCCAGATTCCCGACGACGAGGCCGAGCGAGTCCTCCACGACGTCGTCGCCGAGGCCGAGACGTTCTTCGGCGGGGCCGTCGAAGGAGCCTGACGCCGGGTTAATCTTCGGTGTCGACCCGTCCAGGCTCCTCGCCCAGCCGCGCAGGATAGGGGCGAGTGTCTCTAAAAAGACTGTACCAGTTGATCCGATTGAGCCAGTAAGGGTCGGGCGCATCGATGTGGCCCCAGTCGAGCGCCAGCGACTTCTCCAGCCAGTAGCGGTCTCGTTCGCCGAGTTTGATACCGGCAAAGTTCCGCTCATCGAGGGGGACGTTGTTCGGCACAGCACGATAGGGGGTGAGATCAGGGATATCGGCGAACGGGGCAACGATCGGATCGGCGACGGAGTCGAACTTATTCATGGGATCAAGGCCGAGGATCATCTCGATCGAGCGGATCATATTCGTCTGCGTATAGAATGTGGAATCGACCGACTTCCGCTTGTTGTACGGGCTGATCGCCATGAAGACGGTGCGATGGCCGTCGACGTGGTCGGGGCCAGACTGCGCATCGTCTTCGACGACGAAGATGCACGTCTCGCTCCATTGCGGACTCTTGGAAACCGCCTCGACGATCCGGCCGAGTGCCAGGTCGTTGTCCGCCATCATGGCGCGAGGGGTAGGGTACTGGGGATTCAAGCCTTCGCCGTGATCGCAAGGGAGGCTGAGGATCATCAAATCGGGAACCTTATCTTGCTTGCTGAATTGCTCATACTCGCGAAGGAAGATGTCGGCTCGCTGCTGATCGCTCATGAGCAGCGGCCAGTAGTGGATCTCGTGATTGATATACGGCTTGAGCCCGGCGAGGGCGGTGTCGGCAGTGAACTGAAATTTATGCGTGCCGGCCTTCCGATCTTCCCAGACCTCAAACCAATCCTTGGGGGCGGGGGTGATCCGGGCGAGTTCGTTGTCGCAGAACTCGCCGTAGACGCGGATCGACTTCCCCCCCTTTGCGGCGGCGTCCCAGAGGGCACCGCCGTTCGAGATCGCCATCGCGTCGTCGCCGTCGTCGGGATAGGTGCGAGAATAGCCGACATAGAAGTGTTCGAGATAATCGTTGGCCAGGCACTGGGTCGACCAATTATGACCGTCGGCGCTGTTGGTCCCGCTGACGTAGCCGTTGTCGAACAGCGTGAATTCCTGGGCAATCTTGCGGTGGTTGGGCATCACCTTCTCGCCTAGCGAGCAGAGCTTGGGGTCACCGTTGCCTTGCGGGAGGTCACCAAACACTTCGTCATACGTTCGATTCTCTTTGATGATATAAAGGACATGCTTGATCCCGCCGTTGTAAACCTTCGCCGACGGTCGGCCCGGATTGGCCTCCCACCGATTGTTGCGGGCGACGATGGCGGTCGTCGCGCCAAGGTCTTTCGTGAGGTCAACGACCGTGACCGTCCCCTGAAAGTCGTGGGCGTTGCCCGACAGCCCCAGCGAGGTGCGCCCGACCGACCCGTTGCCCTTGGTGTTGAGCACGAACGCCACCTTGCCGTCGTGGGCCAGCGCGATCGCGGTCGGGAAATAACCGGCGGGCCGATAGCCCCGGACCAGCCCCGTCGGGAGGTCGACCTCGACCACGGCGTTGTCGCCGCCGTCGGCCACGTAGAGAGTCTCGCCCGCGATCGCAAGCGCGTTCGGCATGCCGCCGAGGACACGAACGGGACCCCAGCGGAGTTGGAACGTGCGAGTGACTCGTGCTGAAGCGACGTCGATCTCGGAGACCGTGTCACTCATCGCGTTCGCGACGTAAGCCTTGCCGCCCCTGACGACGATCGCGGTCGGATGGATGCCGACGTCGACGTTCCGGGTCTTCCCCGACCTGAGGTCGATCAGGCTGACCGTCCCGGACGCAGGCGACCCCCGATCGTCGATCACGATGTTGAGCTGCTGGCTCTTGGCCGTCTTGTCGCCGAACCGGGGGATGCGCCCGCCCCAGTTGCTCACGATCAGGGTCTTCTCGTCGTCCGAAAGCCGGGGCTCGAACGGGAGGTTTTCGACGGGATATTCGCGCAACCTTTGATTCGTCGCGAGATTCATCTCGACCACCGCATTGCGGTTGGCCGCCGCCACGAAGAGGCGCTTGCCGTCTCGCGTGATCGCGATCCCACCGGGGACGGGGTTGTCGGCATTGTGGCCCGACTTGATCTCCACTTTCGTCCCGGCGCCGAGCTTCCCTCCTTCGAGGCCGAACGAGAGCAGGTAGCCCTTATCCGTGCTGGCGAAGAGGCGGTTGCCGTCGGGAGTCCACGCCAGCCCCCGGAACCCGGCATTCGCCCCGAGCGGCACTTGCGACCCCTTGATGACCCCGGTCGCTGTGCCCAGGAAGACGTCCCCCTTGTTAAGGACCGCGTAGAACCGCCCCGAAGGGTGCAGCGCCAGGTCGATCGGGCGGCCGTCGAACCCGATCGACCCGCCCTCGATCCGCTGGCCCGACGACACCATATAAGAGCCGTCGGGCTGCTTGCCCATCCAGATCGTCGCCAACCTCGCCATGCCCGCAACCGCGAAGGCGAGGACGGCGATACCAACGAGCACTTTGCGGTTCATGAGATCATTCCGAACACAGTGGGTTAACCGTTCTTCACCTCGGGATCAGAAACGCCGACCTCACCGGGGCAGGTAAGGGCGAATTCGCACCCTTGATCGACTTCCAGATGATCTCGTTGAACACGAGGTCATCAGCGCGGTCCTCGGCCTCGTCGAGGTCGAGCTTGAGAGACTTCTCGGCTCCCCAGGCCGTGCGGAGGTTCTTGGCCTTCAGATCAACGCTCGCGGGGCGATGGGCGTACGGGGTGAAGTCGGGCCTGACGGTGAAGGCGTTGGCCATCGGCCGGGCGGCGGCATCGAACTGGCTCATCGGGTCGAGGCCGAGGCAGAGTTCCATCGTCTTGAGCATCGATGATGTCGAATACATCGACGAATCTACCGACTTGCGTTTGACGTAAGGGCTGATAACCAGCGCGACCGTGCGGTGGGCGTCGACGTGGTCGGGACCGTTCTGGGCGTCGTCCTCGACGACGAAGATCGCCATGTGGGGCCAGAATTTTGACTTCGAGAGACCTTCAACCAGCACGCCCAGCGCCAGGTCGTTCTCGGCCACCATCGCCGTCGGCGTCGGCCGGCCGGGGGCGGTGCCCGAGGTGTGGTCGTTCGGCAGGCGGACGATCGTCAGGCGGGGCATGTCGCCTGTTTTCTCGAACCCGGCAACCTCTTCCAGGAACCGCTCGGCCCGCTTGACATCGGGATAGTTGAGGTCATAGCTGCGAAATTGGGGGTCGAAGTGTCCCTGCAAGGCGGCGACCTTCGTCGTCGAGGGGTCGGCCGGGGTCGCGCCGTTGGCGATGAACTCGCCGTAGCTCCGATAGCTCACCCCCTTTGCCGCGGCGCGATCCCAGAGGTAGCCGCCGGCGGGCCGGGCGATCTCCAGGGCTCCTTCTGAGGGATACGGAACGCGGCGGTTCCCTCGGTAGCTGAGGGGCCAGGTCCGCTCGACGTAGTCGGTCGCAAACGCCCCCATCGTCCACTCGTGGCCATCAGCGCTGACCTCGCCATCGACGTAGAAGTTGTCGAGCAGAACGAAGTCGCGGACGAGGGCGTGGTGGTTTGGCGTCACGACCTCAGGAAAGAGGCAAATCGACTTATCTCCATTGCCTTCCGGGATGTCGCCGAAGACCTGGTCGTAAGTCCGGTTCTCTTTGATGACATAGACACAGTGCGTGATCGGCGAGGGGTCTCCGAGCTTCGCCGGGATCGGGTGTCCCTCGGGACGGACCTCGGGTTTCGCCGACTGAAGCGGGTTGCACTCGTAGACGGTCTTCGTATACGCCGCCATCTCCGAGGGGCCGGGGAGGTTGATCCGGCCAAGCGTGCCCTGGAAAAGCCCGGCGATATAGGCCCGGGTGCCTTCGTTGCGGACCAAGGGGTTCGGGCCGTCTCGGTTGGCCTTCGAGCCGGTGCCCTTGGCGTTGGTCACGAAGAGAGTCTTGCCGTTGAGCGAGAGTCGCACAGTGGTCGGATACCAGCCGGTGGGGATGAAGCCAAGCGGAGTGCTTGCGCCGGGCTGGGTGACGTTCACAACGGCCAGGTCGTTTGTCGCGGCATTGGCGACGAACAACACCTTCTCGTCGGCCGTCAGAGCGAGCGAGCTGGGCATCGATCCGGCCGGGGCCTTCGGGTCGATCGAGGTGCCGATCGTCTCCAGGGGCTTACCTGCCTCGGCGTCGAAGACCGAGACGGTGTTGCGGTTGGCATTGGCGACGTAGAGACGCTTGCCGCTGGGGGTCAGCAGCAACTCGTTCGGATGTTCCTGGGTCGGCCAGAGGGCAACGGCTTCGCCCGTCTTCGTGTCGATCACGGCGACCTCAGCGCGATTCCAGAGGCTCACATAGAGCCGCCCCCTCGCCTCGTCGAGCGCGAGGCCGAACGGATAGGAATCCTTGCCGAGCGACTTTTCGAGGAGGACTTTCCCCTCGGTGTCGAACTTCGCCAGAGTATGTCCGAACGCGTTGGCGACCCAGAGCGAACCATCACCGGATAGGGCCAGGCCGGCCGGGACGCGGGCCGATTCGGTCTTGTTCGGATAGGCGAACGCCGTCCGGTTCGAGAGCAGGCCCTTGTCGTGGTCGAACCGATAGATCACGTCGTCAAACCCGCCGCCCACATACAGACTCTTGCCGTCCTTCGACCAGAGCAGCCCGGCGAAGGTCTCCTTGAGCGTGAGGCGGGCGATGACTTTGCCCGTGCCTGCGTCGACCGTGACGACCTCGTGCGTGCCGTAGCCGGCATGGAGGACCGCGAGGATCGGCTCGGTTGGGTGCGTGGCGGTGGCGACGGGAAAGTCACCGAGGACGGTCTGCGACCCCGCCGGCTTCAGCGACCAGCCGTTCGGGAGCAGCACCGAGCCCGATGGCGTCAGGCCGGGCCAGGTGGCTTCGGGCCTGACGGGCTCGTCGCCGAGAGTCGGCCGGCCGACGAGGACGACCGCAAGACAACCGATCCCGACCGTCAACCAATATCGCTGCGTCATGAGTCTGCTCCACACCCGCAAGTTCTTTCCCGATGGTCTCCAGAGTAGCGGCTTGATAGCGACAGGCCAACGACCTGGACCGCCGTTCCGCGAATCTTCTCAGAATCTCCTTGATGAAAGATCGTCGAAAATGGCACGAGTCCTGCGGGTCCAAGCCACCGCCGCCCGGTCGTCGCCGAAGAAATCACGGTCGGCACGCGTAAGGTCGAGCGTGGCAAGGTCAAGCGCGACGGGCCGACCCCGCCGTGATTCCTGCGGATTCCGCGACGCCTTCGATCAAGACATCAACGGTATCCGGTTTGCAAACGGATCTCTCTCCGACCGATACATACAGCCGGATCGAGATCCTCAACAGCGAAAGGACTTCGAATGACGAACGTCGTGGGACTGTTCGAGACGCGCGACCAGGCGAGACGCGCGGTCGAGGCGCTAAAGGCGACGGGACTGGATTCGGAAGACATGAGCATCATGATGCGCGATCGCTCGCTCGCCGAGGAAGTCGCCGAGGATACGGGGGCCGACAACAGCGAGGCTGTGGGGGTCGGGGCCTTGGGTGGCGGCGTGCTCGGCGGGATGGCCGGGCTCCTGGTGGGCCTCGGGGCGATCACGATCCCGGGGATCGGCCCTTTCCTCGCGGCCGGCCCGATCGCGGCGGCCCTCACGGGGATGGCCGTCGGCGCGACGGCGGGCGGCGTGGCGGGGGCCTTGATCCATCACGGCGTCTCCGAGGAAGAGGCCGGATTCTACTCCTCAGCCGTCGAGCGGGGGGGCATCCTGATCACCGTCAAGACGGCCAAGAATCGCGAGGACGAGGTCCATCGCATCCTCAAAGAGAATGGCATGAAGGATACGAAATATCACCAGACCCAGTGGGATAAGAATCCCGACTTCCAGTATGACATCGACAGGAGTACGGAGATGGGCGGCAGCAAGTCGACCGATGATCGGGACGAAGAGGCGACCGTCGCCAAGACGAAGACAGCGACAAGACCGTGAAGGACAAGGTCCGCCGGGCCGATACCGGCTTCGACTACGCCGACCAAGCCAAGTGGTCGGTCATCGAGCCGGAGGCCCGCAAGTCGTGGGAGAAGGTCTCGGGACAGCGTTGAGAGTCTCGAAGTCTGGGCGACCAGATCGCCGTCAGGGATGGAGCGGGTCGGTCCCCATCCCTGACGATTTCGATGATTACTTCGCGGACTTGGATGTCTCGGTCGCCTTGGCGGTGGCCTTCGGGCTGCCGGTGCGAAGGTTTTCGAGGAGCTTCTTCTGGGTCTCGGTCAGCACGGCCTCGCACTCATTCAACGACTTCGATTCGGCCTCGGTGATCTGCTTCTTGAAGGCGTCGATCTGTTCCTGATGCAACTTGCGAACCTTGTAGATCGACTCCCGCTGTTCCTGGGTAAGGCCGATCTGGCCGAAGTGATCGGGCACGCGCCTTGAAGGGTCGCCCTTCTTCTTGACGACCGGAGTTCCGGCGGATTTCTCAGGGGCCTTCTTGGCGGCGTCTTGTGCCAAGGAGCTGAACGAACTGGCGGCGATCACCAGTCCCATTGAGAGGGAGATGAACGCGCCACGGCGAAATCCGATCGTCATCGATCGCTGCCTTTCCGGTTGGTTTGGCTCGATTAAAAATGTCGACGTCAAAGACGGTACGACATCGGTCATCGGAAAACCACAAATGTGTAGTCTTGTCTCCAATTTTCAACGCCGCGAGATCTGGGCTAGCCTCTCAACCGGTGAAACACGCTGGTTTCGAGCGTCATCTCCCCGAAAAGGCGGTTATGAAGGAGCTGCTCGAAGGCTTCGAGGTCGCCGATGAGGGTCGACGCCGGGCTGCGGTCGCTGGCCGGTTCGTGCTGCTCGGGGAACGTCTGGAGCACGGCAAGGCGGTCGGGGAGGGCGGGATGCGGAGAGTCGGTCAGGGGCGTGCCGTCGACGAGAATCTGGAGCCGCATGGCCTCGCGCATCTCATTCGGAAGACATCGCCAGAAGGCGCGGAAGAACGCATAGAGGTTGGGGAGGTCGTCGCGATCAGGGTCGTGGCGATCGAGAACCTCGCGAAAGAGGGGCTGGATCATCGCCACCTTCACGAGGGCCGACGCCGCCGCGCCTCCCCCGGCAATCGCGGCGGAAGTGCGGTCGGCGCGGGCTTCCTGGCCGCGAGCGATGGGGGTCTCGCAGCGGTTGGCCGCCCGCCAGCACACACGTGTCCAGAGGCTGAGCGGGCCGCGTAGCCGCCCCTCTGATCTCTCGATCGCCTGGCCCAGCCCTTCGACGAACCGTGACGCACCGGTCGAGTGCGAGACGTCGCCCCTCGCGAGGTGCGCTAGCTCGTGGGCGATCACGGCCCGCAATTCAGCGATGTTCAGCACCTGGAGCAGCGGGAGGCCGATGAGCAAGATCCGCGACCGACGCCAGCCCACCACGCCGCAGCAAGGCAGATAGGCGAGCCGGATCTGGTCGGGAGGCTTGACTCCCAGACGCCTCGCGACGAGGTTAACCTCCTGGAAGAGCGTCGGGGCGTCGAGCCGGACAAGCACGGGGCCGAGGTCGGCGTCAGGGTCGCGGGTCGCGGTGATGATCCTGGTTCCGCCGAGCGCCTCGACCACCCCGCCCCAATCCGTCACCTCGTCGCGAAGCCAGCCCCGGATCACCGGGATGAAACCGCCTAGCGGCAGCATCACCGCCGCGCCAAGGACAACGCCCGTCGGGTAGATCCGCGAGAGCATCCGCACCGCCAGCGACCGCCAGCGAAGCGAGAGGTCTCCGAGCGGCTTCGGCTCGGCAACACGCTTCGGGGCATCGCCGCCGCGTCGACGCGCCCGAAAAACCTCGCCGCAGGACCGACAGAGCAGGCGGTGTCCGACCGCGCCAGGCGCGGGACCACCCAGCGGCTCAAGGCCCTTCCCGCACCTCGGACATGGCAACCCACGCGGGACCTCGCCATCGCCCATCGACCCGACTCCCTCGCCACGGCTTCCCGCGTCTCGGACGAATTTCAGACAAATGTCCGATTGGGGACTTGACGACGTGACGACAGTTGTCTTAGGATACGTTAGCCGGGGATTACGGTCAACCCGGTTGCCGTTCGCGTCGGTTGGCCCCGCGTGAATACCCCTATGACCCGAGATGAGACGACCGCCCATGGCCAAGCGACCCGTGACAATACCCGACTCCGAGCTTGATGTTCTGAAAGTCCTCTGGGACCGGGAAAAAGCCACGGTCCGCGAGGTGCTTGAATCCCTCCGATTGGTCGGGCGTGAATGGTCGTACGCGACCGTTGCAACCCTCCTCGATCGGCTCGAAACCAAGGGCGTCGTCACGAGCGACCGGTCTGAGCTGGCTTTCGTCTATCGTCCCGCCATCACAGCTCACGAAGTCCAGCAGAAGCGGGTCAAGAGCCTCGTCGAGAAGCTCTATCAGGGCGAGCCGGGCCTTCTAGTGCTCCACCTGCTCAAGTCGCACCCCCTCGACGCCAAGCAAGCCAGCGAAGTCCGTGCCATCCTTGATGACATGACCAAGATGCCGGACCCGAACAACGCCTGATCGAACCTAGTCCGATCGGAGAGGTCTCTATCGACCAGGAACCCTCGGCGGCATCCAGCCGCCTGGATCGGGTTGCGCGCCGCCGCACGTCTTCAAACTCGATCTCCACGTCTTCCGCACAACGTTAGCCATTCGGCATTCGTCGCCCGGTCAGAGATATTGCACCCCCGAGGGGCAATTCCCGATCTCGTTCGCCCCCATCACGTGGCTGAAATCACGGAGAACGCCCGATGGCCGCACGTCCCCGCATCCGACCAGCCTATCTGGTCGTCCTGGCGCTGGCCTTGCCCCCGATTGTCAAGCTCGCCGAATGGGCAAGGGGTTCGGCCCCGGCCCCGGCACCCGCGAAGCCCGAGTCGATCGCGGCCGGCAAGGACCTGTTCAACCATGAGTGGACGCCTAAAGACCCGCTCGCCGGCGGCGACGGGCTTGGCCCGGTCTTCAACGCCCGCTCGTGCGTCGAGTGCCATAGCCAGGGAGGCCCAGGCGGCGGCGGACCGGTCGACAAGAACGTGACGGTTTACGGACTCAAGCCCGAGGTAAAGCCGACCACGCAGGGCATCGCGCATATTGGGGTCGTCCACCTCAAGTCGGTGAAGCCCGAGTATCAGGAAAGCCTCGCCCATGTGCTCAGCTCGCTCCCCGGCACGCCCCGGATCGAGCTTGATCGCCTGATCGACCCCAACTTCATCTGCACGATCCCGGCGGGCGTCTCGATCACGCAACGGAACACCCCCGCCCTGTTCGGCGACGGCCTCCTCGACCTGATCCCCGAAGACGAACTCCACCGCGAGCAGCGCAGGAACTCGACCGCCGCGAGGCTCGTCGGCCTGAGCCGGGCGAAGGACTCCAACATCCGCGGTCGCGTCGGGCGGCTCCCGGACGGGCGATTGGGTCGGTTCGGCTGGAAGGCCGAGTTCGCGACGCTCAACGAGTTCGTCAAGGCCGCCTGCGCCAACGAACTAGGGCTCTCCAACCCCGGCCGTCCACAGGCGACGCCCATGCCGCGTCGCGGTTACAAGGAGCCGGGCGTTGACCTGAGCGAGGCCCAGTGCGCCTCGATGACCGACTTCATCCGTGCCCTCGACGCCCCGACGCAGGTCAAACCGGCCGATCCGCAGACACTGGCCCATGTCGAGCGGGGCGAGAAAGCGTTCGCCCAGATCGGCTGTGCCGACTGTCACACGCCTGACCTCGGCCCGATCAAGGGGTTCTATTCGAACCTCCTGCTCCACGATCTCGGCGGCGTGCTCGCCGGGGGGACCGGCTCCTACGGCGAGGCTGTCACCCCGCCCGGATCGACGACAGTCCCGGTCGCGTCGGAGTGGAAGACCACCCCGCTCTGGGGCGTCGCCGACTCTGCCCCCTACCTCCACGACGGCCGCGCCGAGACCCTGAACGAGGCCATCCTCGCCCATGCCGGCGAGGCGTCCAACGTCACTGCGAACTTCAAAGCCCTGAAATCGAGCGAGCAGGACGAGGTCCTGTCCTTCCTCAAGACCCTGAAAGCGCCGAAGTCGGCCCTCGCCCCCGTCCGGACGGCGGCCAAGTGAGACGTCGCTCACGATACGTCGCAGCCCTCAGGCCCTCCCTTCCCCAGTCGCGGGGGAGGGCCTTTTCGTTCGACGACTTCGGGACCATTGCATGAGCATGACGACGCTTGTCTGCTCTTGCGGGATGACGCTCAAAGCGGCCGGGGCAAGGCCGGGGCGTGTGGGGAAGTGCCCCCGATGCGGCTCGCTCCTCCGCGTGCCCGAGGATTTCACCACGACGCCGACAGACCCGCCCGAAGCGACGATCTCCCGGCCCTCATTCCACGCGAGCCCAACCCTCGAATCCCCGTCTCGCCGTGGCGTCAAACGCCTGGCCATCCCGGCCGATCACGGCCCTCTGAAGGCACCGAAACGGCTGGAGAAGAGGTTTCGCGAGAGCCTCGCATATCCGCTCTGGAGCTGGTCGAGCGTCGCAATCCTGATTTTCCTGCCACCTCTGTTGGCGATCGTCTCCTCACCGTTGACGTTCCTCCTGGGAATCTTCTCGGGAGGTACGCCGTTCAGTATCGCATCGCTGATCTTGCTCATACCCACCACGCTCGGCTGTGCCGCGATCGGCGGGTATACGCTTGCCTTTATGAGTCACGTTCTCACATCCAGCGCCTTCGGCGAGCCCTTGCCCCCCCGAGCCCCGAATCTGCAAGACGGCAGCATCTTCCGCGTCCTCGGCCGATGGTTCTGGGCGTTCCTGATGGGGTTCGCGATCGGGTTCGTTCCGGCCGTGGCCTACTGGATCAACTGTGGTGAGATCGACTGGGTCGACCGCCTGATGCTCCTGAACCTCACGGCCCTGGGCGCAGCCTATGCCCAGATGGCTCTGCTCGCCACCCTGCTTCACGACGACCCGTTCGCCGCCAACCCGATCACCGTCCTTCCCGCCATCATCCGCGTCGGTTGGGATTACGTCGGCATCAGCCTCCTCGGCGCGGGGTTCATTCTGGGGATGGGTGGCCTGCACGCTCTGATCCAGATGGTGAACAACTCTTTGCTCAGCGTGATCTTCATCTGGCTCTACTGGGTGATCTTCCTCTACACCGCGATGATCGTCCTCCGCCGCCAGGGGTTGTTCTGCCACCGTCATAAGGTCGTACTCGCCTGGTTCCGAGACAGGCCAACCTGGGGACGATGATCTCCCGATGACGCCAGAGCAAGCTCCGAAGAAGTCGCCTGGTAGTGCCGCGAAATCAGATCATTCTGAATCCAGAGCAACTTGCTAAACGCACGAAGCGTCTGCATCTCCACCTCACGCGGCAGGTTAAGCCCGAAGATGACGCCGTTGAACGTGTCGGCCACGAAACCCATCAAGACGTTCATCTGCACCAGCGGCACGTCAAGGTCTGCGGAGCCGGCCTTGGGGGTGTGCATCTTGCCGACCATGTCGAGGTAGTACATCATCTTCTGGTCGTAAGGCCGCGTCACCAGGGCTTCAAGGTATCGGCCGAGGTGCCCTTTGCGGAACTTGATCTGATCGTGGTCGATCGACAGATCCTCCAACCGGTCAGGAACCTCCCCTACATATCCCGACTGGCGCGGAACGAAGTGCCTCCAGGTCGCGTCATAGGTGTGGAGCTTCTCATAGATCGCATCCACCAACGACGGAACCAGAGGGGCGAGGTGGGCGGCCGCTCCATGGATCGCGTCGATGTCGGCCTGGCCGAACCCCATGAACTCGGTGAGATAGCTGAACCGATACTCAAGATCCAACTCCAGACGCGCTTCGTCGATCCGACGCATTGACCTGCCCTCCATCCAGTGTGACTTGACGACCTGTTCACCAAAGAAGACAATTGGATCAAATTGTCCTCTTAAGAGAAGATAACGTTGTCAAACTGGATGTCAAGGTCCAATTTATCGAAAAAGGATCGTTCATGTTCTCAAAGACCGTCGAATACGCACTCCGGGCCGCGATCTACCTTGCCGGGGAAGCGCCGTTGCCCCGGACGACGGATCAGATCGCGTTGGCGACTCGTGTCCCGAAGGCTTATCTATCGAAGGTGCTTCAGGGATTGGGCCGGGCGGGCCTCGTCCATTCGCAGCGGGGGCTTGGAGGGGGGATGACGCTGACCCGGTCTCCGGAGTCGCTGACGATCCTGGAAGTGGTAAATGCTGTCGAACCGATCGGTCGGATCAAGGAATGCCCGCTTGGCCTTGCGTCGCACGGGATCAATCTCTGTCCCCTGCACCGGCGGCTGGATGATGCCCTGGCGATGGTTGAGGATGCGTTCAGCAAGTCGACTCTGGCCGAGGTGCTCGCCGAGCCGACGACGAGCGTCCCCCTCTGCGACTTCCCGCCCCGGCCCCGAGAAATCATCGGGGTGAGTTGAGCGGCGGGTGGGGGACCGGTACCCGAACTGCAAGGACGCGGTGAACGTCGCGACCGGCGACGACGGGATTGAAATCGTCGATGAATTTGAGTTGGTCCGCGCAGATGCTCAAGGCCTTTGAAGAGGCCATTGAGCCGGTCAAGCCAACTCCCCTCTATCGATTCTGGATCTTGGTAGTCGCCGGGATCATGATGCGTTTCAACACGCCCAGAACGACATCTCGCTCTGCAAGTTCGTCCCCCTGTTCATCCCGGAGACCGAGGCGGTCGGGAATGTCATGAACCAGGGCGACGAGGCGATCGACAAGATTGCTCTTGGATTGCCCCCGATGGAATGAGGATGACGAACGGCCCGCGACGGACGCTATCGGTCCCTCGTTCCCTCGGGGCGGAACGGCGAAGTCTGACTCGGGAGCGGCATCATCGGTGCCAGCGGGGCCGAAGCCGACCGAGCGGGGACCGTCTGGTAGCCGCTTGATAAGGGCTGAAACTTCACGGTGGGGCTTTGATAGGTGAGCGCCATCTGCTGACGGTCGATCAGCGACATCAGTTCGGCCGGGCAGAGCGACGCCTCGTAGCGGGCCTGGCAGACCCCGGGCCAATAACTGACGTTTCCGCGACCTTCGCAGCAAGCGGACCGAAAGTCCTGCGCGGCGGCCGGGGCCGCCATCAGCAGGAGCAGCGGGAAGACGTTTTTCATCGTGATTCCTTTGACGCGGATCGGAGTCGGTCTCATCGATCGAATCCGACCAAGTATGCGCTCTGGAATCGCGAACGGCGGACGACCCTTACGGGGTCTTCGCCTTCCCCCGCGTGGTCGGCTTGGTCGTCGCCTTGTTGACCGGTTTCCCCTTGGCCGTGCTCAGCACGGTGACGCCCGGCAGGGTGCTGAGCGAGCTGAATTTGGGGACGAAGTAAGGGAGCGGCACGCCCGCGAGCCGTAACTTCAGCACGCCGAACGCGCTCTCGCGGGCCTTGGCGTCGGTGGCCTCGCCCGACACCATGAGGTTGGTGGGGTCGAAGTCGAGTTTTTCGGCCCAGATCGGCGTCTTCTGCCCTTCCAGTTCCCAGGAGATCGAACAGAGGGCCTTCGTGGCCTGGATCGTCCGGCCGGTCGGCGTGCCCCCGAAACCCGGGAGTGGGCCTTTGCTCTTCATCTCGCGTAAAGTCTCGCCGGCCGCCTCGCCGTAGCGGATGTGGAGGACGGCAGACTGCCCCTCCGCGACCGGGATTCCCTCGGACTGGAGCCGTTCGACCAGCGTCTTGGTGATCCCGGCGTGGGTCTCGTCGGCCGAGCCGAACCGGACGTCCCCGATATCTATCTTGAGGCTGACGGGCTGGCCGGGGCAGATATAGGCCGGCGATTTCGCCTCGATCGCCTTCAACGCCGCGTCAACTTGCTTCCACGGCAGAGCGACGACCTCCAGCCTCCGGTCGTCGGTCGGGCCGCCTACAGTGAGCATGTGGTCGTTGTCGACCAGGAGACGCGGCTCGGGGTAGAAATCGCCTTCTCCCGATCGAAAGATCCAGACCGGACGTCCCCCCGCGCGGTCGACGATCGTATGGCCGCTGAGCAGCCACGCGCTGCCGTCGGGTAGCCACTCGATCGCTCGACCTTTATAGCTCTGCGCGCCCGGCACGTTCAGCTTCACGTTTCCCTTCAACGTGTGATCGACCACGACCGTCCCCTTGGCGACATCCCAGACCCAGAGCTTCGACTCGGTCCCGCTCGTGAAGAGGCCGGCGAGTTCGCTGCCGTCGGGCGAGAAGCTAAGCCCCTCGGGGTTCACGTAGCCCGAGCCCGATTTGGGGAGCGCTTTCTCGCCGACCTTCTTCGCCGTCGTCAGGTCGAACACGACCAGGCTCGGGTCGTTCGAGATCAGCGCCAGATACCGCCCTCCGGGGCTGATCGCCGTTGCCTCTCGGCGGAACGACGGCGGGCCGAGCACCTCGCGGGCGAGCTTGCCCGTCTCGACGTCCCAGACCGAAATCAGGTCACCTTTGCCGATATAACGCGCCGTGACCGCCTGATTCCCCCTGGCGAAGCCGAGAAGTCCGATGAAGGCGGGGGTCGGGCTCGCCACGATCGTCTGGATCAGTCCTCCCGTTTTGAACGACCAGATCTCGATCGATCGCGACTGCGCGGCTGTCGGCTTGCCCTCGGTCATGAGGAACTGGCCGTCGGGACTGAGCTTGACCTCGCGGGAGAAGTCGTGCTTCCCACCAATCTCGCCGACCACTTCCTTCGTTCGAAGGTCAAACACCTGGCGAACGTCGCTCGCCTTCTCATTCTTCCCGAGGGCTACGAAGTTGCTCGGGGTTGGCGGATAGAGAACCCCCTGCCCCATCGGCACCGGGATCGTATAGCCCGCCTCGGTCGGGACCTTGATCGGCTCGGCCGGCGGATCGGCGGTAACAGTCCAGCCGGTCGACGCGTTCGCCCCCTTAGCCGTGGCCGCCCCTTTGGCGGGTGTCGCGGGCTTCGCCATCTTCTGCTTCGTCGTTTGCTGAGCCTCCGCCCGGTCTGGGATACCGGCCCATCCCACGAGCGCGACGACAAGCAGAGAGATCGACGAACCAACAGCCCCCGACCCCGTTGTGCGACGTACCATAACGACCCCCGTGAAAACGTGCGGATTCGACCGCGAGCATTGCCAGATATCGTCCATGATCGTGGGACCAGTGAGCAATGTCATCAAATTTCCGGAGGAATTGCCGACTTCGAAACGACAGAGCAACGCATGCACGCACAAGCATGCGCATAATCGTCACGACACACGCCAGGTCACGCCTCGTTTCTGGAACCCAGGATGGACATGACGCCTCCGTCATAAAATCTTCACTATATCTTTGTTCGACACTGGCGCGGGGCCGCGTATACCTTCACGGAGCCATGATTTTTCCCGGCCCTTCCCTCTCAAGAGGCATTTATGCGTCGTCGTGCGTTTACCCTCATTGAACTCCTGGTCGTGATCGCAATCATCGCCGTGCTGATCGCCCTGCTTTTGCCCGCAGTCCAGGCCGCTCGCGAGGCTGCCCGCCGCTCGCAGTGTGTTAACAACATGAAGCAACTCCTCTTGGGATTGCACAACTTCGAGTCGGCCAACGGGGCCTTCCCGAAGGGCGTCAATCAGCCCTTTCTCAATGGGCTGGACCAGATCACGGGCTCCGACTCGCTGGGGAGCGACCAGACCGAGCCGTTCGGGCCGAACTGGGCCATCATGATCCTGCCGTTCATCGAGCAGCAGGCCCTCTACAACGCCTCGAACGTCCTCGGTTATCCCGGATGGGCCGGTCCCTACTCGGTCCCCGGAGCGAGCAGCGCCCCGAACGCGTCGATGTACAACATGGACTGGGCGAATGCGACCGTCCGCTCGACCCGGGTCAACGTCTTCGTCTGCCCGACCGACCCGAATAACGGTGCGGACAAGTTCTTCTGCACCCCGAGCGACGCATCCAACTACCCACAATATGCACCCAAAGATCAGCGGACCGGTGCCATCCTGACCAACTGGGCGCGGGGGAATTACGGTGCCGTTCAGGGAGCGACCGACCCCGACCACGTCATGAACGGGGTCGATGGGCTCGTGAGTTCGAGCGGACACCCCTACCTGCCGTTCCCGGGCGTGTCGAAGAGCGGGATGATGTCCCTCAATTTTGGGACG
Source organism: Isosphaeraceae bacterium (assembly GCA_025356435.1). Lineage (GTDB taxonomy): Bacteria > Planctomycetota > Planctomycetia > Isosphaerales > Isosphaeraceae > CAMFLR01. The sequence goes on along the minus strand of JANXSY010000233.1, from coordinate 36,211 downwards.
ACGATCGCGGGTGTCACCGACGGCCTGTCGAATACCGCTGCGATCGCCGAGTTGCGAGTCGGTCTCGGGTCGATGGACATCCGCGGAACCTGGGCGATCGGCCTCGGTTCGGCGAGCCTTGCCGGTCACGCCAAGAATTACAACCCGACCCCCAACAATAAGTTGGGCCTGCCCCCCGGAAACTGCAACGACGGTGGCGACGAGATGCAGGCCGGAGACGTGATGGGCATGCTCTATCCCAAGGCCGCACAACAGGGCATGGGATTCAACTGCAGCGGCGGCAACTTCAACAGCGGCGGGCAATCTCGCAGCCTCCACGCCGGTGGAGTGAACGTCGGGTTCGGCGACGGCAGCGTCAGGTTCATCAAGGACTCCGTCTCCCAGCGCGTCTGGTTCAATCTCCTGGTCCGGAAAGACGGCACGGTCATGAGCTCTGACCAGTACTGATCCCCCCCGACGACAACTCGCCAGGGCCGATCACCGTCCCGCAGTGGTCGGCCCTGGCCCCTCCAGACACCGAGGATTTATGCCCCTTCCAATACGGCGCTATAGGCTTGCACTCGCCCTGATTATCCCGATCGCCACATCCTGCTTCTTCTCGGGTTGCGGTAGATCGGGCAATACCCTGCGAGTCTATGGCAAGCTCCAGAAGGGGGGAGCGAAATACGTCCCCCCGACCGACCAACTCGTCGGCATCACTTTCGTGATGCTCGAAGGCCCCGACAAGCAGGCCCACGTCGGCGATCAGTACCGGGCTGAATACGACCTGGCCGAAGGGACATTCAACGTCCCGGGTTCCGACGGAGCTGGCATCCCTCCGGGAAAATACCGCGTGGCCGTCACCCAGAAGATCAAGCGGGAAGCATTCGACCTGGGCAATCCGAAGCGCAAGAAGAAAGGTCCCGATCGCGAGGACGACACGCTCAAAGACCGATACGGATTCGACTCGTCTCCCATCGTCCGCGAGGTGAAGAGAGACGGAGAACTGGTCATCGACCTCGACACGCCGGCCGGATGACGCTCTCGGCGAGTTCGGTGAGCGTCTTATCGGTCTCCGCGCTTTGACTCATGAACCTAAAATGATATGGGCAGCGCGCGGGGATTCCCAGGGCAAATTCCATTCCCGGGAACAGCCCCTCGCGAAGCAATATCAACGCCGCTACGGCCGCGGCACCGCCACCCATTGCGGTAGGATGTGGGCATAGATCCAGACGATCATCCCGACCAGTAGCGCCAGGGCGATGCTGTGGAGGATCGCGGCCTTGAGGAGCTTGCCCTCGTTGCCGCCTTCGCCCGTCGCCGCGGCAGCAACGACAATCGACTGCGCATCGATCATCTTGCCCATCACGCCGCCGGTGGTGTTGGCCGCCGCCATCAGGATCGGGTTGAGGCCGAGCTTCGTCGCGGTGACCTTCTGAAGGTTGCCGAAGAGGACGTTGCTCGACGTGTCGGACCCCGTCAAGGCCACCCCGAGCCAGCCGAGCAGAGTCCCCAGGATCGGATAGAGCATCGCGTTCGTCCGCGTGAACGCCAGGCCGAGGACGACGTCCATGCCCGACGCCTTCGTCACGAATCCCAGCGCGAGCATACAGACAATCGTCACGATCGCCGGGATGAGCCGAACCGTCGTCGCAACGAGCATCCGAGCCAGCGAGATCGGCCCGAGTCCGAGCAATAAGCCCCCGACGATCGCCGCGAGGAAGACGGCGGTGCCGGTCGAAGCGACGGGGACGATGTCGGCGATAGCCTTCTCGCGGTCGAGGTCGGTCGGCACGGTGTGGCCGGTGAGCGCCTCGCCTCGATAGATTTTGAGGTGCAGTCCCTCGACGTTCCAGGTCCACGAGGCATGGGCGTCGATCGTCCGCTTCACGACCGGCAGGCCCCAGGCGAGCACGGCAATCGAGAGCAGAACAAACGGCATCCACGCCCGGGCGACCCGACGAGGAGTGAGCGAAGCATCCACGGCGGCCGTCGTCGACAGGTCGACGGCGAGCTTGGCGTCATGCTCGAACCGCCATTCGGTCTTCGGCTTCCAGACCTTCATGAGCGCAACACCGGCCAGCAGGCTCACGACGGCCGAGACGATGTCCACCAGCTCGAAGCTGACGAAGTTTGACCAGAAGAACTGCGCCCCGGCGAACGACCCGCCGACGACCAGAAGCATGGGCCAGACGGCGAACGTCTCACGCCAGGACGCCATCGACTTCACCAGCCAGAAGGGCAAGATCAGCGACATCAGCGGCAGGATGCGGCCCGACGTGGCGCTCAGAGCCTCAACGTCGAGACCGGTAATCGCAGAGAGAGTACGGATCGGCGTGCCGATCGCCCCCCAGGCCACCGGCGCCGTGTTGGCGATCAGGCAGAGCAACGCCGCCTGGAAAGGCTTGAATCCCAGACCCACCAGAAACGCCGCCGAGATCGCCACCGGAGCACCGAAACCGGCCGCTCCCTCAATGAAGGCGCCGAAGGAGAAGGCGACGAGAACCGCCTGAATGCGGCGGTCTCCCGAGAGCCGCGCGATCGAGGCCTTCATGATCTCGAATTGGCCGGTCGCGACAGCGATGTCATAGAGGTACACGGCGGCCACGATCAGCCAGACGATCCGGAAGAGGGCGAAGATAACCCCGTGAGTCGCGGCCATTGCGGCCAGTTCGACCGGCATTTTGAACACGCTGACCGCTGCGGCCGTCGCCACGACCAGCCCGGCGAGCGCGGCAACCCAGGCATTTGCCTTGCCCGACGCGAGCAGGCCGAGCAGCACGAGGACGGGCAGCGCGGCGACGAGTGTCGAGACGGGCCAAGACCCGAACGGATCGTAAATCTGGGTCCACACGGAGCATGACCTCCGGGCTTGTGGCGATGAGGCGGAATGGGTACGCGTCCGGGGAAACGTGAGGCCGGGAGAAGATACGGCAATTCCAAGTCCAGCGAAAGCCCCTGCCAGCCCCCCGAGCAATCGCGGTTATGGGCCGGTGGCTCCCCCTTGACCAGAGCGACGGACGGTCGTTAGTCTGTCAGAGTCGCCCGGAGAAGTCCGGGACGGCGGCATGCTTAGGCAAGGAGTTGACGGTGCATATCGAGGTCTCGACCCGCCACGGTGAACTGGCTCCAGAGCAGCACACCTACATCCATGATAAAGCCGAGAAGCTACTAAAGTACTTCGGCCGGATCATGGCGATCGAGGTGGCGGTTGATCACATCAAGCACGCCTGGGAAGTTGAAATCCTCGTCTCCGCCGAGCATAAGCACGACTTTGTCGCCAAAGAGGAAGGTCCCAATCCCCAGACGGCTATGGACCTCTGCGTCCACAAGATCGAGCACCAGCTCCGCCGTTACAAGGAACGGGTCCAAGACCATAAGGGCGACCCGTCGATCCACGCGATCGCGGATGAAGTGATCAAGTCGGACTGATGAGTCGGCCGGCGTCTTGTTTGGCCCTCTCCCGGCCAAGCGGTCCAGACGCTTTGAAACGCAGCCAGCCCCGTGGCCCCGCCGCGACGATTGAGTCGCGGCCCGAGTGCCCGGTGGCGCGACGATGGAGAACCGGATGAAGCTTTCGGATTTCGTGGTCCGCGACGCGATCGTTGTCGAACTCAAGGCGACCGGGAAAGAGGAGGCGATCCGTGAGATCGTCGGCAGCCTCCACGCCTCCGGGCAGCTCGGCGAGGCTGACCTCGAGAGCGTGATCCGGGCAATCCTCGGCCGCGAGGAACTCGGCTCGACCGGCATCGGCCAGGGAGTCGCCGTGCCGCACACCCGGCACCCAACTGTGAGCCGGCTCGTCGGCACGGTTGCCCTCTCGAAAAAAGGGGTGGACTTCGCCGCGCTCGACGGCGACCCCGTCAATATCTTCTTCCTGCTTATCTCCCCGCCCAACCAGCCGGGCGACCACCTCAGGGCCCTCGAAAACATCTCGCGGCACCTGAAGGATGACCGGTTCGTCAGCTTCCTCCGGCAGGCGAAGACCCGCGAGCAGGTCGTCGACGTGCTCGACGAGGCCGACAAGGGAACCCATTGAACCGAGATCGCCCCGCCGTCGGCGAGCGCGACGGCGGAGGCGGCCAGGTGATTCCACGCGAAAGCGACGGTAGTGCGAGTCATTCCCCCCACTCCCCGTCTCCCGCCCCAAGGCCGACCGAGCCGATGATGAGCCAGGACGACACGCGCTTCGCCCGCCGCCCGATTGAGATCCTCAACGCGCTGGGGCTGCACCTGCGCCCGGCCGCGAAGTTCGTGAAGCTCGCTTCCGAATTTCAATCCGAAATCCGGGTCTATCGCAATGGGCAAGAGAATCACGGCGAAGAGGTCGACGGAAAGAGTATCCTCTCTCTCGCGATGCTTGCCGCCGAGCAAGGCACCGTCCTCGAAGTCGAAGCCCGAGGCCCCGACGCCGAGCAAGCCGTCACGGCCCTCGTCGCCCTCGCTTTCGCGAGATTCTACGAAGACGACGACGGCGACAGCGTCGAGCAAGAGTCTTGAAGTCCCCCGGGGACCGACGCCGAACCCGGCCTGACCGCGGCCAATCCGAGGCGGTTCCCAACCCATCCGGCAGAGTCCCGATTCCGGCCGTATCCACCACGATGAAAACCCTACGAGGGATCGCCGTCAGCCCTGGCATCGCGATCGGCCCGGCGATGGTAATCGACCTCCGCCGGGTCTCCGCCCCGCGCCGCTCGATCACTGCCGAGGGTGTGCCCGGCGAATTCCAGCGGCTCGACCTCGCCATCTGCCTCGCCAAGGTCGACGCCGAAGCCGCCGAGTCCGAGGCTCGTCTCCGCCTGGGTCCGCAATATGCCGACATCTTCGGGGCCCACGCCAGGATGATCGCCGACCCCTCACTGCTCCGCGACTCGCGGGCCAGGATCGAACGCGAGCGGGTCAACGCGGAACAGGCTGTCGCCGAGGTGCTTGACGCCTATGCGTCGCGGCTCGAAGCGATGCCCGACCCCCACCTCGCCGCCCGCGCCGCCGATGTCCGCGACATCCAACGCCGGATTCTCGGCCACTTCCAGCCCGCCGACGACGCCCCGAGCCCGACCGGCGGCACGGTCGATTCGGACACGCCGATCATCGTCCTCGCGGCCGACCTCTCGCCGAGCGAGACCGCCGGCCTCGACCCCGCGTTGGTGCTCGGCTTTGCCACCGAGGCGGGGGGCCGGGCCAGCCACACCGCCATTGTCGCTGAGGCGTTGGAGATCCCCGCTGTCGTCGGCCTCGGCCGGTTCCTCGACCAGGCACGCGACGCCCTGGCGGTGATCATCGACGGCGACGACGGCCTCGTGATCCTCGACCCCGACGAGCCGACCCTCGACCGCTATCGCCGTCTCGCCGCCGAGCGCGTCGCGCGATTCCAGGGATTGACCAACCTCGCTACACTGCCGGCCGTCACGCTCGACGGCTGCAACGTCGGGCTCTGGGGCAACATCGAGTTCCCGGCCGAAGTCTCCCCCTGCCTGGAGCGGGGCGCGATTGGCGTCGGGCTCTACCGCACCGAGTTCCTCTTCCTCAACGCCGATCGACCGCCGACGGAAGACGAGCAATACGAGGCGTATGCGACAGTCGTCCGCTCGCTCAAGGGGCAGCCGATCACGATCCGCACCCTCGACCTCGGGGCCGACAAGCTGCCGTCGTACCAGGGTCGGGGACTTGTCGAGGCCAACCCGGTGCTCGGCCTGCGGAGCCTGCGGCTTTCACTCCGCGAGCCCGCCCTGTTCCGTACCCAGCTCCGCGCCATCCTCCGGGCCGCCGCGTCGGGTGACGTCCGCCTGATGTTTCCCCTGGTCACAAGCCTCGACGAGCTGCGGGCCGCGCGGCGGCTGCTCGCGGAAGTCACCGGCGAACTCCTGGCCGAAGGGCACTCCGTCCGATCCAACCTCCCCGTCGGCGCGATGATCGAGGTGCCCGCCGCCGCGATCATGGCCGACAAGCTCGCGAAGGAAGTTGACTTCTTCTCGATCGGCACCAACGACCTGATCCAGTACACGCTCGCTGTCGACCGCACAAACGAGGCGGTGGCCGACCTCTACAACGCGGCCGACCCCGCTGTGCTCCGCCTGATCAAGATGGTCGTCTCCGCCGCCGACGCCCGGGGCATTGAGGTCACCGTCTGCGGGACGATGGGGGGCGAGCCGCTCCACGCCCTCCTGCTCCTCGGCCTGGGGGTCCGCAACCTCAGTATGCCGCCACACCAACTCCCCGAGATGAAGCGGGTGATCCGCGCCGTCCGGCTCGACCAGGCCCGTTCGCTGGCCGCCGAAGCGCTGGGGCTCGACTCGGCCTGTGCCGTCGTGACAATGCTCCGTGCGGCGCTCGAGCTGACCCTCCCCGATGGCCCGCCCGGACAATGCTCGGCACCGACCCGTTGACGCGACGCTCCGTTTCCGCGAAAACAAAGGAAGAGACGATCGCCGGACGACCGGCCATCGCGCCCGATCACCTCGACACCGGACAAGCAACACCGAAATCGACCGAGACAATGGCGATGCTGAGGCTCGTAGCCCGGCCCGCCCGGAAGATCCGACGACACACGGACTGACACCAGGAACCACCCTCGCCTCGCTCATCGACCGCGCATCGACCCTGGCCATATGGCCGCCAGGTCGGCGTCGTCGTATCGCGTGGCCGGGCCGGAACGGACCCCCGGACGGGTCCGACGCGCCGCAATGACCGCAGCTGCCCCCATCTTGAAAATCCGCCTCCGATTCGCCAAACGCGGCGACCTTCGCCTTGTCAGCCACCATGATCTGGTGCGCTGCCTGGAGCGTGCGTTACGCCGCGCCGAGATCCCGGTAGCGGTGACTCAAGGATTCAACCCTCGCCCGAAAGTCACGTTCACCCTGTCGCTGGCACTGGGGATCGAGGGCTGTCGGGAAGTGGTAGAGATCGACCTGACCGAGCCGTTGGAGCCGGCCGAGGTCCTCTCTCGCCTGGCGGCGACCTCACCGCCGGGCCTCGAATGGCTCGAAGCCGAGCCAAGCTTTTCTCCCCGCGCCGCACAGGCCGGCGCGGTCTGGTACTGCCTTGCCCTTCCGTCCGACCGGCTCGCCGGTGCAAACGCTTCCCTGGCCGAACTGCTCGCCGCCGAGACCCGGCCTTATGCACGCCGACGGCCCGACAAGACCGTTGAGCTTGACCTCCGTCCGTTCCTGCTCGATGCGGCGATTGACCCGGAAGGTGTCCTTCGCTTCCGCCTGAAGGTGACCAACAGCGGTGCCGCCGCCCGTCCGGAGGACGTCGTCGACGTCCTCGGCCTGAGCGACCTGCTCCGCGAAGGTTCGTTCCTGGCTCGCACCGACCTGGAGCTGACCTCTTGAACCGCCCATCGCCCGAAAAGCGACTCCGATCGAAGACCTCGGCTCCCCGGCCCCCCGCGCCTCGCCCTGAGAGGGCCTTGGCGGTTTCGCGACTCTCCTCGCCTCGGGACCGGATGCTGCTATACCGACCCATCGCCACATCCACGACTGCGTCAGAAAGTACGCGCGCATGAAAAAAGAAATGTTGATCAACGTACTCCAGCCGGAGGAGTGCCGGATCGCCATCCTTGAAGATGGGATCCTCGAAGAGCTTTACGTCGAGCGAACCAGCCACGAGAGCTATACCGGCAACATCTACAAAGGCAAAGTCGTCAACCTCGAACCGGCGATCCAGGCTGCGTTCGTCGACTTCTCCGTCGGCCGTAACGGGTTCCTCCACGTCTCCGACGTTGAGCCCCAGTATTATCGCGGTAAGGGCGGAGACGAAGGGGAAGCAGCCCCCGCCCGCGAGCCGAGACGAGACCGAGAGCGGGCCTCAGGCGGCGATCGAGGCCGTCGTCCCCGTCCCCCCGCGTCGGCTGAAGACCGCGACCCGCTCCCCCCGCCGCCGAGCTATCCCGACGACCGGACGTCGCGCCCCGAACGCCCCGACCGATCTGAGAAGGGCCATCGCGACCGCACCGAACGCCGGTTTGGCGAAGGATTGGCCGACCAGGAAGACTGGCGTCCCAGCCCACCGCCGCCCCGAGCCGCCGAGCCGCCGCCCGTCCGCCAGCCCGAGCCCGAGCGGTTCGAGCGTGAGGAGCCGCAGGCCCGTCGTCGTTCCGAGGTCGCTCCCCCCGCGTCGAGGCCGCCCGAGCCGCCTGCCCGCGCCCCCCGGCTCCCCGACGCGTATGAGCCCGTCAGGTCTGCCACGCCGGTCGACGAGCCTCGCGCTCGCGTCTCACGCCCCCCGGCCGACCCGTTCGAGATCGACCTGCCGCCGAGCCGGACGAATCGCCAGCGGGCACCAATGCCCCCGCCCCGCCCGACCGAGCCGGTCAGCGAAGTTCGCGAAGTCCGCACCCGCGCCGTCCCCGCTTCCCGGTCGATTGAAGGGGAAGACGCCCCACGCACCCGCGCCGTCCCTGCTTCCCGGTCGATCGAAGGGGAAGACGCCCCACGCACCCGGACTGCGGCCCCTGCCCCAATCCGCGACCGCGAGCCCGTGTCTGAACCGGCTGACGTCCAAGAGCGTGAGCCTCGCCGGGGCCGAGGCGGCAGGCCCGCCCGTACGCCTCGACCCGAAGCCGAGGCCCGATTCCAGCCAGAGCCCGAGACCGTAGATCCGATCCTGCACGACGAGGTCGCTCACGAGCCGGCCCACACCGATCGTCCCGAGGCCCCACGCCGGCGAGGCGGACGCGACGCCATCCGCGGCCGAGGCGGCGATCGTGAGGCGTCAGCGCCGCGTGAGCTTGCAGCGCCGCGTGAGCCGTCGGTCCCGCGTGAGCCGGTCGCCCCGCGAGCTCCGGTCGCCCCGCGCGAGCCTGAACGATTCCGCCCCGTCGCCGAGGAGCGGGTCGCCGAGCCGACCCGTGAACGTTCGCGTCCGATCGAGGCACCCCGTCCGATCGCTGCCGAACGGCCCCCCGTCGTCGAGCGGCCCTCGGCCCCCGAGCGTCGTCGGGCCGTCGAGCCCGAGCGGCCGGCCCCCGGTTCAACCCGGGACCGCGAGCCCAACCGACCGACCGACCGCGCAGGCGAAGAGGGATATGTCCCCCGCCGGATGCGGGCGGGCGATTCACTCTTTGATCCCGAGCCCAGCCCGGCTAGCTGGTCTGATGTCGACGACGATCGTGGCGACGACCTCGATGCGGCGGGCGACAGTGAGCACGAGCCCGAGTCTGAGGCCGACCGCGCGGCGGGTACCCGTCGTCGTCGCCGCCGTCGCCGTCGCCGCGAAGGGGACCGCCCGACGCGAGACGTGGCCAAGGCCCCGGCTGATGACCTGGATCTCGACCTCGACCTCGACGAATCGGTCCCCCCGCTGACCGACGAGGGACCGCACGCCGACGACTTCGACTTCGGCGACGAGGCCCGCCACGACGAGGATGACGACGAAGACGACTTCGATGACGACGAGGCCTCCGCAACGCGCGGCGCCCCGAACCCCGACGACGAGATCGACCCCGAGCTCGAAGAGGAAATCCGCAAAGAGATCGAGGAGATCGCCGAACTCGAACGCGAGATGGGCCTGCGAGGGCCGGTCGAAGCGCGACCCCGTCGCGGCGACGACTCCGAGGCCGACGGCGGCCGAGGTGGCAAGTCGCCCCGAGGCCGTGGCACGGTCAAGCCCCCGCTTCAGGACATCTTCCGCCGGGGCGACGAAGTCCTCGTCCAGGTCATCAAGGAGAGCATCGGCACCAAAGGTCCGACCCTCTCGACCTACATCAGCATCCCCGGTCGCTATCTCGTCCTGATGCCTGGGCTGAACCGGGTCGGCGTCTCCCGCAAGATCGCCGACGAGGGTCAGCGCAGGAAGCTCCGCGAGATCATGACCGACCTGAACCCCCCCAAGGGGCTCGGATTCATCGTCAGGACCGCTGGGCTTGACCGCTCGAAGCGCGACCTCGCCCGAGACCTTGCCTACCTGCTCCGGCTCTGGAAGGTGATTCTCCGCCGGATCAAAGTGGCCAAGGGCCCGACGCCGATCTATCAAGAGTCGGACATGATTACGCGGACCATCCGCGACATCTTCACCGCCGAGATCGACACGATCTGGATCGACGAGCCCGCCGCCTTCGAACGGGCTCAGGAGTTCCTCCGCGTCGTGATGCCCCGGTTCGTCAACCGGCTCAAGCTCTACGACGAAAAGGTGCCGCTCTTCCACAAGTACGGCATCGAAGACGAGATCGCCAAGATCCAGCGCAGGCGGGTCGACCTTCCCGAAGGCGGCTCAATCGTCATCGACCAGACCGAGGCCCTCGTCGCGATCGACGTGAACTCGGGCAACTTCCGGTTCGAGAACGATCCCGAGCGCACCGCCTATGAGATGAACCTCCGCGCCGCGAAGGAGATCGCCCGCCAGCTCAGGCTCCGCGACCTCGGCGGCGTGATCGTCAACGACTTCATCGACATGCGGGACGAGAAGAACCGCCGAGGCGTCGAGAAGGCCATCCGCGACGCGATCAAGCGAGATCGCGCCCGCACCAAGGTCCTCAGGATGAGCCAGTTTGGCCTCATCGAGATGACCCGCCAACGCATCCGGCCCAGCCTCAAGCGTTCGGTCTACGAAGACTGCACGCACTGCGCCGGGATGGGTCAGGTGAAGACGGTTGAAAGCATGTCGATCGACGTCATGAGGTTGCTCGCGCTCGCGTCAAACCGTGCCGACGTCCGCCGCGTGAACATCGGCGTCTGCCTCGCTGTCGCCAACTATCTCAACAACCGCAAGCGCAGCGACCTGACCCGCTTCGAGGTGGAGGCCAACATGACCATCCACATCCGCCACGAGGACGAAGCCCCGCCGGAGCATCTCCAGATCGATTGCTTCGACGCCAACAACAACGAGATCCGCCTCATCCCCCAGCCGGCAGCACCGCCGCGCAGGGGACGTTGAGGTAAAAGGGTCTGATCAACATCAAGGGCCGTGTACGGGGATCGATCCCTGTACACGGCCCTCCTCGCGTTCGAAGGGGAAATGCAAGGCCGATCGCGAATCCGCCTTTACGTCGCGTCGCGTCCGATGTAAAAACCCCTGAATTTACCCGGGAGGACATGGATGTCGACGCGGCAAGCGCTCTGGTCGGTGATTGGGATCTCGACGGCCCTCCGGCTGGCCTTCGCCGTCAGCATGGGCGGCCTGACCGACGAGGCGTATTACGCTCTCTACGCCCGGAATCTCGACTGGGCGTTCTTCGACCATCCGCCGATGGTGGGCGTTGTCGCGGCCATCGGCGAGGCGCTGGTCGGTTGGATCAGCCCGGTGGTCGGCCTCCGGTTCGGCTTCATCCTCCTGTTCGCCGGGTCGTCGTGGCTCATGGCCCGGCTTGCCGAGCGGTTCTTCGGCCCTCGGGCGGCGGTGCTGGCCGCGTTGGTTCTGAACGCGACGGTCTTTTACGGCCTCGTCGTCGGGACCATGGCGGGGCCGGATGGTCCCCTGCTCTTCTTCTGGCTGCTGACCCTCGACCGGCTCGCGGCAGCCTTCGACGGCGAACGCCGGACATGGGTCTGGGCAACGGTCGGGATCGCCTGGGGAGGCGCGATGTTGAGCAAGTACCACGCGGTGCTGCTCCCCGCCGGAACCCTGCTCTATCTGCTGCTGCGGCCCTCAGCCCGCCGCTGCCTGCGGACGCCGGGACCATATCTGGCGACGCTCGTCGGCTTCGCCGTCTTCTCTCCTGTCATCCTCTGGAACGCCTCGCACGGCTGGGCCTCATTCCTCTTTCAGGGAACGCGATCGGGCGGCTTCAAGGGATTCCGACCTGATTATCTGATCGAGGCGATTGTCGGGCAGGTCTTCTATCTCCTGCCGGGGATCTGGCTCTGGCTCGTGGTCATCGCGGTCGGCCTGATCCGTCGCGGGCCTCGACGCTGGAGCAATGGCGAAGCGTTCCTGATCTGCCAGGCGCTGCCGGCCCCGTTCTTGTTCCTGGGGGTCGCCTCCTACAGCCAGATCTTGACCCACTGGCCGCTGATCGGATTCGTCACCCTGATGCCGCTCCTGGGTCGAGACCTGGCGAGACATCTCGACATTCGACCCGTGCTGATGCGACGATTAATGGCCTTCTGCGTCGCGGTCCCTATTGTGTTCGCGTGCCTGTTCGTCGCGCAGGCGAATTACGGGATCTTCCAGGATCGCCACGGCCGTCTGGCGGGCCTGATCGCGCCTAAGGACGACCTGACAGTCGACACCATCCTCTGGGACCAGGTCGCCGCCGAATTGAAGCACCGAGGCCTCTCGAACGCCCCAAACACGTTTCTGTTCACATGTAACTGGCGTTATAGTGCCGAATTATCGCTGGCCACTCGGCATGAACTCCCGGTCGCCTGCTATCACCGCGACGCCCGCAGCTTCACGTTCTGGAGCCGTCCCGAAGACTGGGTTGGCCGCGACGGGATCTTGATCCGGACCGGCGAAGGCGTCGCCGAAGACGCCTACTTCGCCCCCTGGTTCACCCGGATCGATCGGCTCCCGGACATCCCGATCGTGCGTGCCGGCTTCCCAATGCAGACCGTCCGCGTCTTCCGATGCGTCGGCCAGACCGCCCCCTACCCCTTCGGCTACACCGGTCCCGGCCCGATCCCCCGGCCCAGCGAGGCCCGCCTCGGGTTGGCCCCATCCGCAAAGTCCATCCAATAATTTGCATGTGCAAGATCACTAATACCCGGCATGTCGCCGCGATCGACGGCAGGCCGGGGCCGGGCGTTGGGTTCGTTCGGCGCGATCGGGGCTGGCCAGGGCCTTGGGTTGCTCTGAAAGTCTTAATTGTGAGTGATCTGCACAATCTGAGGAATGCCCGGCAATTACTAGGCACATGCATCCATCTCGTTCTCCTTTCATGGGGTCGGGTGTCCCAAGGGCACAGGAAAAATTCGTTCGGCGCGATCGGGGCTGCCCAGGGCCTTGGGTTCGTTCGGCGCAATCGAGGCTGATCCGGCGTTGGCTTCGGTCGGTGCGGCGATTGTATTGCGGTAAGTCCCTCACTCTGACGGCATTCTGATCCCCTCCTCCCTTGTGGGGGAGGGGACCAGAGTTGGCTTCGTTCGGCGCGATCGAGGCTGGTCAGAGTGTTGGGTTCGGTCGGCGCGATCGAGGCTGGTCAGAGTATTGGCTTCGGTCGGCGCGATCGAGGCTGGTCAGGGCGTTGGGTTCGGTCGGCGCTGCGTGAATGGCCTCTTTCGATTCAACATGCGCTCTCGCCCCTCCAAATTGTCAAAGAGCAAGCTTTATCATCGGAGGTGGCGTCCGGGGCGTCCCGGAAATCCCGAAGACCAGCGGATGGCGACCGTCGGTTACTTCCGTCCGCCCCGCCGCGTCGACGAGTCGCAAGGCCTGCGGCGGGGCGACGAGCGAGTGGAGCATCGAGAGGAGGGCCTGGTTGTCGGCGAACGAGAGTTGGGTGTAACGCTTGGCGGTCGCGGTGGCCTCGCCGCCGTGGAGGCGGATCGCCTGGTCGAGGGTGCCGGCGCGGCCGTCGTGGAGGTAGGGCGGTGAGGAGGCGACTCCCCAGAGCGGAGGTGTCCGCCACTCGGTCGGCGCGGCCTCGCCCGTGGGAGTGGGCCGGTCGCCGGCTTCGGTCTTCGCCAGATTGATAAACCCCGAGGAGTGTGCCGGGCCACCGTATCCCGAGCCGAAATCCATGATCCGGTCGCCGAGGTCGTGGAGCAGGAGGTCAGTGTAAAGGCCGTCGACGCTGCCGAGCTTCGGCGTGTGGCAGGCCGCACATCCGATCGCCTCAAACGCCACCCGGCCACGCAGGGGCGCGATCGGATCGATGAGGTGGAGGGTCGGACGGGGAAGAGTCTGGACGAAGTCGACAAGACGTTGCGTCTGCCTCTCATCCATGTCGAGCTTGATCTTGGAACCGTTGAAGTCTTTCGCGGAGGCCAGGCTCACCTGGTGACGGCCGGGGACTTCCAGCCCCAGCTCGTTCGAGCAGGCGGCGATGACGAAGTGTTCGAGCGTCGCCGTCTGGCCCTTCCAGCCGAATCGGCCGAGCTGACCCCCCTTGAGCCGACTGACCCGGCCGCTGATCTCGGGAAAACCGGGATATTTGCGTGCCTCGGCCTTGAGCAAGATGTCGTGTGCGGGAGTGCTCCGCCGTGACTTGCGAATCGCCAGCAGATCATCACGCGTCTGGATTGATACGAGTCTATTTATGAAGACAAGTCGCTTCCTATCGTCGTCCGAGGTCGCGTGGTCGTGGAGCACGACGGTGGTGCTGTTCCGCAGGCCGGGGTGGAGGTCTTCGGGTTCTCCGACAAACACGCCATCGCCGAGCCTCGTCGCAGGGACGCCTGCGACGAGGCTGAGGAGGGTGACGTTATGCTCATTCTTCCCCGCGCCGCCCGGCCCCCCTTGGTGGTGGCAGGCGACGCAGGATGTCGCGTTATAGAGGGGTCCGAGGCCGTCTCCGTGGCCTTCGCCGGGGGTCGGCTCCCAGGTCTTCTCGAACAGCGCCCGGGCCTCGACATAGGCGAGGGAGAGCGTGCCGCGATCCGCCCCCTTTGCCCCGCCCGCCGCAGCCAGCGCGAGACCGATCCACAGCCATGACAGAACACCGCCCGATTTCGCGTCGAGACGCATGGGACGACCTCCGAGATTTCGATGCCAGGGCTGAGCGACGATCTTCTTCAAATCGAGAGACACCCGGCTGGGCCGACTATTCAAAGCCGGGGACAATTCGTCGCGTCAGGTCATTGATGCCGGTTCCAGTCGAGAGCCATAGGCGCGAGCGCCAGGCGGCCGAACGGCGGGACGATCGCGGAGCCGATCGCCAGCGTGATCCAGGTCGAGACCTCGATCGGCCTGAGCAGCAGGGCCATGAAGCCCATGACGCACGCGGCGAAGACGGCCCAGACGGCCACGCTCCCGGCCAGCATCTCCAGGGAGATCAACCCCCGTCGGAGCGCCTTGCGAAACGCTACGGTGCCGACGATCAGCTTGAGGCCCAACACGCCGCCCATCAACCACGGGATCGCGGCCAATGCCCACGTCGCCCAGGCCATACGCTGGGTTTGGTGGAGCGTCATATAGAGGGTGAGGCCGAGCACAACGATGAGACCCAAAATCAATGCGAATGCGAGCATATTCGAAACCCAGTGCCGACCCGTCAGGACCGGGAGCATCCCGCCGATCATTCCCCTCCAGGTCGTGCCCAGCACGACGACCAGTCCCAGGGCGGCGATGAGCACGACGAACCCCACCCCCTTCGACTCGACGACCGGCTTGAGCATGAGACCGAAAGAGGAAAGGTTGCCCGTCGCGATGAGCCAGATCGGTATCAGCGCGAGGACGACCGCATACGAGACCAGCAGGCTCGCCGCAGCCGCGCCAATCTTGAGACCGGCCATCCGACCGCTCGTCATGGGACGAGTCGCGACGAACGGCGAGAGGAGGATCGACCTTTTGGACGGATCATCCTTCGCGAAGATAACGCCAAATATTGAGCATATGAAGCAATGTTCTGCAAACAGGATCAGCAAGAAGATCCGTACCCCGCCTACGACCCCGGAGAAGACCGCAAGGAAGGTCGCCGTGACGAACGCAAGGCTGCCGACGAGGATCACCACCCCCCTGCCCTTGGTGCGCCACTCCAACCAGAACTGCGCCCGAGACGCCGAGCGGAACGGCCCCTGTGGACCCGAAATGACCTCGATCAGCGACTCGAATCGATCGCGGAATCGCGAAGCTTCGCGGTCGCCCTGCCTCGCGCCGCAACGGTCGAGCGTGACCCCAATCATGGCAACGATCAATGCTGCGATGATATACGCAATCGAAATCGCGAGGCCGACCGCCGTGCCTCCCGCCCGGACGATCATCGGCCAGGCGACCGCCATCGCCAACGCGGGGAGCATGACCAAGAAGGCAACGAGGCGGGCGGAGGTATCGGACCGGAACGGCCACCACACGGCCGCCTGGAGCCAGGCCATCGCCGCCGCGAGGGCGATCGCGACGGTCGCGACAGGTGGGTGGAATCCCATCGGCCGGAGGATGAGCATCGCCATCACAACCCACGAGACGACCATCGCCGCCATCTCGAAGAGCATCGGAAGCATCACAAGCCTGCGCGTTGAGATCGGATACAAATACATTCGTTCTGGATACCCCTGCCTGCCCGTCCTGGGCTGTTCGGCGCTGACGCCGAACATGGCGGCGACGCCAAGGAAAAAGTATATGACGAACAGCAGCCCGATCACATTCACCGATGGGTCTTCGAGCCACTCGTGCGGCATTACGCGCGCGAGCACGAAGAGGATGGCGAATTCGGCGGAGATAGTGAGGGTTAGCCATCGCTGCCGCGTGAACGACTCCCAGAGCATGGCCATCGCGGGGGATTTCATGAGACGGCCGCCTCCTTCGGGACGATCGGCTTGCGGCGATGGCCGGCCATCCTCGCGACGAAAATCTCGTCGAGCGTTGCCCCTCTCGCCTCGACGACCCGGCCGCCGAGCCCCTCGGCCCGCATCGAGATCGCGCCGAGGTCTCCCTCGCAGATCGCCGACCACTCGCGGCCCGACCCCTGAATCGCGATCGCCGTATCGAGCGGCGGGGCGTCGGATCGCGGAACGTCGAATTGAATGTTGACCTGGTGATGTTTTGACTTGACGGCATCGAGCGGTCCGTCGATGACGATCCGCCCGCGATCGATCATGGCGACGTGGTCGCTGACGCGCTCGACCTCGTCGAGCAGGTGCGACGAGAAGAGCACGGTCCGGCCGTCGTTGGTGATGGTGCGGATAATCGCGCCGAGGATGTCGCGACGGACGACGGGGTCGAGACCTGACGAAGGCTCGTCAAGCACGAGCAATTCGGGCCGGAACGCCAGCGCGGCGAGCAGCCCGGCCCTCGCCTGCTGGCCTCGCGAGAGGTGGCGGATCTTCGCCTTGGGATCAAGCTCGGAGGCGTCGCGAAGGGACTCGGCGTAGGCATCGTCCCAGCTCGGATAGAACGCTTTCACGTAACGGATCAGCTCTTCGACCCGCATCCATCCGGGCAGGTCGCGATCTTCAGAGAGGGTGCCGAGGCGAGAGAATACCCCCACGGGGTCGCGGGTCGGGTCGAGCCCGAAGACGCGGACCGTCCCTGATTGAGGCCGAAAGAGGCCGAGGATGTGTCGGATCAGCGTCGTCTTCCCCGCGCCATTCTCGCCGATCAGGCCGAAGACGACGCCACGAGGAACAGTTAAGCTCACGTCTTCAAGTGCCTGTTGTTTGCCAAAGCGCCGGCTCACCCCGCGCACCTCAATAACGGTTGGCTCGAGTTCAGGGCTGGTCATCGCGTCCATCTCCTCCCTTGGTCTGAGGACCGAGCGCAGCGTCTCGACGGCGGATGAGCCCGATCAAGGCATTGAGGCCGATGTTGAGCTGTCGAGCCTCCGCGACCAATCCGTCGACGCGCGCCGCCACGATCTCCAGCCTGTCGTCGAGGCCGAGCGGAGCACCGCCTTCCGAGACGAACGTCCCGGCCGTACGACGCTTCGTCACCACCCCGGCGACCTCCAGCTCGCGATAGGCCCGCGCCACGGTGTTTGGGTTAATCAGCAATCGCTCAGCCAGGACCCGGATCGGCGGCATTTCCTCGCCGGGTGCCAGACGGGCCGAGGCCACGAGATATTTCACCTGGTTGACGATCTGCAAATAGATCGGCACACCATCAGTGGTTGAGATGTGAATCTGCACAGATCTTAACCCCTCGTCGTGCATGCGGCGCGAGCGCCGGGCGCGCGGAGGCCGGCGTCAATGTCCCTCACTGCGGCCCCCCGCCTACCTAGCGGCCTTCTCGACGGTCAGGCTGCTGTCGAGCGTGAGGTCGAGCTTGACGTCAAGATCCATGCCCCCGGCATTCAAGCTCATTCCGCCCTTCATGCGAGTCTTGTCCTGCCGCTCGACGACGGCCCCGGCCTCGCGGTCGAAGAGGATGGCTCCCTCGGACGATTGAATTTTGAGGTCGCTCTTCGTCACCTTCGCCGGAGACTCGACGTTCGAGTCCTGCTTGTAGGAGACCTCGATCGCCTTGACCGCGATCTTGTCGAGGGTCTTGTCCCCCTTCTTGACCGTCCCCTTGTACTCGTATTGGCGCTTGAATGTCAGTGTCTGCCCGCCGCCGATGTCATTCGTCTCGGTCCGCTCCCACGGCTCACCCTCGCGGACGAGCACATCGGGAAGGTTTCCATAGACTTGTTCATACTCTCGCTTGATCCGATCGGCATTGAAGCGGGCCTTGAGCGCCTCGGCGGCCTGCTTCGGCAGATCGGCCGCCTTGGTCAGGTTTTTCTCGGTCCCCTCGACGAACTTGACGTGGTCCTTCGCGTCGAGCACCACGGTGTAGCTCGCCCCTCGCATCGCCTTGAGTAAGTCGCCGATGAAGGCGAGTTGCGGGAGGTCGACCTTGAGGTCTTTGTCGGCGGAGTCAAGGTTGATCTCCATGCCGCCGGGGAGCGTCATCTTGATCCTGAACGATTCGAGCGTGATCTCGATCGGCAGAGTCCCGTCGGGCTTCCGCTTGCCGTTCGACGAGACCGTAACCGCCCCCTGATCAACGTCCGTCTCGACGTCCATCCCGTTGATCGTCATCACCTGGTGGACCTTCGCCGACAACTTTTGCCGCTCGATCATTCCTTCAGCGACCTTGTATTCGAGCTTCACCTGGGCCTCGGCGAGATGGCCCAAACCGCAGACAATCGCCGTCATTGCGACCAAGGGACGGATCATCGAACGCTCCTAATTCACAACGGAAAGCGCAAAGATGCGACACAAGTCGCGGAGACTCCCGCGAAGCTCTTGTGTCGTTGTATTAATACAAATTCAATCCGCCCCCGTCAAGTGTCTGAGACCAAATTTCCTCAGGTCGTGCCGACTTTCGAAGCAGTTCGCCCCGACGGGACGGCGACCTTTGCGGCCGGCTTGGCGGGATGTTTGGGCCCACCGATTCCCTTCATCAGCGCAGCGGCAAGCAAGAGAGCGACGACCACGCCGACGGCCCAGAGCGCGGTCTTCATGCCGCCGGAGAGGGGAGCGGAGGGAGTATCGCGGAGGAAGTCGACGAACGGCTTGCCGGGCACGACTTCGGGAGGCGCGTCGGTGTCATAGAGTTGCTTCTTGCGATCCTTGATCGACTGCTCTTGAGTCCAACGATCTTCGGGCATGGTCGTGCTCGTCTCGCTGTGGTATTCGGCCCGTGCGGCCCGACATTCAGGACGTCACTCGTTCAGCGCCGATCCTCATCAAATTTCCGATGGAGTCGCGAACCTCAGGAGAGGAGAGGAAGTTCTTCAGGAAGACCTTGAATTGGTCCGTGCTCAGGATCTCGTCTCTCAGGTTGCCCAACGTGTCTTCGATGCGGATCGGGAATGGTGCCGTAGGGTCAACGTTGAAAGGATGAGCGGCGGTGAAGAGCTTGAATTGGTAGTCGCCGAGCGCGGGCACGCCGACATAGAGCGAGACGTAGATGGTACCCGCCTCGGCCGACTCTTTGACCACGCCCTTGACTCGTCCCTTCGTGATTTTCGAGAGCATCTCCGCCTGCTGCTTGAGCAGGGTCACGATGGTCGTCGATTCCCCAATAGTTCTCGACGGATTCAGAGATCGATGGACTCTTTCGGAAGGTCGATTCGGAAGATGAAAGGCAAATGTACCGGGTGCCTGCGGCAACTCTTGACCCATTCGCGACCACGATGGATTGTAAAATCGCTGCCGCTCCGTGAAGCCAGATCCGCTGTGCCGCGAGGCGAGCGAGCGTGTTGCCATCGCGGCGAAACCGCTCTCGCAGATGACCATGCCAGTATCGAACGGGTTCATGTTCAGGTCGCCGAAGAGCACGGTTCGAGTATGACTCGCGTCGAGTTCCGCGTCACGCAACGTTCAGTAAACGCCGAAGGCTTTAGCCGCTTGCTCGTCTGGTGAATAGGTTTTCCGATCGAAGAAATGAATTGCGCCCAACAGCACCTCGCATCGATCCCCCCACTTGAGCCGTCTCACGTCGAGCCGACCGTCGGCGCGAAACGGCCGCAGGTGTTCCGCCGGAAACCGCGTGTAGAACGCGATCTTCGGATGCGGAAGGGGCGGCTCTTCCGCGATCTCAAAAGACGCATTGAAAGCCTTCAGCTCTTTCAAGACCGCTACCGGTTTCGCGGTTTCGGCGAGCACCAACACGTCGACGTTGAGATCCTGCACCGCCCTTGCCAAGCGGAAGGGCCTCGGCACGCAGGGCATCTTCTTTACCCGGAAAGTTCCAAAACAAGATCGTCAACAAGGAACATCTCCCCGGCGTTATGTTGTCAACGACCGGGTCACGGCCGCGCCTTGACGAACCAGTCCCAGCTCTTGGGGAGGTGCGTAAAGTCTTGGAAGCCGGCGATGCTATCGTCCCAGGGGTAGAGGACCTGCGAGAGTTCCACCTCGCGGAAACCGGCCTTGGCGAAGCGGTGGCGGGCCTCGAACGGTTGCCAGAACTTCTGGCGGAGGCCCAGGAAGCCGAATCGGCCGAGGGCGAAGTCGTAGAAATGATGCTCGGCATGAAACGCCGCGTGCCGCTCGGCCTCCTCGGGTTCGAGACCACGGTCCAGCGCCTGGTCATGCAGGATCATTGTATGATAATGAATCGCGTCCATCGCCGGCAACACGGCATAGAAGACGCCGTCAGGCTTCATCGCCGCCCGGATTGCCGAGAGGGTGCGATCAATGTCCCGGACGTCGGGCATGACGATCGAGTTAACGGCGATAGCGACATCAAGCTGACCGGCAAGGTCATCGAGTTCGAACATCGGCCGCGCGAGGAACTCGACCTTCGCCGCCTCCTTGCCGAGCCGTTTCTTTGCCTTGGCGATCATCCCCGGCGCGAAGTCGACGGCGATCACTCGCCCAAATTTCCCGACCAGATCAGGCAACAGCGGCCCGATCCCGCACCCGAGGTCGGCCACCGTGAGCGTCTCGGGTCTCGGCAGATCCGCCAAGGCCGGCAGTAGAGGACTCTCGACCCCTGGCCGAAACGGGTCGAGAAACAGGTCGCCATACCGCGCAGCCTGACGACTCCAGGCCCGACCCTGGTCGCGGTCGGCCGGCGGCAACACCTTATTGATCGGCAATTCGGACACGGATCGAGCCTTCCGGCGCTCGTGACGAGGGACATCAAGGGGTGCCCCAAGTCTACGACACGCGACGGCCCATCGGGAAGACAATCATAAGCCAGAAGACTTTGCAGCCCCCTGACTCATGCTCGGGCCGAAGTTGTCCTCAGCGAAACAAGAAACCCCCGCCGCGAAGGACAGGGGCTGTTGATGAACGAGCCAATGGTCGAGATCAGGCGAGTCGCGCCCGACCACGACGCCGACCATTACCGACGCAGGCCAGGATGGCGACGGCGGCAGAGATGAGGGTTGAAGGTTCGGGGGTCGAAACAAGCGTGACGCTGACATCGTCAAGGAAGGTGTAGCTCGTGTCATTGGCCGAAGTGAATAGGAGCGTATCAGACCCGGTACCCACGACATTGAAGGTGAATGTGTGATAGCGCTGTTCCCCGGGGTTCAATTCCGAGAACACCGTGGCACCGCCCCAGGTCACCACAAGCGAAACCGTCGGCTGGTAGCCGGCCTGAAATCGTGCAAAGCTCAAAAAGACTACCGGCTTGTTCGCATACAAGATAAACAATGACAATTAAGAGTCTATAGCACGATTACCGGGCCAATTTTGTGAACAAAATACCACGAGTCAGCGTAATTCCTGGTAGAACCGCTCTTCCAGGAGACTCATCATGCCAGGGCCTGGCGAATATCGTCCCGATTCCACCGAGGGCACAACCTGTATCGACGACCTGCCCAAAACCAAGGTCGCGTGCCGGAGCCGAAATTACCGCAGACGGCCTTGTCCGCATTGCGGTCACAGTTCCTACCGCGATCGCGTCGCGCGACGCACACTCCACGACCTGGGTAACTCGCTCACGGGACGGCCTCGCGATATCCTACTGATCTACTCGCAACATTACTGCATACCCTGCCATAAGTACTTCAACGCCGACATGACCGACCTCGCCGACCCGGGCAGTCACTACACGCGACGTGTCATCGCCGCCGCCGTCCGATTCGTCATCGAAGACGGCCTGCCTTATCGCTCCGCCAGTTGGACCCTCTGGCGAGAGCACCGCGTGTTCGTCCCCTTCGCAACGATCCAAAACTGGGTCGAGGCCGGGGGGGAAAAAGGCGGCGCGACGGATCGACCCCGACTACCTCAACTGGGCACTGTCGGACTTCTCGGGCTACATCGCCGCCGATGAGCTGTATGACGGCCCGTTCTGCATCCTCTCGATCGTCGACAACCGCACCTTCAAGCGGCTGCTCTATCAGGTTCTCGACCACGACCCGATCCACGTCGATATCGAGGCGTTCTTCCGCCGTTTCCAGGCGGCCCTGGCGGCACGAGGGTTGACCCTCAAGGGGATCACGACCGACGGCTCGCCGCTGTATCCCGAGCCGATCGCCACGGTCTTCGGTCAGGTGCCGCATCAACTCTGCACCTTCCACATCCTCAAGGAAGTGACCAGAGCGGTTCTCGGCGCGGTGGCCAAGCTCCGCAAGGACTTGGCGTCGGCCGCCCCCAAGTTGGCGCGTGGCCGTCCCGGCTCGAAGGCGGCACGGCAAGCCGCCCGGCGCAAAAAGCGGATCGCGGGGAAGGTCGGTGCGCTGTTCGAGCACCGCTATCTCTTCGTGCGACACCACCTCACGGCTTCGCAACGGAAGGTTCTGGCTCGAATCAGCCGGGGCCAGCCGCAACTCCGCAGTCTGCGCGGTCTGATGGAAGAGGTCTATCGCCTCTTCGACCGGCGATGCCGGATGGCGACCGCGTTAGACAAGCTGGCCCGATTGCGGGCGCGGTTGCGGCGATTCGTTCGACTCCGGAAGGTTTTGAAGAAGCTGTTCATGCCGGGCCTGGCGAAGGCACTGGTGTTCCTGGACGAGACGCAGTTGGGTGCGACATCGAACGCGGTGGAGCGAGGGAATCGGCGTTACCGGAAGATGCAGAAGACGGTGTACCGTGTGCGGACCCATCGAGCGATCGAGGTCCGGCTGGCATTGGACCTGTTCCGGGAGCAGCAGGCCCGAACTCGGGCCGAAACGACCAAGACCCTGCACGAGGCGAGAGCGGCATGACCCGGTAATCTTGCTACAGTGTCCAAATCGGGGCGATTTGACGCACTTGCTCCCGTCCTCCGTCGGAGTCTCGAAAGTTTCACCGAGAGGCCCGGAGACGTTCCCAAGGGCGGAGCGACGAAATCGGCCTGAACCCGCCACCTGGCCAAGCGGTCAGGCTTGCGATATGTTGAAGGCTAGACCCGCTCGCTGTCCGCCCCAGGAAAGTCACCAGGAGTCGAGGCGAGGGCCAGACCTTTGCCCGCTCGGATGCGTACTGATAAGCCTGTCACGCCCTCCGAACTCGGTCCGCTCTCGGGTTCTGTCCGAACCTGGTTCGCGGCGACCTTCCCGATGGGTCCGACCTCCGCGCAACGGCTGGCCTGGCCCGTCATCGACGCTGGCGAGCATACCCTGCTCGTCTCGCCGACCGGGACTGGCAAGACGCTCGCCGCCTTCCTGGCGATCCTCAACCGACTCTATCTCGAGCATGAGGCCGGCTCGCTCACGTCGGGCTTGCGTTGCGTCTACGTCTCGCCGCTCCGCAGCCTCAGTTACGACATCGAGCGAAACCTGAGCCTCCCGCTTGAGTCGATCCGCCTTCAACTCGGCCTCGATTCGAGCCCAATTCAGGTCGGCGTCCGGACTGGCGATAGCTCGGCCTATCATCGGCGGAAGCAGCGAGACAAGCCCCCTCACCTCCTGATCACGACGCCGGAGAGCCTCTCGCTCCTCCTCAGCCAATCCGCATGGACTCCCCTCTGGCGAGGTGTGACGCATCTGGTCGTCGATGAGGTGCATTCGCTCGTTCCGAACAAACGAGGGGCCGACCTCGCCATCTCGCTCGAACGACTCGCGGCCAAGGCCGGTTCTGACCCAGTCCGGATCGGCCTCTCCGCAACCTGTCGTCCGGCCGAGCCGGTCGCGCGATTTCTCGTCGGACCTGGCCGCCGTTGTCGGATTCTGGAGGCCGATCCGGCTCCAAGCTCAGACCTCGTGATCGAGGTCGAATCGCTCCTCAAGGCCGACGAATCGCCGCATCGCGGCCTGACGTATCGCCGCCTGCTCCGCCGCCTCGATCGGGCGCTCTCCGCGAACCGGACCACGATCGTGTTCGCCAACACCCGGGCCTTCACGGAGAAAGTCACTCATGACCTCCGCGCGATGGGTACGGTCGAGCCCGCCGCGATCGCCGCCCATCACTCGGCGCTCGATGCGGATCGCCGACGCGCGGTCGAGGCGTCGCTCAAGGCGGGGGACCTCAAGGCGGTCGTCACCAGCACCAGCCTTGAACTCGGGGTCGATATCGGAGACGCCGACCTCTCGATTCTGGTCGGCCTTCCCGGCAGCGCCTCACGCTGTCTCCAGCGAGTCGGACGGGCGGGGCACCGTCCCGGGGAGACGACGCGTGGTCTATTGCTCGCCGCCACCCCAGCCGAATTGGTCGGAGGCGTCGTCACCGCCCACGCGGCGCGTGAGGGGCGGATCGAGCCCTTGCGGATGGTGGAGAATCCGCTCGATGTGCTCTGCCAGCAACTCATCGGGATGGCCTGCGGCGGCGAATGCGAATCCGACGACTCCTACAACCTCGTGAGCAAAGCGGGGCCGATGTCTGGGCTTTCACGTGCCGATTACGACGCCTGCCTCGATTTCCTCGCTGGAGACCTCGCCGCGCCGAGCGGAGCCTATGAGTCAGAACCTGGCGCAGCCCCTCGGTGGACGGCTCCGCGAATCTGGAAGGCACGCGGCCGGTTTGGGATCAGGAGTCGTCGGGTGATCCGCTGGTTCTGGGGCAACGTCGGCACGATCACCTCTGAGGAGTCTTGCCGCGTCATCGCCAATGGGACGCCAATAGGCACCCTCGAATCGGCCTATGCCGAGCGTCTCCAGCCTGGGGATCGGTTCGTCCTTGATGGTCAATCGCTCGAATTTCGCCGCATCGAGGGCACCGTTGTCCACGCAAACTCATCTGGCGGTGAGCCCAATCTGCCTCGCTGGTCGAGCGACCGGCAGGGCCTTTCGCCCGAGCTGGCTCGCGACCTCGCCGGTTTTCGAACCCGCGCCGCGAGTCTTCTTGCCGACGGGCCCTCGTCGCTCCGTTCATGGTTGATGGAAACGCACGACCTCGATCCCGAGGCTGCGGGCGTCATCGAATCGCTCATCACGGCGCAGGAGCGGGAGAGTGAGGTTCCTTCCGATGACTTACTCCTCGTCGAGGAATCGCCGTCGGAAGAGGACTCCGGCTTTACCTACACCTTTCACGCCCCCCTCGGGCGTTCGGCCATCGAAGCCCTCGCCCGCGCCATGGGGGCGAGGTTGGGACGTCGATTCGGCCGCGACCTTGCCCTCTCCATCGCCGACCTCGGCTGGTCGATCAGCCTACCCGACGGGTTTCGGCTCGCGACGGCCGACATTCCTGCCCTCGTCTCGCCCGTTGACTTCGCCGATGACGTCGTCGATGGCCTGGATCGGGGCGAACTGATAGCCCGACGATTCCGACACGTCGCCGCGACGGCCCTGATGGTGCTCCGCAATCCCGAAGGAGGCAGGACGCGTGTGGGGGGGATGCTCTGGGTGAGCAACAGGCTCTACCCTCTCGTTCGGGCGGCGTGCCCTGACCACCCCCTGCTCCGCGAGACCCGTCGAGAAGTCCTCGAAGACCTGCTCGATACCCGTTCGGCCCTCGACTGGCTCGCCTCCGGGCCGACGGTCAGGTTTCGATCGCTCCCCTCTCTCTCTCCGTTCGCCCTGGCCTGGATCTCCTCGTCCAGACGCGAAGCCATTTCTTTCGAGACCGCCGACGACGCGCTTGGCCGGCTTCACGCCCGACTCCTCGGTACCACCCGAGCCGATGGATCATGACACAATCCGTCCTTGTCCCAGGGCCCGGTCGCTGGTGGCTCGCGCCGGAGGGGGCTGTCATACATCGCGCCGAGCGAACGGCGGTGATTGCCGACGTGCATCTCGGTTATGAGTGGGCAAGGGGGACCGGTGGAGATATCGTGCCCGCCCATTCGCTCACGGAGACGATCCGGTCGCTGACCTCGCTCTTCGATAGAGGCCCAATCACGCGACTGATTGTCGCGGGAGATCTCGTCGAGTCGCCCCTACCGTGTCGGCGAACCACCGCGGATCTCGTCGAGCTCGAACGCTGGATGAAGGTGCGCGGGGTTGAACTCATCCGAGTCTTGGGCAACCACGACCCCAAGCACGGCCGGAGATCGCCGCTCACGATCGAGGTTGACGGGTGGACAATCGCCCATGGGCATCGGCCGATCGAGGCAGCTTGCACCATCTCGGGGCACGATCACCCGATCTTGCGCGTGGGACGGACGGTGGCGCGGTGCCTGCTCGTCGGGCCATCGACGATCGTCCTCCCGGCCTTCAGCAACAACGCGGCAGGGCTTAACGTGGCCCAGATGCCCGTCCCGAAGCGCTGGTCGGGCCGCTCGCTGCGCTGTTGGGCGGGGACAGGCGAGCGACTCCTCGATTTCGGCATGCTCGATGAGCTTCCCGCCCGATTGACTTCCGGACTCAGGCCGAATTGACGGGCCAGTCGATCACGATGGTCGTTCCTTCATTCGGCGCGACATCGAGATGGAGCGACCCGCCGAACTGGGCCGAGATGGACGAGGCGATGGCCAGGTCGAGGCCCCGCCGCTCGGTTTGCGTCGCAATAAGCCGCTCGTACTGCTCGGGATTCACCCTTCTCGCGAACACCGTGGAGGGCGGCGGCTTTTTCACGATGATTGCAATCGTCAAACGGTCAGCCGTTCCCGAAGTCCTAACGGAGAGAGGGCAATCTGAGGCCCCCGCAGCATTGGTCAGAGCACACAGCAGTGCGATCCTCGCTCGAACCGGGTCGAGATTCACCGAAGCAGGGGTGGACGGGTCTCTCGTAAAGATGGCCGGAAACGCTTTATCGTTCCCCCGATGCGCACGCTCAGCGAGCACTTCTTCGATGAAACGCCTCGGATCGAACGAGGCCGGGGTGCCCGGGTCCTCCAACTCGCTTAGGCGGCAAAAATCGCTGAGGAGCGAGAGCATCTTCTCGATCTGACCGGCGTTATCGCGGAGGAAATCCACGTCTTCCTGAATCTCGGAGCGGAGATGATCAGGCATTTGCTCGATCACCCGCAACGTGAGACCAATCACGTTAAGGGGATTGCGAATATCGTGGACGATGGTCGCGAGAAGCTCGACGTCGATGGGGATCGGAGACGGGATCATCGTGGTGGCTGCGCCCTATTGGACGCTCCGTGAAGGTGAGGTTAGGTCTGTTGAGCCAATCATGGCGCTGACTGGAGTGATGAACCCATTTGTCGTAATACTTATGAAGGGGCCTGAGGCAAAACTCTTCACACTCTATTCAAGACAAAGATGCTCTCAGAGTCGGAATAGAAAAATCAGTCTGCAAAGGATATGCCACTAAATCAAACACCACTAACATACCTTCGACTTGAAAGCGATAGAATACCCGCGAGAGGGCACATGATTGCTTGTGAAGATAGAAGAACTGGAATTTCATTGCTCTTGTGCGAAAATCAGAGTTAAGTGTTGGTGGATTGGAATCGAATTTGCCCATTGTCG
This sequence comes from Isosphaeraceae bacterium, assembly GCA_025356435.1. GTDB lineage: Bacteria > Planctomycetota > Planctomycetia > Isosphaerales > Isosphaeraceae > CAMFLR01. The sequence goes on along the minus strand of JANXSY010000233.1, from coordinate 8,541 downwards.
CGCAATGACTCTCTCTATCGGCTTGGATATGAGTCGATCAATCGCCTGGATCTCCGCCATCTCTACAAGGAACTACGTTGTATGCGCAGGAAAGTGCTTCTAGTCGACGATGATGCCTACAGTACGACGCAGCTGCGGAAACTCCTGGAGTCGGAATCGCTAAGTGTCGACGCAGTCACTAATGGGCAAGACGCGCTTACGGCGCTGGCCGCCGCCGATTACAGCGTGCTAATTACCGACCTCCGCATGCCCGGCATGGGGGGGATGGACTTGATCCGGGAAGTCGCGCAGCGTCGCGTGATGGTCACCACGATCGTAACGACCGCCTTCGGCTCGATTGATCGGGTCGTGGAGGCGATGCGACTTGGTGCATATGACTTTCTCACCAAGCCGATCGACCCGACCAACCTCCAGATCGTGATCGACCGGGCCCTGAAGAAGCGGGCGCTTCAGGATGAGGTGCTCCAACTCCGGCAGCAACTCAAGGAAAACTTCAGCTTCCATAGCATCATCAGCAAAAACCCGAAGATGTACTCGATCTTCGAGCTAGTGCGGCATATCGGAGGCACCAAGAGCACCGTTCTCATCGAGGGAGAGACGGGAACTGGCAAGGAATTGATTGCAAAGGCTGTGCATTTTTCTGGTGAGGACAGGCAGGGCAACCTCATCGCCATCAATTGCGCGGCCCTGCCCGAAAGCCTGCTCGAATCGGAGCTTTTCGGGCACGAACGAGGTGCCTTCACTTCGGCCGATGCGCGACGGAAGGGGCGTTTCGAACTCGCCGACAAGGGCACCATTTTCCTCGACGAGATCGGCGATATCTCCCAGGCCATGCAGGCGAAGCTCCTTCGCGTGCTTCAGGAGCGGAAGTTCGAGCGAGTCGGCGGCCATGAGAGCATTGAGGTCGATATCCGGGTCGTGGCCGCGTCGAACAAGAGCCTCGAAACGTTGGTCAAGGAGGGGAAGTTTAGGGAAGACCTCTACTACCGCCTCAACGTCATTAAGATCGACGTCCCTCCACTCCGCGAGAGGCCCGAAGACATCCCCCTGCTCGTCACGCACTTTCTTAACAAGTACACGCGAACAAACGAACAGCCGAAGAAGGTCTCGCCCGAGACGATGGAACGCCTGCTCGCCTATCGGTGGCCGGGCAACATCCGCGAACTGGAGAACGCCATCGAACGCGCCGCGGTTACTACCGTGGGCGACACGATTCTCCCGGAGTTCCTCCCCCCAAGGGTGAGCGGGGCGACGTCCGAAGAGAAGCCGAGGTTCGAGATCGATCTCAAGCACCCGCTGCCCTTCTATTTACAGAAGGCGACCGAACAGATTGAGCGAGAATACATCACCAAGGCGCTCGAAAAAAGCAGGGGCAACGTCGGCCGCTGCGCCGAACTTTGCGGACTGTCGAGACGCTCGGTCTCTGGCAAGATCAGTCAGTATGAAATCGACAAGTATCCTTTCAAGTCAACCTAAATCGGACGGGTTGCAGCGGCGCGAGACTTGCATTTTCTTTTCTTATGTCTCGTGGATCGAGATTGTCCGATTTACCGGAGAACGTTTCGATGCCCACCGCTGCCGACCTGATGACCCCGGCCCCTCGAACCTGTTCGACCTTTAGCACCGTCCTCGAAGCCGCGATGATCTTTCGCGACGCGGATTGCGGTGCTGTGCCGATCACCGAAGACGGCAAGCCGGTTGGTATTCTCACCGATCGCGACGTGGCCCTCTCGCTCATCGACAAAGGGGCCGATCTGATCGACCTTCCCGTCTCCGATATTATGACCCGTGGCGTTATCGCGGTCCGTCCCGGAGCATCGCTCGAAGAGATCGAGTCGGGCTTCGCCTCGAAGACTGTCCGCCGCCTGCTCGTGACCGACTCCTCAGATCAACTCGTCGGGATTATCGCCTGGTCCGACGTGTCTCCATACATCTCGACCCAGAAACTCGGACGGGTCGTCTCGGACGTGGTCGAGAAGCCCTAATCGCTCGGTATGACCTCGGTCTGCAAAACGGACGCCGCAGCCTGAGACATGGCTGCGGCGTCCATTCGTTTTTCGTAATGAAATGCAATTGACCGGACGCGGTCACAACTCTTGAGCTGTGCCGCGTCCGAATGCGATTTTTATGACTTCACGAACGATGGGTCTCGCGTCCACTTTGGGCGATGACAGTCCTGACCCAGGCAATGTTCCGGATAAGCTCTTCGCGGGAGCGGCGGAAGCTCTGGAGGCTCTGGAGCACTTTCATCAACGCGATCCATCCGATGACCCCGCCGATCAGGGCGAATGTGACCCCAACGATCAACAGTGAGGCACCCTGGCTGATTGACAATGCTATGGCAAGGACAAAAGCCAGTCCTATGAACATGACAGGTATCGCCCCGATCAGGACTACCGCCGCAACTGCGAGTGTCACGGACGGGTAGGTCGCCTTATCGATCGTCTCTTTGAGGTCGATCGCCGTCAGCTTCGCCTGCAACTCGACGAGCGAGGCCACGTCTCCACCGAGGTCGCTGAGACTTTCGAGGACGTTTTCGCGCCTGCCTCGAAACCGAAGTCCGCCATTCATCGACGCTTGATGAGCCATCCCAGGAGGACCCCCATTCCGAGCGCGATGCCGATGGCACGCGCGGGTTGTTTGCTGATGTATTCCTTGACGGTTCGGGTGCTGTTTGTGAAGGTCTCACGGGCGGTGGCCATGACCTCAAGAGCCTGGTTATTGGCACCGAATTGGACTCGATCGACCATCGTTTTATCTCCTTAGATCCTCGATCCGTCACCACGGCCCGCTTGGACGGGACGAGAAGGACCACCGGGCATCGTGACGCCGGGAGAGGGCGATTCGGGATGGGGTGCCATCCCGGCTGCGGCCATCTGAGCTTGCTGCTGGGCGATCCAGTTCGAGGCGAAATGAGTCGCATAGTTCTGTGCGGCCCGCAAGGCGATCGGCGTGAGAAGGCCGAGGGCACCACGGATTAAACCCTTGCTGGGTTTCGGGGAAGCGGCGTGTGTCGGGAGGACCATTTGGGGCATCACGGCAGCGACTGCTTGGGCCACCTCGGCCGCCTTGATTGCCGGCTTCCTCCGCTTCGGGACAACGAAGTAGCCAATCGCAGCCGCCGCGACGACCGTCGCCCACGGATACATGCGCATGTAGTGACGCCAATCGGAGACGGCCTCGGCCCCTTTGACCACGTCGCGAACATCTTCGTGGAGTTCGCGGCGTATCCGGGCCATCTGGCGGCGAATGTCGTCGATCTCGTTAGGAGCCGTCGCCACGTTGCGTTCCTCTCCAGCGTGACAAACCGCAGGCGGTTCACGACCGCCCCACTTGTCCAATAGTTACGCAATCTCAGTGCCAAAAAGTGTGGAAGAGACACAACGACCGATCCCGACGCGGGTCAGATCCGTGTCGTGCTCTCCGGCTCGTGTTTGGGCTGGGCCATACCGGCAGATTTTGGCTTCCGAAGGTTCTCCCAGATCCATTTTCCGCTCTCGCCGACCTGGCTCACAAGCCGACCCGCCTTCGATCGGGACGAGATTCTCTGGAGATGGCGGAGGATCGACACCCGCTCGGCGCGCGGCAACTGGGTCGCGACCGTCGGCAGGATCGAGCCGATCCGATCCATCTCGGAGGTCGTGTTCGGGTCGACGGCGAGGATATCGATCACACTCGGGGGCAAGACCGCCCGCGCGGCTTCAAGTCGAGAACGGTCGGTCGCAAACATGGCCACGACGATCGGCGGGCGCTCTCGGGACGGGTGCTCGATGAACCAACGGTCCCAGGCGGTGGCGAACGCGGCGTCGGCCGTCAGAGTGCCGTGGCGGTCGTCGATGAACAGGAGGAGCAGGTCAACCTCGGTCGCCTCAGCGACCGCGTGCCGCCGTGTTGATCGGTCGCGTGCGGTTTCCGTATCTGGCTTTGTTGTATAGCCAGTCGCCTCGACCCAATTCGCCAGCAGAAGTTTGTTGAGCACCTCCTCGCTCATTCCCGCGCCCTTGAGCCGTGCGGAGACCAAGGTTCGATCACCCTCCTTTGCCGCGACAATCGCCGCGACGAAAGCCGCATGTCCCGAGTCGCGTGCCCCGGCCACTGTGATCGTGAGCGGACCGGCTTCGGTGACGACCTCGGTCGGAGTCTGGCCCATCTTCCGCACCAGGCGACGATACTGTGCAGACCCGATCACCAGCCGACCGCTGTAGAGTTCGATCAGGTGCATGCCAAGTCGGTTCACGTAAGCCTGGAAGAACCAGCGAAGGAGATTCTGCTGCATCGTCTTCCAAGCCGGCTTCACCATGAGGTGTTGCGAGGCGAGGCGAGAAATTCCGGTGAGCGGATTGAAGAGCGGGAGAATGTAAGAATAGAGATTATTTGCCTTCGTGATATATCCTGCAGCCTGGATGGCGGTTTTCCAGTGCCCAGCCGTGATCATGTCTCCGCCCGGTACCTGGCGGCAAAGGCCGTTGAGGTCTTCGGCCGCGAGTTCGAGGGCGGTGAGCAGCTCGATCACCGGAACATTTTCGATCGGGTCGTCCGAGAGCGGGTGATAATGCTTCGCCAGCCGATTCGCGAGACGGCGTCCGGTATCGATATAGAGGTCGGCACCCGTAAGCGACTCCAGCGGTACGCCTTCTCCGACATCCGACTCCCCTTCGACGATCGACCATGCCTGGCGATCGATTGGAGAGAAGGTTGAGGGCGTGTTCCAGTCGATCGGCGGCAGCAGATCTCGGTTGGTCCGAGTCCATCGCGCGGCGAGCACATAGAAGAGCACACCTCCGCCGAAGCCAAGGAGCCCGGCGAGGCTCGCCAGCAGCCATCCCCGCTCGAAGAGCCAGAGAAACCCCAGCCCGATATAGACCGCGTAAGGGCCGATCAGGAGGACGATCAATACCCACGTTTTCCACGACTTGAGCACAACCCACCGCCTGTCGTCATACGCGTCGAGGGAAGACCGGCCATATCCAGTGATTCGACAACTCGGTCGAAGCATTGTCGATTGACCACGGCCGGGCGTCAAATGGGGAGAGGCCGTCCCAACCCTATCGGATCGGGGACGGCCTCGTTCTCGCCAGCTTTCGCATCAACGCATTCGAGAAATCAACCGAGGTGTTTCCGGACCGAGTGCGGCAGGCGGCTGACGATGGCGTCGGCCAAGTGATGGACGTGTTCCGGTACGTGCTTGACCGATTCGGGGACATGCATGTGGCGGATTGGCCCGGTAATATTCCGCTCGGTCCAACTCTCTTCTTCGTGGGCGAACATCTGATAGAGCACGAGGCCGAGGCCGAATCCGAGACCAAAGCCCAGCAAGACGCTCGGGGCGGGATTGCGTGCGATCGCGTCTTCAGCCCGACGATAGCCGTGAGTGATCCCTTCACGAGCCGCGTCGTAGCCTTCGTGCAACCGATTGCTTGCACCTTCGGCCCCTTCGCGGACCTGCTGGGCGATTTTCCACCCCTGATCCTCATCGGGACGTGGCACTCCACCGTTCTGCCGGTTCTGCCCTTGACTCTGTCCGCCCTTGTTTCCTGAAGGCATTGCCGAGGCTCCTTCATTTTAATGATTGGAGAACTGACCAAACCTCCTGATGAGGTCCAACGATGTTTAAAGTGTTGCAAGGGTCATGCCGCGAATCGGCCTGCACATTTCGCGTATTCCGCTGCGCGACTAGGCGAACCACCGTTCCTAGTGCGAAGTGGAAATTAGTCAAGAACAACAGGCCGGATAAGGCGCGCATGCGTATGGCACGCCGCTTGCCTATTTCCTTCGTTCAGCGACGCTACGAAGCTGGCGGCATTGGGCTGCGGTTGGCGAAGCGGAAACCGTATACAAGAGGATCGATCGATGAAACGCTTTATCATTTCGTCCCTGATGCTCGGCATCACCGCAATGTTCACCGGCTGTGGCGAAGAGACGAAGAAAGAGGTCAAAGTGACCGAGAAGGGCCCAGGTGGCACCGACACCAAGACCATCACCGAGAAAGACACGAAGACAGGCGATAAGAAGCCTTGATTGGCGATGGTTCTAAATTCCTCAAAAGCCTCCCGGATCATTCCGGGAGGCTTTTTTCATAACAGAACATGCTGATTGTTCGACAGATAAGATTTTCAGAGTTTTTGACGCCACGGTTGGCATTACTCTTGCATCCTTCAACCTTCATGGCCGACCGCGGTGTCGGCAGGATTGATTTCAGGAGCTATGACGATGGCCATCAACGCACAGGAACTTCAGGGGCAGTGGAACAAGCTCAAGGGGCAGGTTAAGGAGAAGTGGGGCCAACTCACGGATGATGATCTTCAGATCACGGGTGGGAACGTTGACCAACTCGTCGGTCGCATTCAGCAAAAGACCGGTATCGCTCGTGAGGCCGTCGAGAAGTTCCTCACCGACCTGACCCAACACGGTGGATCGACCGTCGCCCACGCTGCTCAAGCGGTCGGTGACTTCGCCCACACTGCTGGCGACCGACTCCGCGACGGTTACGGCCAGGTCTCCGAGCAGGTCCGAGAGCGTTATGAGTCGGCCGAGGATCTCGTCCGACACAACCCGGGCCAGTCAGTCGCCGCCGCGTTCGGCATCGGGCTCGTCGCGGGACTCATCGTGGGCCTCGCGCTTCGGTCGCGTTGAAATCCGTGAGTCCTTCGATTGCGTCGACCCTCGATCGACGCGAGCGGCCTCGGTTGGGCTTCCTTTCCTGACCTCTCGAAAAAGGACCATCCCATGCTTCGCTGGGCCATCGCTTTCGCGATTATCTCCCTGATCGCCGGTGCTCTCGGTTTCTTCGGCCTTGCCGAGACCTCTGCCTATATCGCCAAAATCTTCGCCCTGGTCTTCCTCGTCCTGTTCGTGATCGCTCTAATCTTTGGCGGGCGAGTCATGGGCGGGCCTACCGTCTAGCCGTGTCTTTCACGGCGTAAGCCTCAACGAGACGGGCCTCGGCCACCTTCTTTGCGGAGGAGACCGAGGCCCTTAATCGTGGTAGAATTGAGGTTGGCCGATCACTCGCCGCTCAGATCGCTTCAGCCCCCGAGTCGTCTTCGGGCTCATAGCCGAGCCATTCGACGGTTTCGGAGAGATCCCATCGCATCCCTTGATTATTTGACATTCCGTTGACGACCAAAAAATTCCGGTCGCTGAGGTCGGCTTCGATCGCACACTCGACCAGATGAGTGAGGTCATTGTTCGAGAGCCACAACAATCGCGACCACTCGTCCGGTAGAGTCTTGGGGAGATTGTCGCCCGACTGAACCCACCCGAGCCGGAGAGCGATGAAGGTCAGGTCGAAGGCTGCGGCGAGGCTGCGCCCTAGCCGTTCTCCGACGAGTTTCAGGCTGCCGTACGGGCCGTCGGGCTTCGGGGGTAGGTCGACGGTGATTGGCATGTCGCCAAGGTCGCGATAGCCGCCCATTGCGTGGTTGGAACTAGCGAAGATTACACGCTCAACGCCACCATAGGCCGCCGCGTTGAGGACGTTCGCCAACGCGTCAAGGTTTGGCTGCACCAGGTCGTCCCATGACGAGAACTCGTCCGGATTCCCCGCTAGGTGAATGACGGTGTCCACGTCTTCAAACTGGGAGACCCACGACTCGTCCCACTCGGCGAGGTCGGCGACGATCACCTCCTCGTCGTCGGGGCGAGCATAGAGGTCGATCAGGACGAGGTCGTAGTTCTCGCCGAGCGTCGCACGGAGCTTGCTGCCGATATTGCCGCAAGCGCCCGTGATCAAGACGGTGCGTGGCCCGTCTTCCATCTCGTCTTCGTCGAACTCCTCGTCAAGTTCCGCCTGATCGAGCACGCGAAGTTCGATCGGCAGGATCACGATCGGCCGGTCGTCGCCGTGGCCCGCCGTCTCGACGCGGGTCGTATCAGAGAAATTCGACTCCTCTGTGGGGTCGCTATTGGGCTCGTCGGGAAGCATGGGTCGTCCTTCAGCATCGTGGTTTTGTCACGGAAGCATCGCCGAAAGCGACCCATTTCGCAAGCTCAGGGCTTTTTTCTCTTGTAAATATCCTTCGAAGCAAGCCTGAATTTCGTTCTCATGGCGAATTCCGCCGGGTGTCTGCACGACTTCGGCCCTTGTCTGGCCATTTCCCTCGAATGTTCTTCCTAACCTGCATCTTTGTAGTTAAGCCTTCGGTTAGCCCGTTCGCGGGCGATGAGTAGGAGATCGATGCGAATGACACAAAGTCCGAGCCAAACTCAACCGATACGACCAGGTTCTCGGCTGCCGGCCGACCCCCCGGGTTTTACTAATTGGTGCATCCGGCAGGTGATTTACAGGTGGATCGAAGTAACCCCTGGAGAGTTGCACCATGGCCGCCCGCGTCTATCTCCGCTGCATGGCACCTGAGGAAGATCAGGCGATCGCCGCCCTCATCCAGTCACGCACCGCCCCGATTCGCTCGGTGGAGCGCGCTCGGATCATCCAGGCCGCCGCCAAGGGGCAGTCCGCTCCGGTCATCGCCACGGCTCTGGGATGCTCGCGTCCCACGGTGTATGCCTGGATCCGCCGCTTCAACGATCACGGCCTCGCCG